>NZ_QTMD01000004.1:6935-214781 GCF_003602995.1 Bacteroides sp. AF25-38AC | reverse complement strand
AAATGCAGAGGATGAAATATTTCACGGGAGGGCTGACATACAAAATTCATTTGAAATAATTAATGAAAAAATCAGCGGAGGGATGTTTGATACTATCAGACATCCCTTTTTTCTGTATTATATATGTAAGATTAACGGCGGAATTCAAATTTTAATCGTAATTTTGTAGCCCATTATGAGTAGAATAATAGCCATAGACTACGGTCGGAAACGTACGGGAATAGCCGTGAGTGATACATTGCAGATGATTGCGAATGGACTGACAACTGTGCCTACACACCAATTGTTGCAGTTTCTTCTTGATTATGTGGCTAAGGAGCCGGTAGAGCGTATCTTGGTAGGCCTTCCTAAGCAGATGAATAATGAGGCTTCGGAAAACATGAAGAATATCGAACCTTTTGTCCGTTCGCTGAAGAAGAAACTGCCTGACATGCCGGTTGAATATGTAGACGAGCGTTTTACTTCTGTTCTGGCTCATCGGACGATGCTTGAGGCTGGATTGAAAAAGAAAGACCGCCAAAATAAAGCACTGGTGGATGAAATCAGTGCAACTATTATTCTGCAAACTTATTTGGAGAACAAACGTTTCTCCTTTTTATAATGTATAGAAAATAATTTGTAATTAGTAATTTGTAGTAAAGGAAATGATTTTACCCATTTATGTGTACGGTCAGCCCGTATTGAGAAAGGTAGCAGAGGATATTGCCCCGGACTATCCGAATTTGAAAGAGCTTATTGAGAATATGTTTGAAACGATGGACCATGCCGAAGGCGTAGGACTTGCAGCACCGCAGATTGGGCTTCCCATCCGCGTGGTGGTAATCGATTTGGATGTACTTTCCGAAGATATGCCAGAATATAAAGATTTCCGCAAGGCGTATATCAATGCCCATATTTTGGAGGTGTCCGGTGAGGAGGTTTCTATGGACGAGGGGTGCTTGAGCCTTCCCGGTATTCATGAGTCGGTGAAGCGTGGCAACAAAATACGTGTGCAGTACCTGGACGAGAATCTGGAACCGCACGATGAGATTATCGAAGGCTACCTGGCACGCGTGATGCAGCACGAGTTCGACCATCTGGAAGGAAAGATGTTCATCGACCATTTGTCTCCGTTGCGCAAGCAGATGATTAAAGGAAAACTGAATGCCATGTTGAAGGGCAAGGCACACTGCACTTATAAGGTGAAAACCGTAAAGAAATAAGTCAACCATATAATATGGTATAAAAGGCTCAAAAAATATAAAAAGTGTTCCGCTAATCCTGACAAGTAAACGAAAAACGTTACTTTTGTTTCGTTTACAAGCATTTATAAAACAAGATGATAAGAAAAATACTGACAGCTATTTTGCTGTTACCCACATTGTTGTATGCGCAAATCAATACGGAACGGGTGATGACCATTGCTCGGAATGCATTGTATTTTGAGGATTACGTGCTTTCTATCCAATATTTTAATCAGGTAATCAACGCGAAACCTTATTTATATGAGCCTTATTTCTTCCGTGGACTGGCAAAAATCAATTTGGATGACTATCAGGGAGCGGAGAGTGATTGTGATGCTGCGATTCAAAGAAATCCTTTTGTGGTAGGTGCTTACCAGATCAGAGGATTGGCACGTATCCGTCAGAACAAGTTTGACGAGGCGATTGAAGATTATAAAACCGCTATCAAATACGATCCGGAGAATGTGGTGCTTTGGCATAATCTTTCCCTTTGCCATATTCAGAAAGAAGATTATGAGGCGGCTAAGGAAGATTTGGGTACGCTTCTGACAATTGCCCCCAAATATACGCGTGCCTATCTGATGCGCGGGGAAGTCTCCCTGAAACAGAACGATACGATACAAGCTTTGCGTGATTTTGACAAAGCTATTGATATGGACCGTTATGACCCGGACGGATGGGGGGCAAGAGCCATTGTACGTCTCCAGCAGGGAAAGTATAAAGAGGCTGAAGCTGATTTGGACCAGTCTATCCATCTGAGTGCAAAGAATGCCGGTAACTATATCAACCGTGCCTTGGCGCGTTTCCATCAGAATAATTTGAGAGGCGCCATGAGTGACTATGATTTGGCTTTGGATATTGATCCGAATAATTTTCTCGGGCACTACAACCGCGGTCTGCTGCGTGCCCAGGTAGGCGATGACAACCGGGCGATAGAGGATTTTGATTTTGTGTTGAAGATGGAACCGGATAATATGATGGCCATTTTCAATCGTGGTTTGTTACGTGCGCAGACGGGGGATTACCGGGGAGCTATCAGTGACTATTCCAAAGTGATTGCAGAATATCCTAACTTTATGGCCGGCTATTATCAGCGTGCCGAAGCCCGTAAAAAGATTGGCGACTGTAAAGGAGCCGAGCAGGATGAGTTCAAAATCATGAAGATGCAGATAGACAAGCGTAACGGTGTTTCTTCCGGTGACAAAAAGGAAGGTGGCGACAGTAAGGATGTTGCGGATAATTCTTCGGGGAACTCCAATGGAGATGGCGGGAAGACCCGTAAGAAATCCGACAAGAATATGGAAAATTATCGGAAAATTGTAATAGCGGACGATTCGGAAGTTGACCAGCGTTATAAGAGCGATTATCGCGGACGTGTACAAGACCGGAATGTGACCATCAAGCTCGAGCCGATGTATGCTTTGACTTATTATGAGAAACTGAGCGATGTGAAGCGTATCGTACATTATCATAAGTATATTGAGGAACTGAACCATTCGAAACTGTTCCCGAAGCCACTGCGCATCACCAATATGGAAGCTCCGCTGACGGAGGAACAAGTACGCTTCCACTTTGCTTTGATAGACGCTCATACGTCTGATGTGGTGGCTGACGAGAAGAACGCCAAGAAACGTTTCATGAGAGGTCTGGACTTCTATCTGGTTCAGGATTTTGCCAGTTCCATAGATGACTTTACAAAGAGTATCTTGTTGGACGACACTTTCTTTCCGGCATACTTTATGCGTGCTTTGGTGCGTTATAAGCAACTGGAATATAAAAAGGCCGAAGCCACAATGAGTGAAGGTGCCACTTCGGGTACAACGGAAATGAAGAAGCCTGAAGTGACAGCCATCGATTATGAAGTTGTGAAGAATGACCTGGATCACGTTATTCTATTGGCTCCTGATTTTGTCTATGGCTATTATAACCGTGGCAATGTGTCTTCGTTACTGAAGGATTACCGTGCCGCCTTGGCGGATTATGACAAGGCGATTGAGCTGAGTCCCGATTTTGCCGAAGCATACTTTAACCGTGGGTTGACGCACATCTTCCTGGGGAATAACAAACAAGGTATTGCCGATTTGAGTAAAGCCGGAGAGTTGGGCATTGTCTCGGCCTATAATATCATAAAGAGGTTTACAGATACACGGGAATAACATTTTTTTGCTAAAAAATAGAATATCAAAAAGAATTAGCTATTTTTGCGTTCTGAAAAATGAAATATACATATAAACTATGATAAAGATAACATTTCCAGACGGCTCTGTTCGTGAATATAACGAAGGAGTAACGGGACTGCAGATTGCAGAAAGCATCAGTTCGCGATTGGCACAAGACGTGCTGGCTTGTGGCGTGAACGGAGAAATTTATGATTTGGGGCGTCCTATCATGCAAGACGCTGAAGTGGTTCTTTATAAATGGGAGGATGAGCAGGGTAAGCATGCCTTTTGGCATACCAGTGCCCACTTGCTGGCCGAAGCTTTGCAGGAACTCTATCCGGGCATCCAGTTCGGTATAGGTCCTGCTATCGAAAACGGTTTCTACTATGATGTGGACCCAGGTGAAACGACTATCAAGGAAGCTGACCTGCCAGCCATTGAGAAAAAGATGGCTGAACTGGTGGCTAAGAAAGAAGCGGTTGTCAGACAAGACATTGCCAAGGCGGATGCTTTGAAAATGTTCGGTGACCGTGGAGAAACTTATAAATGCGAGCTGATTTCCGAATTGGAAGATGGCCACATCACAACTTATACGCAGGGTGCATTTACCGACTTGTGCCGTGGCCCTCACTTGATGACCACAGCTCCTATCAAGGCTATTAAGCTGACTTCCGTTGCCGGTGCTTATTGGCGTGGACAAGAAGACCGTAAGATGATGACCCGTATCTATGGTATCACCTTTCCGAAGAAGAAGATGCTGGATGAGTATCTTGTTCTGCTGGAAGAAGCCAAGAAGCGCGACCACCGTAAAATCGGTAAGGAGATGGACTTGTTCATGTTCTCTGACACCGTAGGTAAGGGATTGCCGATGTGGCTTCCCAAAGGTACTGCACTGCGTATCCGCTTGCAGGATTTCTTGCGCCGCATCCAGGCCCGTTACGATTATCAGGAAGTAATGTGTCCACCCATCGGCAACAAATTGCTTTACATCACTTCCGGACACTATGCAAAATATGGTAAGGACTCCTTCCAGCCCATACATACGCCGGAAGAAGGGGAAGAGTACTTCTTGAAACCGATGAACTGCCCTCACCACTGTATGATTTACAAGAACTCACCCCGTTCTTACAAAGACCTGCCTTTGCGTTTGGCAGAGTTCGGTACGGTTTGCCGTTACGAGCAGAGTGGCGAGTTGCACGGTCTGACACGTGTACGTAGCTTTACGCAGGATGATGCGCATATCTTCTGCCGTCCGGACCAGGTGAAGGATGAGTTCCTCCGTGTCATGGACATTATCTCCATCGTGTTCGAATCTATGGACTTCGAGAACTTCGAGGCACAGATTTCCTTGCGTGACAAGGTGAACCGCGAAAAATACATCGGTAGCGACGAGAACTGGGAAAAAGCAGAACGAGCCATCATCGAAGCTTGTGAAGAAAAGGGGCTGAAGGCAAAAATAGAATATGGAGAAGCCGCTTTCTATGGTCCTAAACTGGACTTCATGGTGAAGGATGCCATCGGTCGCCGTTGGCAGCTGGGTACCATCCAGGTGGACTACAACCTGCCGGAACGTTTCCAGCTGGAATATACCGGTGCTGACAATCAGAAGCACCGTCCCGTAATGGTTCACCGTGCTCCGTTCGGCTCCATGGAACGCTTCGTGGCTGTGCTTATTGAGCATACGGCCGGTAAGTTCCCGTTGTGGCTGACTCCTGACCAGGTTGCCATCCTGCCTATCAGCGAGAAGTTCAACGACTATGCGCATGAAGTGAAACAATACTTGAAGCGATATGACATCCGTGCCATTGTGGATGAGCGCAATGAAAAGATTGGTCGTAAGATTCGTGACAATGAGATGAAGCGTATTCCGTACATGCTGGTTGTAGGTGAAAAGGAGGCTGAAAACAAGGAAGTTGCTGTCCGCAAGCAGGGAGAAGGTGATAAAGGAACCATGAAATTTGAAGAATTTGCCAAAAAAATGAACGAAGAAGTTCAGAATATGATAAATAAATGGTAACTTTGCGCCCAATTGTAGAAGCATAGCATATATTAGATGTTCTAAAGTTCGCTTTTACTTAACAAAAACATTAATTTGGGAATAGTAAATAAGAAACAAACTGGAAGTAAACGTTATTTAATGAAGAATGACAGCTTAAAAGGGCAACATCGGATTAACGAACAAATCCGGGCCAAAGAAGTCCGCATAGTGGGCGATGAAGTAGAACCAAAAGTGTATCCGATAGCGCAGGCTTTAAGACTTGCTGAAGAACATGAAGCGGATCTCGTGGAGATTTCTCCAAATGCACAACCCCCTGTTTGTCGTATTATTGATTATTCTAAATTTCTTTATCAGTTAAAGAAGCGTCAGAAAGAGCAAAAGGCAAAGCAGGTAAAAGTGAACGTGAAGGAAATACGTTTTGGACCTCAGACAGATGATCATGACTATAACTTCAAGTTGAAGCATGCTAAAGGCTTTTTGGAAGATGGTGACAAGGTGAAGGCCTACGTATTCTTTAAAGGACGTTCCATCTTGTTCAAAGAGCAAGGTGAAGTGTTGCTGCTCCGTTTTGCCAATGATTTGGAAGACTATGCGAAGGTAGACCAAATGCCGGTTTTGGAAGGAAAGAGAATGACAATCCAGCTCTCTCCGAAGAAAGTGGCGGCACCTAAGAAGAGCGCGGCTCCCAAGCCTGCAGAAGATGCGCCAAAGGCTGCGTCGGCTGAAACCGAAGAAGAATAAAGAAGTGAGTAACGCCATAGGTATAGTGCGTTGCCATATAATTTAATAATTAAAAAGTTTAAAAAAGATGCCAAAGATGAAGACTAACTCCGGTTCTAAAAAGAGATTTACTCTTACCGGAACAGGTAAAATCAAAAGAAAGCACGCTTTTCATAGTCACATCCTGACTAAGAAAACTAAGAAGCAGAAAAGAAACTTGTGCTACTCTACACTTGTTAGTACAACAGATGTAAGCCAGGTGAAAGAGCTCTTAGCAATGAAGTAATTGAAAAGCGTACAAAAGTATTAAAGTTATTAACCGAATGCATTAGCTTTAAGTCCGCTGCGTGAAGTAACGGCGCTAACATTCAAAAACAAGTAAAACTATGCCAAGATCAGTAAATCATGTTGCTTCTAAAGCAAGAAGAAAGAAAATTTTGAAATTGACCAGAGGTTACTTTGGTGCAAGAAAGAACGTTTGGACCGTTGCCAAGAATACTTGGGAAAAAGGTTTGACCTATGCGTTCCGTGACCGTAAGAACAAGAAGAGAAACTTCCGTGCTTTGTGGATTCAGCGTATCAACGCTGCCGCTCGTCTGGAAGGTATGTCTTACTCTAAGCTGATGGGCGCTTTGCACAAAGCTGGTATCGAAATCAACCGCAAAGTGTTGGCTGATTTAGCGATGAACCATCCGGAAGCTTTCAAGGCTATCGTTGCTAAAGCAAAGGCTGCATAAAAACAGTTAGCAGATAAATTACGAGGTGCTGATTACTCTTTTGGTAGTCAGCACTTTTTGTTTTCTGATACTCCGGGGAGGGGTTAAAACTTGAAAAGGACTTGAAACAATTTACTGCTTTTACTTGTTTCTTTCATAGAAACTCATTACCTTTGTTATAGAAAAAATAGCCGCATTGATTGGATCGGGAAACTCATCAATTTTTATGAAATACCGAGACAAGCTTCGCTTCTCAATGGCGGGCCACGCCCTTCGGGGTAACTCTTGAGTCGGTGGATTACAAAGAGGAGGAGCACTCAAATCATGTCATACGGAGTTTCATCACATCATCGGTGCGGCTTTCTATAAAAGAGGAACGGTAATCTGTTTGGATAACCGTTCCTCTTTCGTTTTATGCGGATGTGGGTGATTGTGAAACGATGATACGTGATGCTGAAACAGATGATGTGTCAAGGGAAGATAGATGATGTGTTTATACAAGACAGACCATCTGTATCGGGTGAACAGATGGTCTGTTTTGAAAAGAGTTTTTTTAAGTTTATTTGTTGTCCCGTAAGTCTTTTACCCTGACGGCTTTTCCTTCGCTCTGCGGCAAGGAACCTTTCTTTACCAACCGTAACTTCGGAGTTACCAGAATCTCGTCTTTCAGCTGGCGGGTAATGGCTTTGCTAATCTTTTGTAGCTCGATGTAATTGTCAGTAGAGAGGTCGCTAAGTTCAACTTCCACAATCATCTCATCCTGGTTATTGACCGTTTCGAGCGTGATGAGGTAATTGCTGCCCAATTCGGGGAATTGTACCAGCACCTTTTCCACCTGCATGGGGAAGATATTGACTCCCTTGATGATGAACATATCGTCGCTACGGCCTTTGATGCGGTCTATACGGATGTGGGTACGTCCGCAAGGGCACTTGCCGGGCAGGATGCGGGTAAGGTCGCGTGTACGGTAGCGGATGAGGGGCATCATCTCTCTGTCCAGCGTTGTCAGTACCAGTTCGCCGATTTCACCTTCCGGTACGGGTTCGCCGGTTTCCGGGTTAATGATTTCGACCAGGTAGCAATCTTCCCAGAAGTGCATGCCGTCTTGTTCGGTGCACTCGAAGGCTACGCCGGGACCGTTCATTTCAGTCATACCAAAGCTGTTATAGGCTTTGACGCCAAGCATGCGTTCAATCTTTCTGCGTTGCTCGTCTGTGTGGGGTTCGGCACCGATAACAAGCGTTTTCAGACTTGTGCCGGCGGGGTCCATCCCTTCTTCCTGGAATACCTCTGCCAAGCGGATGGCATAGCTGGGAATGGCATGCAGAGCAGTGGTCTTGAAGTCGGTGATGAACTTTATCTGACGCTTGCTGTTTCCGGCAGCGGCAGGAACAGTCAGCGCACCCAGACGTTCGGCTCCATACTGAAAGCCCAGTCCTCCGGTGAACATGCCGTAACCGGAGCTATTTTGGAAAACATCCGTCTTACGGATACCTACCATATAGAGGCAGCGTGCCACTAAGTTAGCCCAAGAGTCCAAATCGTGTTGGGAGTGTACGATGACCGTCGGCGTGCCCGTAGTGCCACTGGAAGAATGGATACGTACTCCGTCCTCACGCATATCGCCTGCTACTAATCCAAAAGGATAATTGGCGCGCATATCGGCCTTGGTAGTAAACGGTATCTTACGTATGTCTTCTATAGACCGGATGCTGTCGGCAGTGATGCCATGCTCTTGGAATACCTTTTTATAATAAGGAGAGTTGGCGGCAATGCTGACAGTCTTTTTTAACCGTTGCAGTTGCAGTTCGCGCAACTGCTCACGGGGCATCGTTTCAATCTCTTCTTCCCAGTATTTGTTATTCATGGTATGTTGAAATTTAGAGTCAATTATAGTTTACATCAGTTTTTCAGCAATCTCTTTGCCGGCAGCCAACGCTTTGAGGTTCAGCTCTACAATGGCGTCGCCCTTGCGTTGGAAGATTTCGCGGATGCTGTCTTGCACCTTTGCGTAGTCGATGCCGAGGAAGGGGATGGTGGCGCCCAGCAGTACGATGTTCGCTACGCGGGGAGAGCCGACTTCTTTTGCCACTTCGTTTACGTTCAGCATGATTTTATGCGGCAGCTTGTTGATTTCGGCCTTGATGTCTTCTTCTGCCGGATAGTTGGGAATGTTGATGAAGGGGGCTTCATTGGTCACCAGCCAACCTTCGGGGCTGAGGTAGGGGAGGTAGCGCAGTGCTTCCATCGGTTCCAGGGAGATGATGAGGTCGCATTTTCCTGTGGGAATGAGGTCCGAAGCGATGGGTTGGTCGCTGATGCGCAGGTTGGACTGCACGTCGCCGCCTCGCTGGCTCATGCCGTGTACTTCTGCCTGCTTCATGTAGAGTCCGTCCTTGAGGGCTGCTTTGCCGATTACGGTGGCGATGGAGAGGATACCTTGTCCTCCTACGCCGGAAAGTATGATGTCTTTTTTCATGGCTTTACTTGTTTCTTTTTTTGCGTGCTAATGTTTGGATGCATTCTCTGCGGGGGATGATGACGGATACGCCGTGGTGCTCGATTTCTTCCCGGATGATTTGCTTCATCTCTTCGTAGTTCTTCTTCAAGGGCACTACGACGCGGATGTGTTCGGGAGCTACACCGATGCCGGCGCAGATGGCTTCCAGACGTCCGGTGCCGGCAGAGTCTTGTCCTCCGGTCATGGCGGTGGTTTCGTTGTCGGAGATGACGATGGTGACGTCGGCGTTTTCGTTGACGCAATCCAGCAGTCCCGTCATGCCCGAGTGGGTGAAGGTGGAGTCGCCGATGACGGCTACGGCAGGATGCAGGCCGGCATCCGAAGCACCCTTCGCCATGGTGATGGAGGCGCCCATATCCACGCAAGAGTTAATGGCGTTGAATGGGGCATTGGCTCCCAGCGTGTAGCAACCAATGTCGCTGAACACCTTATAAGTGGGATATTCTTCTTTCAATACTTGGGTCAGCACCGTGTACATGTCGCGATGGCCGCAACCCTCGCACAAAGCGGGCGGGCGCATCTCTACCAAAGAAGGAACGCTGAATTCAGCCTTGTTCTCCTTGCCTACGGCACGTGCCACGCTGTCCGGGTTCAGCTCTCCGTCTTGTGAAAGAGTGCCGTCCAAACGGCCTTTTACTTTGATGCCGATGCCCAGATAGCCTTTTAGCTGTTTTTCTACGAACGGTTGTCCGTCTTCCAGTACCAGAATCTCGTCACATGCTTCTACCAGCTGCATCAGCTGTTTCTTGGGCAACGGGTATTGTCCGATTTTCAGTACCGGATATTCGCAACCTTCGGGATAGTTCTCCATCAGGTAGTTGTAGCCGATGCCGCATGCCACGATACCCAGCTTTTTGTTGGGGCCGTCGGTATATTTGTTGTAAGCGGAGTTTTCAGAAGCTTTGATAAATTCGTCCTGGCGTTGCAGCAATGCTTTGTAACGTTTGCGTGCATTACCCGGCAGGAGGATGAACTGACGCGGGTCTTCGCTGAAGGAAATCTCATTCTGCGGTTGTTGCTCCTTGCGCTCTACGCCGGAACGGGAGTGTGCCAGGCGCGTAACCATGCGCATCAGGATGGGTTCGCCGGTCTGTTCGGAGAAGTTGAATCCGTTGTACACCATGTCGTATGCTTCCTGCTGGTTGCTTGGTTCGTACATCGGGATGAGGGAGAAGTCGCCATAGAAGCGGCTGTCTTGCTCGTTTTGTGAGGAGTGCATGCTGGGGTCGTCGGCAGCAATGACTATCAGACCACCTTTTATGCCGGTAATGGCAGAGTTGATGAAACAGTCGGCAGCTACGTTCATACCCACGTGCTTCATGCACACCAATGAACGCTTACCTGCAAAGGACATGCCCAGGGCAGCTTCCATCGCAGTTTTCTCGTTAGAGCACCAGCGGTTATGGATATTCTTTTCGGCAGTAATCGGTGCCATCTGAATATATTCGGTGATTTCCGTAGAAGGAGTGCCGGGATAGGCATATACACCCGAAAGTCCGGCATCTAATGCAGCTTGTGCAATGGCTTCATCGCCAAGTAAGAGTTGCTTGCTCATATCTGAATATTTAAGTGTTAGTCATGGATTAATATTTGACGCAAATATAGGATTTTGCTTTTATTTTATCAGCAGATTACTTGAAAATCTTTCTTTCGTTTAATGCATTCCAATATTTTCTTGCATTTTTCATGTGCTCGGCATAATTGGATGCAAAGTTATGGGTGCCCGAGAAGTCCTCTTTGGCACACATGTAGAGGTAGTTGTGTTTCGTATGGTTCAGCACAGCATCCAGCCCGATGGGTGAGGGGATGCGTATGGGGCCGGGAGGTAGTCCGGTGTTGAGATAGGTATTGTAGGGGGATTCTACTGCCAGATGGGCATTCGTAATTCTCCGCAAGCCGAAGTCCTGCAAGGCAAATTTGATGGTAGGGTCGGCTTGCAGGGGCATGCCGGTGTGCAGGCGGTTGATGTAGAGCCCTGCCACCATTGGTTTTTCGGGATTGTTGTTTGTCTCTTCCTCAACGATGGAGGCGAGGGTGCAGACTTCCGTCAGGGTCATTCCGATGGCGGTGGCTTTGTCTAAGCGTTCCTGGTTCCAGAACTTCTGGTGCTCTTTTTGCATTCTTTCGAAGAACTCTTCTGCACTCATGTCCCAATAGACTTGGTAGGTTTCGGGGATGAAGAGGCAGGGCAGGGTCTCTTTGTTGTATCCCAGTTTTTGTTGGAATGCGGAGTCGTTCATCAATCCGGCTATTTCGGCGGAGTCTATCATGAGCTGTTTACCTACGCTGCGTGCCAGCCGGTCCAGTGTGCGTACGCTGCCGACGGTAAGGTTCATAGGTTCTTGATATCCGCGGTACAGACGGCTGAATACGTGATATACATTTTCCTCCGGCCGGATGGCGTAGCGTCCGGTGTGTATGTTTTCGGAATATTTCTTGTATTGGGCCATCCAGCGGAAGCCGGTGAAGCTTCGGGGATGGCCTTGTTGTTTCACCTTATTATATATGGAGTCGGCGGTGTCGTCGCGGTCTATATAGATATAGACTGTCCTTTGCGGATGGAATTGCGGGGCAAACAGATAGTAGTATACCGTTCCTGCACAAGCTGCTCCAATAAGAATCAGTGCGACGAATGTTCCGATAATAATTCTCTTCTTTTTCTTTTCCATTTTGTTTTACTGCATCTTTAGTCGGGCAAAGTTAGTAAAAATGGAGTGAAAATCCTCAAGTCATATCAGTTAATTCGATAGCTGACAAAGGCTATGCGTTTGCTGTCCGGTGCCCATGAGTTGACATTGATGGTGCCTTGTCCACCGAAAAGCTTTAACAATGTCTTGGGTTCTCCACCGTTTGCGGGCATTAGGCGCAGCTCTACGTTCTTGTTTGCCAGGTGCTCTCCCGGTTCCAGGTCACCTTTGTAGTAGGTGATGAATACAACGGATTTTCCGTCAGGGGAGATGTGGGGGAACCAGGAGTTACGGGTTTCGTCAAAGGTCATCTGGGTCTGTTCGGAGCCGTCTGCCTTCATGTGCCAGACTTGCATGAGTCCGGTGCGTACGGAATTGAACCAGATGTATTGTCCGCAGGGGGAATATTCCGGTCCGTCATCCAGACCTTCGGCAGTGGTCAGGCGGGTTTCTTCACCTCCTTCCGCCGGGATGGTATAGACGTCATAGTTGCCGTTTCGTTCGGCGCAATAGGCAAGCTCTTTGCCGTCGGGGCTCCAGCCGTGGAGGTAGCTGGGAGCCATAGGTGTTATTAAACGGGGAGTGCCGCCCGTGATGGGAAGTGTATAAATGCGCGATTTATAGTCTTCTTTTGTCCCGTGGCTGATGGCTATCTGCTGTCCGTCGGCCGAGAGGACGTGGTCGTTGTTGCAGTTTTGGGCAAATCCGGTGTTTATCAGTTCCGGTTCGGCAGGCGAGGTGGGGGAAAGGCGGTAAAGCTTTCCGTCGTTGTTGTATAGCAGCCATTGCCCGTCGGGCGTCCAATTGGGAGCTTCAATCCGGTAGGGAAATTCTTTTACGACGGTCCGGTTACCGTTAGTTACATCCAGTATTTCGAGGACGCTGGTAATCTCGTTTTTTTGTTGAGCGGTTGCGGTCAGTGCAACAGTTGCAAAGAAGGGGATTAGATAGGGTTTCATGTTCATATCGTATTTAATAAATCTCCGCAAGATACATTTTTTATTGGAAACTACATAGTCGGAGCATGCTTTTTTCAGAGAGAATCTGTAGTGATGGTCGAATGCGTAGTGCTTATCATATGAATAGTCTCCGGGATTCTTGAAATAGTTGTCCACATACTGCCAGTTGTCGGTGTCGAGCGGCGTGTGCGAAGTCATGTACGATAGGGAGCTTTTATCTCTACTATCTCGCTGTCCAGACTAATCAGGTCTTTGCCCAAGCGGACAATGCGGGCATCTTCGGGCATGTAGTCGGTGCCGACTTCCCCCTTTCCGCCTCCGCCGAATGACAACCCATCCTGTACCTTCGTCATCTATCACGGCACCCGGGTCGAAAGGAGCCCTGCAGTGGCCTAATCCTTGGGTGAACTGGTTCACCAGCATACGTCTTACCGTCCGATTCCACTCGCGATACGATGGATGGTGCCCATGAGGCTATACCCCATGGCGAAAGGACCTTTACCTCAATCAGTCCGTGATAAGTCCAGTTTACCATGTCATCGGTGGACAGCATGACCAGTGAATGGATGTATTGGTATGTGTTTTTGCCGTCTTTTCCCACACTGTCCAGTTGCTGGGTGTCATTGGTTCCATACACATAGAGCCTTCCGTTGTATTCCACCGATGTCGGGTCGGCCACAAAAATGAAATCCAACAGCGGGTTGGCGTTTCCACTGAAGAATTGGGGTGATTTTACCGGACGCGTGTCTTTCTTTCTTGAATCGGAAAGCGCCCACACATCGTTTCCTGCGGATATAGCCGCCAGCAGCAAAGCCGCTGTAAATAACTTGATTCTTTTCATTTTTTTATAGTATGTTATAGGAATCTATGGTAGCCTTTTGATTTTGGCTTGTGTTCTTCAATCACCTCAATCCTTTATTTAAGATTGAAAAATCGGGTTATTGAAAAGTTGCCGCAAATATTGGGAATTACTATGTATAATATAAGGTGTATTATGTTTTTAATAATGTGCCTATATGTTTCAAGTTATCATTGTAATCAGATGGTGCTGTTTTAAACTTGCTTTACTTGCTTTGGGATAATTATGCGGCTATGGATTAAATTGTTTGGAAGGGCATTGTGTTTTATGCAAATATATTGGTAGAAGAGCGTTTTTTTATTCTAACGATTCTTGAAAAGAAAAAGCACTGATTATTCCAGATAATCAGTGCTTGAATATCGAGCCGCTAGCCAGACTTGAACTGGCGACCTACGCGTTACGAATGCGTTGCTCTACCAACTGAGCTATAGCGGCAATAAGCTTTTGTTTACGGGGTGCAAAGGTACATCTTTATTTGAAAAGGCAAAAAGAATCTCTGTTTTTTTTAGAAATATTTTAGTGGGATAATTTTCTATTTGAATGTCCTGAACTTTATTGCCATAAAAATTGGATAATAAAACGAAAAGAAGCATCTTTGTCGTAGGTCCTATAGCAAATAAGTCTGATACTGATTATGAATTTAAGAATCTATTATAAATATCTTTCTTCACGCATAGCGTCCAAATGGACGGTGTTGTTGGTAGATGTAATTATCGTTGTGATTTCCATGCTTTCTGCATGTTTTTTGCAATATAGGCTTTCGTCCGTATCTTATGAAATTTCTTTGTATGTATGGCTGACCATTTTGGCTGTCTTGTGTAATGTCTGTTTCTTTCATATTCTCCGTACTTATGTGGGTGTTATCCGTTTTTCCTCTTTTGTGGATATTTATCGTGTGTTTTGGAGTCTTACGATAAGCTATGCTGTACTGTTTTTAGGGAATTACTGTTGGTCTGTTTCGGGGCTTGGAGAAACTTTGCCGAACAGCATTCTGTTTATGGCATATATGTTCACCTTCTCTCTGATGGCTTGTATGCGCATTGCTGTGAAGATGCTTTATGAAGCTATTGCTTTTGATGCACGTCATTGCGTGAATGTTTTTATTTATGGATTCCATGGGACTGGAGTCAATGTTGCAAAATCCTTGAGAGTTAGTCGTAATAATCATTATCGCCTGCGTGGCTTTATTTCGGACGAACCTGATATGATAGGTAAACATACGATGGGATGCAGGGTATATCCCAATGATGAGCAGCTGTTTGACCGTCTAAAGAAAAAGAAAGTGGATACAATCATTATCTCTCCAAGCAAGGTGTCGGATTTGGAAAATTCCGGAATGCTGGATAAACTGTTCTCTCATGATATTCATGTAATGACCGTTCCTCCCTTAAGCGATTGTATGGACGATGGACTGATAAAGGACATTCAAATAGAAGATTGGCTCCGTAGAGAACCGGTGCAAGTTGACATGCGTAAAATTACGGCCCATATCGAGGGGCGTAGAGTAATGGTTACGGGAGCGGCGGGAGCTGTAGGAAGGGAAATCGTTCGCCAGTTGGCTACACTGAATCCTTATCAGTTGATTCTGGTAGATCAGGCAGAATCCCCATTGTATGATGTACAGTTGGAATTGTCTGATCATTGGAAGAATCTGGAGGTCCGTGTATTGGTTGCAGATGTTGCTAACCGTACGCGTATGGAGGCTATATTTGAAGAAACACGTCCTCAACTTGTTTTTCATTCTGCTGCGTATAAGCATGTACAACTGATGGATGATTTTGTATCGGAGGCAATTCAAACGAATATATCGGGGACAGTGAATATTGCGGACCTGGCGGCAAAGTATAGAGTGTCCCGTATGGTTATGATATCTGCTGCTAATGCACGTCATCCGGAGAATGCTATGGAATATAGTAAGCGTGTGGCGGAAATATATGTGCAATCATCTGATTGCAGGTTGAAACGCGACACAAGGGAAACTGATATGTTCATAGTACGTTTGGGTGAGGTGTATCCGACGAATACTCATTGTTTGATTACCTTGTCTGAAGCTTGTATGCTCACCCTGGAAGTGGGAGTCATGGGGGATGGGGGAGAAGTGTACATTGTGGGAGGGCCTGGGGATGGACTTTTGGATTCTGTAATCGGTGAAAAAATAAAGCGTGAAAAGGCATCTGTTGATGATTATGAACATGTGCGGGAAGAAGTGCTGGCCTTGGTGCAACATAGTTATACTGAAAAAAAGGCTATTTTGATTGGACTAATGAAAAAAATAGTGCCAATTTTTCCGCTTTCTTCTACCCGATGAAAAGACGTGAAAGTGACAGTTTTTTAATGCTTTTTCTGAAACTTAGAGGTGGAATAAATGTATATTATAAAAATAATATATTACCTTTGTGCCCGATTTATATTTATTACAAGAACTCAAAAGATTAATCAGAATATCTTATGCGTAGATTAATAACACTATTCTTTTTGGTATTTACTTTGTCAGGGGTAGCTTTTGCTCAGCAGATGTCAGATGATCAGGTTGTTCAGTATGTAAAAAGCGCTCAGCAGATGGGCAAAAATCAAAAGCAGATTACTACTGAATTAATGCGGCGGGGAGTGACAAAGGAACAAGTTGAAAGAATTCAGAAAAAGTATGAAAACTCTAAATCTGGAAGTCCGCAGAGCAATACCCAAGATGAGAAGCGTTCTCGTCAACGTGGTGAAATGAGTGGCGTAGTCAAAGGGCTGCGTACAACTTCGGAAACTTATTCTGCCAGACAAACGGATGTTGCAGGGGATTCTTTACAAATGATGGATAATCGTTCCTTGTCTCAAGAGAAGGAAACAGAGGATCCGACTTCGCAAATTTATGGTCATAATATTTTTACTAACGATAATTTGACTTTCGAACCCAATGTGAATGTTGCTACTCCCGAGAATTATCGTCTGGGGCCTGGTGACGAGGTGATTATTGATGTGTGGGGAGCTTCTGAAACAACGATTCGACAAACAATCTCTCCGGAAGGAAGTATTCTTGTGAATAATTTAGGACCGGTTTATCTGAGTGGCAAAACTGTAAAGGAAGCCAATAATTATTTGAAACAAGAATTTGCCAGAATATATTCTGGAGTAACCGGAAATGTTCCGTCTACCCAAGTTAAACTGACATTAGGAGAAATACGTTCTATTCAAGTAAACGTTATGGGTGAAGTTGTGGTGCCCGGAACTTATACCCTCTCATCATTTGCTTCCGTATTTCATGCTTTATATCGTGCAGGTGGTGTGAACCCGATTGGTAGTTTGCGCAGTATTAAAGTGATTCGCAATGGAAATACAATAGCGGATTTGGATGTTTATGATTTACTTATGAAAGGAAAAATGAAGGATGACATCCGTCTGCAGGATGGTGATGTAATTCTTGTGGATCCTTACCAGTCACTGGTACAGATATTAGGTAAGGTAAAACGTCCGATGTTTTATGAAATGAAACCCACTGAAACCGTAGGTACATTATTGAAGTATTCAGGTGGTTTTACGGGTGATGCTTATAAGAAAGCATTACGTATAATCCGTAAAAGTGGACGTGAGCATCAAATTTATAATGTGGATGAGATGGATTATTCCGTATTCCGCGTAGATGACGGTGATAAGATAACGGTTGATTCCGTTTTACAGCGTTTTGAGAATCGTGTGGAAATCCGCGGTGCTGTATATCGTGAAGGTTTGTATCAGTTGGACGGTACGATGAATACAGTGAAGCAGCTGATTAAGAAAGCGGAAGGACTTCGCGGAGATGCATTCTTAAACCGTGCTATAATCGATCGTGAACTTGAAGACTTGTCGCATGAGGTTATACAAGTAGATGTGAAAGGTTTGCTGAACGGGACGGCTGCAGATATTCCTTTGCAGAAGAATGACATTTTATATATTCCAAGTATTCATGACTTGAAGGAAGAAGCTACACTTACCATTCATGGTGAAGTTGCCAATCCGGGTACATATCTTTATTCTGATAAAATGACAGTAGAGGATTTGGTGTTGCAGGCTGGTGGCTTGTTGGAGGCGGCGGCTACAACAAAGGTTGAAGTTGCACGGCGCATGAAAGATCCGAAGAGTACATCTTTCAGTACTACAGTAGGCCAGAATTTCTCTTTTGATTTGAAAGATGGCTTATTGGTGGGAGAAGGAAGCCAGGATTTCCATCTTGAGCCTTTTGATGAAATTTATGTTCGTAAGAGTCCGTCCTATTTTAAACAACAGAATGTTATGGTGGGCGGAGAAGTCCTTTTTAGCGGTAATTATGCACTATCGAAAAAGAATGAACGTTTGAGTGACTTGATAGCTAAGGCTGGTGGAGTAACTCCCGATGCTTATATAAAAGGAGCGCGTCTTATACGTAGGATGACCGAAGAAGAATTCCGCCGTAAGGAAGATGCTCTGCGTATGGCGCAAGCGGGAGGCGGAGATTCCATATCTGTAAAAAGATTGGATTTGTCCGATACCTATTCTGTAGGTATAAATCTGGGAGAGGCCTTGAAAAATCCTGGTTCAGATGCTGATATGGTGCTTCGCGAGGGAGATGTATTATTTGTTCCGGAGTACGTAAGTACAGTGAAAATCAACGGTGCTGTAATGTATCCGAATACAGTTTTATATAAAAAGGGTGAAAGCTTGAAATATTACATCAACCAGGCTGGTGGCTTTGGTAATGACGCCAAGAAACGCAAGGTCTATGTAATATACATGAATGGTACAGTTTCTCGTTTAAGAGCAGGAAACAAGAAAGCCATTGAACCTGGTTGTGAAATAATTGTTCCAAGTAAAGAACAGAAAAAGAAGATGACTACTGCTGAAATTCTGGGAATGGGAAGTACGACAGCTTCTATTGCAGCGATGATTGCGACTATGGTTAATCTCTTTAAGTAATTTGAATTATGAGCGAAGAAAGAATACAAAACATAACTTCTCCACAACCAGAGGAACAAGAAATAGATTTGATAGAACTGGCCCAGAAAGTATGGGCTAGTCGCAAATTGGTTTTTAAGGCGTGTGGTATCGCTGCCCTTGTTGGACTGGTTGTTGCATTTAGTATTCCTAAGGAGTACTCTACAAGTGTGACGTTGGCTCCAGAGAGTGGTGGCAAATCTGGTGGCGGAAGTATGGGAGCCCTTGCAGCCATGGCGGGTATCAATTTGGGTACTTCTTCTGGTGAAGATGCTTTGTCACCCGAACTTTATCCTGATATTGTAAGTTCTACTCCTTTTCTGATTGAACTGTTCGATGTTAAAGTCAAGGATCAGAAAGCAAAAGTAGACACGACTTTATATGCTTATTTGAAAGAAGAACAGCGTTCTCCTTGGTGGAGTGCAATTTTCTCCGCTCCTTTTAAGGTGTTGGGATGGACATTGTCTTTGTTTAAGGATGAACCGGAAGAGGGGGATGCAAAGCTGGATCCTTTTCGTCTTACTAAAGATGAGTCTGCCATTGCAGATGCTTTAAGTAAACGTATCTCTGTTTCCGTAGACAAAAAGACAGGTGTGACAACCTTGTCTGTTACTATGCAGGATCCTTTGATATCTGCTTCGCTGACGGATACCGTGATGCATTGCCTGCAGAACTACATCACAGATTATCGGACTAATAAGGCTCGTCATGATTTGGCATTTACCGAAAAACTTTATGGAGAAGCAAAGGCCAGTTATGAGTCTGCCCAGAAGAAATACGCAAATTTTGTAGATGCAAACCAGAATATAATATTGCTGAGTTATCGCGCAGAGCAAGAGCGTTTACAGAATGAAATGAATTTAGCCTATCAAGTATATACACAAGTGTCTCAACAATTGCAGATGGCAAGAGCTAAGGTACAGGAGATTACACCGGTATATACGGTTGTTCAGCCGGCTACGGTACCTTTGAAGCCTGCAAAGCCCAATAAATTGATGATTTTGATCGGCTTCATGTTCTTGGCAGGTGTCGGCAGTGTGGGATGGATATTATTTGTAAAAGATTTATTAAAGGGATGGAAAAAGCAAACAATATGATGACGGATAATGATATGATGTGCTGGCATGCATTGTACACAGCACCCAAGTCTGAACATAAGTTGATGCAGCGTTTGAATGCTGCGGGATATACTACATATTGCCCGATGCAGGCTGTGTTTGTAAAATGGAAAGGGCATACCCGGAAGGTGATTACTCCTCTTTTTTCCGGATGTTTGTTTGTTGCCGGTAATGTGTCGGAAGTTGCCTCATTGGCTTCCTTGCAGAAGGCTGCTATATTAGTAGATAATGAAGGAAAAAGTTTGTCTATTGAGGCGGGCAAAGCAGAACTTCCTGCCAAGTTTGCCCAATTGCTGAAGTTATGATGAAGCTGATTACAGAAGAACTGCTGGATACCGTTACCTCACATGCTAAGGAGAATTCTCGTTTACGTATGAATTATAATTTTCATGCGTCTATGGATGCTCCTATTCATCGGTTGCTGAATGCTTTGGAACCGGGAACTTATCTTCCTCCTCACCGTCATACAGATAAGGAAGAAACTTATCTGGTTTTGCGTGGAAGTCTGCTGGCATTTTTTTATGATGATGCCGGTAATGTAACAGATAAGGTATGCCTCAATCCTTCGGAAGGTAAATATGGTCTGGAAATTCCTTCTAATACATGGCATAGTATTATTGCCTTGGAGTCAGGTACCGTTATTTTTGAAATTAAAAAAGGCCCATATCAGCCTCTACCCTCAGAGGATTTGGCTTCGTGGGCTCCTCAGACTTCTGATGCAGAAGGAATAAAGGCTTTTATGAAGCGGATGTTGGAACTTTAGCTCTCAAACATCCTGCTTCGTGCAAGCATACATGCCCCTACAATACCCGCCTTGTCTTTTAGTTTGGAAGTTATAATAACCGAATCTTTGTTTACTAGATTCAGAGAATATTTTCTCACAGCGGTTTTTATAGGCTGTGTAATGTAATCCCCAGTCAATGACAGTGTTCCTCCTATAATTACCAGTTCAGGATTGAATAGATTGATTAATCCTGCAATTTGTTTTCCTAACTTTTGGCCAATTTCTTCCACAATTTCAATACAGAGTAAATCTTCTTGGTTTACTGCTGCAATAATTTCGTCCAGTGTGAGTGGGTCTTCTTTAGTGGCTATACGACTGGATAATATGGAACATTCTCCGTTGTTGATACGTTCCAACAAAATACGATGCAAAGCAGAACCGGATGCTTCTGTTTCCAAGCATCCTTTTTTGCCACAGTGGCATAGAATCTCATTGTCGAATACATTGACATGTCCGAATTCTCCAGAAAATCCAGATTTACCGGTATAAACTTTTCCATCTATAATGATTCCAATGCCAAGTCCCCAACTTATATTTACAAAGATGATATTCTTTTCTCCTTTGACACATCCTTGCATATATTCTCCATAAGTCATGGCACGAGTGTCATTATCTATACAAACGGAATATCCGATTTTCTTGGCTAATACTTCTGCTAACGGAAGTTCGGAAAAGTTAAACATGCTGAAGCTGTAACCTGATTCAGGATTAACTCGCCCTGATATATTGATACAAATGTTTAATACCTTTTCTGGATTGATTCCTGCTTTCTTTGTAAAATTACTGATGAGTTTACATAGTTTCTCCAAGGCTTCCTGGGTATTTTCAAACTTATATGGGATATTCATTTTCAGTTCTACCATATCACCCTTGAAATTAATAAGTCCAATATTAATGGCAAACTTTTTGATGTCTACTCCTATAAAATAGCCTGATTCAGGATTGAGTCCATAGAGGCTGGGATGACGTCCTCCACTAGTTTCTAACTTTCCGTAATCATTAATATAGCCATCATCGCACATTTCGCTGATAAATTTGGTTACTGTAGGCACACTTAAATCCAGCTCTTTGGATAAATCAGTAATGGTGGAACTACCATTGTATATATAATGCGTAATGATCCTCTTTTTGAGAAGAGCATTCTTGCTTCCCATTTCTATTTCTTTTAATAGCGCTTGGTTCATAGTGATACTTTTATGTATTTCTGCCAAATATACTAAAATAATTTTGTAAATTGTTGTATCTCCTTATGAAATGATATAATTTCTATCATTCTGAGAGAATATTTTATTTTATATTAATTAAATAAGTTAATTATTGGATTTATATTAATAAAATCTTTTATTAATTATTGCATATTTAATAAATATATCTATATTTGTAGCAGATAAATAAAAGAATACTAAGAAAAACCTAAAACAAATGAGAGCAAATAATCGAAGAGATTTTCTAAAAAAGTCAGTATTAGCTGGAGCTTCACTATTTACAGTCCCCTCATTTTTGAGTGCTATTCCCAATAGTAATATAGAGCTATCTCAAGTACTGGAAAATACTTGGGAAAGTAAGTCTGATACTCTCTTAAATAATGGGTTGAAAATAACTGGAACGTTTTTAGATGAGATTTCGCATGATATTCCTCACCAGAATTGGGGGGTAAGGGAATGGGAACGAGATTTTCAATATATGAAGGGAATGGGGATTGACACTGTTATTTTAATACGTTCAGGTTATAGGAAGTTTATTACTTATCCTTCTGAATATCTGCTCAAGAAAGGTTGCTATATGCCTTCTGTAGATTTGGTGGATATGTTTTTGAATTTGGCTGATAAGTATGATATGATCTTCTATTTTGGTTTGTATGATTCTGGGCGTTATTGGGATACGGGGGAGTTAAGTTGGGAGGTGGAAGATAATAAATATGTTATTGATGAGGTTTGGAAGCGTTATGGGAAACATCATAAAAGTTTTGGTGGTTGGTATATAAGTGGTGAAATTAGCCGGAAAACTAAGGGAGCTATTAATGCATTTTATACTATGGGTAAGCAGTGTAAAGATGTCTCTGGTGGCTTACCTACTTTTATATCTCCTTGGATTGATGGGAAAAAGGCTGTTATGGTAAATGGGGGGCAGTTGACAAAAGCGGATGTGATATCTGTGGAAGAACATGAAAAAGAATGGAACGAAATTTTTTATGGTATCCATGAAGTTATTGATGCTTGTGCCTTTCAGGATGGACATATAGATTATGATGAGTTAGATACGTTCTTTACTATAAATAAAAAATTAGCAGATAAATATGGTATACAGTGCTGGACTAATGCAGAGACATTTGATCGTGATATGCCTATCCGTTTCTTGCCCATTAAGTTTGATAAGCTTCGTATGAAATTGGAAGCAGCTAAACGTGCAGGTTATGATAAAGCTATTACTTTTGAATTCTCTCATTTTATGAGTCCACAATCTGCTTATCTGCAGGCAGGACACTTATATGACAGATATAAAGAATATTTTGGAATCAAATAATATATAATAGGTATGAAGTCAAATATAAATTTTTCTTATTTAATATTTTTGTCTGTCGTGGCAGCTTTGGGAGGCTTTTTGTTTGGGTATGATGCTGCGGTCATCTCAGGAACTATATCTCAAGTAACTGTGAAGTTTGGATTGGATGAAATCCAGATTGGTTGGTTTGTTGGTTGTGCCTTGATCGGTTCTATTATAGGTGTACTGTTTGCTGGTAAGTTGAGCGATATGTGGGGAAGGAAAGTAACAATGTTGATAGCAGCGGTCTTTTTTTCAGTATCAGGTATTGGCTGTGCATTTAGTGACTCTTTGGAACAACTGGTGTTTGCACGTATGTTGGGAGGTATAGGTATTGGAATTGTTTCTGTTGTATCTCCTTTGTACATATCGGAAGTTTCAATAGCTCAGTATCGGGGACGGTTGGTTGCTTTGTATCAATTAGCTATTACTATAGGTTTTTTAGGTGCATATTTGACAAATTTACAATTACTCCATTTGTCTCAGAGTGGACTTGTGCTAAGTGTTGATTGGCTGAACCTGATTTTTGTTTCAGAGGTATGGAGAGGCATGTTGGGCTTTTCTTGTATTCCATCATTACTCTTTTTCTTTATACTCTTCTTTATTCCAGAAAGTCCACGTTGGTTGATATTGAAAGGACGTGATGGTTTAGCAAAGAGTATTCTTCAGAAAATATATCTTGTTCCACAAGATACTACAGAGCAATTGCAAGAAATAAAATCCGTCATTCGGTCAGAAGTTAAATCCGATTGGAGTTTTTTGTTGCAACCAGGAATTCTCAAAGCAGTATTAATAGGGGCGGCCATTGCTATCCTTGGACAGTTTATGGGAGTAAATGCGGTACTTTATTATGGACCTACCATTTTTGAAGAAGCAGGTCTGTCAGGTGGAGATGCTCTGTTTAGTCAAGTGCTGGTAGGTGTAGTTAATGCTGTGACCACAGTTATTGCAGTTTTCATTATAGATAAAGTTGGACGAAAGAAACTTGTGTATTATGGTGTGTCTGGTATGATACTTTCATTATTATTAATTGGATTTTATTTTAGTTTTGCTGAAACGCTCAATTTGCCAAATAACTTCTTGTTGTTTTTCTTTTTGTTTTATGTTTTTTGTTGTGCTATTTCTATTTGTGCAGTCATTTTTGTACTGCTTTCGGAAATGTATCCTATCCGTATTCGTGGGATGGCAATGTCTCTAGCCGGATGTTCCTTATGGGTAGGTACTTATCTTGTAGGACAACTGACACCATGGATGCTTCAGAATCTTACCCCCGCTGGGACATTCTTGTTGTTTGCTGTGATGTGTATACCTTATCTTCTGATTGTCTGGAAATTGATTCCTGAGACTACCGGTAAGTCTTTGGAAGAAATAGAACGCTATTGGATGAAAAAATAATCGACCTTATAAAAATATGAATTATGGACTTTAAACAGTTAGCAGCGCAGTACAAAAATGAACTTTTTGAAAATGTACTTCCTTTCTGGTTGCATCGCTCGCAAGACTTTGAGCAGGGTGGTTATTACACTTGTTTGAATCGTAGAGGTGAAGTATTCGATACGGATAAATTTGTCTGGCTTCAAGGCCGTGAAGTTTGGTTATTTTCCATGCTTTATAATAAAGTGGAAAAGCAGAAAGAGTGGCTGGATTGTGCAGTTCAAGGTGGTGAATTCTTGAAAAAGCATGGTCATGATGGCAATTATAACTGGTATTTTTCTTTGGACCGGAAGGGGGCTCCTTTGGTGGAACCCTATAATATCTTCTCTTATACATTTGCTACGATGGCCTTCGGGCAACTTAGCTTAGCTACAGGTAATCAAGAGTATGCAGATATTGCCAAAAGAACTTTTGATATTGTATTATCAAAGGTGGATAATCCTAAAGGTAAATGGAATAAACTTTATCCAGGAACCCGCAATTTAAAAGGATTTGCCTTGCCTATGATCCTTTGTAATCTGTCTTTAGAAATAGAGCATCTTCTGGATGACAAATTTCTAATGAGTACAATTGATACTTGTATTCATGAAGTAATGGAGGTCTTTTACCGCCCGGAGTTGGGAGGTATTATTGTAGAAAATGTACTTGCTAGTGGGGAACTTTCTGATTCATTTGAAGGACGGCAAGTGACTCCAGGACATGCTATTGAAGCGATGTGGTTTATAATGGATTTAGGTAAACGATTGAATCGTCCAGAATTAATAGAGAAAGCTAAAGATATTACTTTAACAATGGCTGAATATGGTTGGGATAAGGAGTATGGTGGGATTGTCTATTTCATGGATCGTGATAAATGTCCTCCACAGCAACTGGAATGGGATCAGAAATTATGGTGGGTTCATATTGAAACATTGATATCAATGCTAAAGGGATATCAATTGACGGGTGATAAAAATTGTTTGGAGTGGTTTGAGCGAGTGCATGACTATACATGGAGTCATTTCAAAGATACTGAATATCCAGAGTGGTTTGGGTATTTGAATCGTAGAGGTGAAGTTCTATTGCCTTTGAAAGGTGGCAAATGGAAGGGATGTTTTCATGTTCCACGAGGGCTATATCAATGCTGGCAGATTTTAGAACAATTAAAGAGTAATATATAATTTGTATAACTTAATTTCTATAAGATCATGAAAAAAAACACAATCGTTAGACATTGTTTTTCAAGGAAGTATATCTCCTTGTGTATATTCCTATTATTGGGGATAATAGGTGAAAAGGCTTTTGCGTATTCTGTTTGGGAAACATATGCGAATGAAACGGAAGGTATATATTTCTCTCTGCAAGAAAGTATTAAAATAACTGGAGTAGTAAAGGATAACAAAGGGGAACCAATTATTGGTGCCAACATTGTAGAACTGAATAAAAAGGGTAATGGTACTATTACAGATATTGATGGTAAGTTCACATTATCAGTTTCGAAAAATGCAGAAATAAGTATTTCATTTATTGGTTTTGATGAGAAAAAAATAAAGATAGGACAGCAAACTTCTTTCGATATTATATTAGAAGAATCCTCGCAATTTCTAGATGAAGTAGTGGTTGTAGGTATGAATAATAGACAGACTCGGCGCTCAGTGACAGGGGCTATATCTACAATTCAAACGAAAGAATTAAAACAGAGTCCTGTTGCAAATCTTAGTAATGCTTTGGCGGGTAAATTGCCAGGATTGATTACTGTACAGACTTCTGGACAGCCAGGCGAAGATGCGTCTTCTCTATTTATCCGTGGTGTCGGTACATATGGGACATCAAACCCGCTAGTTGTTATAGATGGTTTACCTCGTTCTCAAACAGATTTTAATCAGTTAGATGCTAATGAAATTGAGTCTGTAACAATTTTGAAGGATGCGTCTTCATCCTCTCTTTATGGTATACAAGGTGCTAATGGAGTTATTGTTGTGACTACTAAACGAGGAGTTGATCGTGAAAAACCGCTTATTTCTTTTACTGTTCAACAAGCGGTTCAGCAACCTATTCGTCTGCCCGAAACAATGAGTTCTTATGAGCAAGCTCTTTATTATAGAGATATGGATATGAATGATGGACAGACTGAACGCTATACGCCGGAAGTATTGGATATTATTAAAAATGGTTCAGATCCTTACTTATATCCTAACGTTAACTGGTTTGATGAAATTTTGAAGAAGAACTCTATGCAGAGCCAATATAATATCAATATATCAGGAAGTGCATTGGGAAAACTGCGATATTTTATTTCCGGAAGCTATGTAAATCAAGGGACTCTTTTGAAACATCAGGATATTTTTGAAAAGAATTATGGTGTAAAAAGTAAGTTTGATAGATATAATTTTCGTTCCAATGTTGATTTGGACGCAACTTCAATGCTGAATATACGTATTGATTTGGCCGGACGACTGGAAACTCGTGTTGGACCTGGTAGTGATTTTTCTAATGTGTTTAGTGTTATTACAACGCGTTCTCCGTCTTCTCAACCGGTATTTAATCCGGATGGAACATTGGGAGCTGGTAGCGCCCTTGAAATTCCTTTTCAGCAGAACCCTTATGGCATTGTTACTCAGAGTGGTTATTACACCAGGCATACAAATGTGATGTCAGGAACATTGTCGGCAAAACATAAATTAGATTTTATAACCAAAGGATTGAGTGCTCAGGTTTATTTTAGCTTTGAAAGCAATAACTATCAGCATACGACAAGATTACAATCATTTGATTCATTTTGGTATAAAGGCAAGGATGCTACTGGTGAAGCTATTTATCAACCACATAGTGTAAAATCTCGCTTATCGACTACTGACAGCCGTTGGGTGGAGCGTTATACTTATCTGGATGTACGTCTTAATTATGATAGAACTTTTGCGGAGAAACATCAAATTAGCGCACAACTTTTAGGAAATAGAACCTTACGTTCGCAAAATGCCGAACTCCCATATGCTTATCAAGGAATCAGTAGCCGTATTGCTTACAATTTTGATACTCGTTATTATTTAGAAGCCAATATTGGTTATAACGGTTCAGAAAATTTCCCTCCTAAAAAGCGTTATGGTTTTTTTCCTTCATTTTCTGCAGGATGGGTGTTGAGTGATGAAAAATTTATATCTTTACCATCATGGATCCAACTAATTAAATTAAGAGGATCTTATGGAACTGTGGGTAATGATAAAATTGGTGGACAACGTTGGCTGTATATTACGGAATTTACTCCTGGTGGAACTGCTATGGGAACCTATCAATTTGGAGTGTCTCCACAATCAGTAGCTGGATATAATGAGAGTAGAGTTGGTAATAAATTTGTTACTTGGGAGAAATCAGCGAAAGGTAACGTAGGCTTTGATTTGTCCTTATTTAAGGATAATGCTGTGCAGTTTACTTTTGATTACTTCTGGGAAAAAAGAAATAATATTTTGACTACTCCTGGAGATGTTCCTGATTATGTTGGTATAACTAATGTTGCTCCTAGGAATTCTGGTAAAGTAGAGAATAAAGGTATTGAGGCAGAGCTTCGTTTTAATAAGCGTATAAATAAAGATTTGTCAATTTTCGCTAATTTGCAAATGACTTATGCGCGTAATAAAGTTCTTGAGAATGATGAACCGATACCAGCTTTTGATTATCAAGATCTGAGAGGTTATGAAATTGGTTATGTACTTGGATATAAATCGGCGGGACTTTTTCAAGATGAAGAGGATATCAGAAATAGTCCAACACAAAGTTTTGGTACAGTAGTTCCTGGAGATATTAAGTATGTAGACACAAATAAAGATGGAGTTATTGATGCGTTTGATAGAGTACCTATTAAAGTGAATAATGTGCCTCGTAGTATGAGTGGACTATCATTAGGAGTGACCTATAAGAATTTTGATTTTAGTATGCTGATGAATGCATCGACAGGTGGAACTGCTTATTTATATACATATCCAAGTAGCAAAATCAATTTGGAGAGATGGACTGCTGAAAATAAGAATGCACGTATACCTGCTGCACATTCAACAACGAATAATACTGTTGTAACAGATCATTTTGTACAAAATACTGATTATATAAAATTAAGAAATGTAGAAATTGGATATACATTGCCTAAAAAGTTTTTGAGTTCATTGCGGATTTCTACAGCACGTATCTATTTGAATGGACAAAATTTGGCGGTTTGGGATAAGATGTGGTTGAAGGATCGCGATCCGGAGTCTGCAGGTGGTGCTGCATTGGCATATCCTTTACAGCGTGTATTTAATATCGGAATACACGTAGAGTTATAATTACTAATTATTATAATTAAAATAAAGTATAATTATGAAACTTATTAATTTTATTATAAAAAGCATGTGCGGATTTTCTATTTTAATTTCATTTGCTTCATGTGATGATTTTCTTGATAGAGATCCTAGTGACCGTATTACTGAGGAGGAAGTTTTTCAGAAAATACAAACTGCTGAAGAATACTTAAACAATGCTTATACATTTTTACCGGACTTCCAAACTTGTACAGAAGATTTGGGAGGACGCTATAAGTTAGGAGGCGGTACAGATGAAATCGGATATCAACAGACTGCTGGCGTTACGCAAACCCCCTATGATTTTAACAATGGGAACTGGAATGCGGCTCAATTTCCTATGCAACGTTCTTGGACTGATTTTTATGCTTGTATCAGACGTGCTAATGTTTTTATGAGTAATTATGATTTGATTCCTGATGAAGTTTCTACCGGCGGTACAAGTAACAGAAAGCAACGTTTGTTAGGAGAAGCTTATGGCCTGAGGGCATTTTACTATTTTCAGCTGTTTACCATGTGGGGTGGTGTACCTATAGTTGATAAACCTATTGATTTAGGAGAAACTACTGGTACGACTTTGACACGAGCTTCTGCTAGTGAAATAGTGGATTTTATTCTTCAAGATCTTGAAACGGCTGCTAGTATGTTACCGGCGAATCATGATGAAAGCCAATTGGGACGTTTTACTCAAACGATAGCAAAAGCTTTGGCTTCAAGGCTGACATTATATTATGCAAGTCAGTATTGGAATCCAGAAAATGACATTACAAAATGGCAAACGGCTGCAAGTACTGCAAAAGCTGCTATTGATTATGCTGAACAAAATGGTTATCGTTTGGCTGATAATTACGCTGATATTTTTTCTGCAACGGTTAATCCGGAAGTCATTTGGTGCAAAAACTCTGGTGGAAGTGAATGTGTTTGGTGGAATTGGTATGGTTTTCCTTTAGGATATGGAGGATGGTATGTAGATGGCCCTTTGCAGGAAATGGTAGATTCTTATGAGATGGCTGCAACAGGCGAGATCCCAGTATTAGGTTATGATGAGAATGATAACCAGATTATTAATCTGAAATCTGGATATGATCCAGTACATCCATTTGAAGGTAGAGATCCACGTTTTTATGTAAGTATCCTCTATCATGGGGCTCAATGGCAGGGAAGAGCGGTTGATGTATCTCCAACTGGACTAGATAATATTAATATAGGTGGTGTACCACGAGTTAATTATTTTACAAGAAAGTATTTATGGGAGCAACATAATTTGACGACTGGATCGGGGAATTCGTATCGAAGATTTGCAATTATTCGATTGGCAGAGCTTTATCTTAATTATGCGGAAGCACTGAATGAAGCAGAAGGCCCAACAGCAGAAGTCTATAATGCAGTTAATAAGATTCGTAGACGTGCTCAATTACTTGATTTACCGGCAAATCTGACTAAAGATGAGATGAGGAATAAGATCAGACAAGAAAGGCGTGTGGAACTGGCATTTGAAAATCACAGATTTTGGGATGTTAGACGTTGGAAAATTGCAGAAATAGTTGATAATAAAAAGGTGCATAAGATAACGGTAAATGCAGATGGAACATATAGTTATCCAGTATTTCAAAACCGTGTATTTGATAAGGCTAAACATTATTTATTTCCTATTCCTCAGTCTGAAATAGATAAAAATCGTAACTTAGTTCAGAATCCAGGATGGAATTAACAGAGATTGAATATTAGATTATAAGATAAAAATGACTTTATTTTGAAATAGATAATTATGAGAAAGAATTTTATATTTAAAATGAGTGTAGTATTCGTGATGGGTATTATGGCATTAGGTCAAGTATCATGTTCATCAAAGACTGAAACAAATGTAGATAAAGAAGGGGAGGCTTCTTCTGAGTCTCAAGGCGATGTGTTTTTTCAAACAAGAGGGATTATTCTTTCATGGGATGACGTCAAGAAACCAGAAGTTCTGGATTGGTTAAAACTTTCAGAAAATGCAGGTATTACTACTCTTAGTGTTTTTGGTGCTGACATATATTCTGCTGAATACCAGGAGTTCGTCTCAAAATGTCGTGAAAAGTCTATTGATATTGAATACCAAGAACATATGATGGCGACTTTGTTGCCAAGAGACTTGTTCAAGGAGCATCCAGCATATTTCCGTATGGATGAGAACGGTCAACGTACAGCAGATTTTAATTGTTGTCCTTCATCGGAAGAGGCTTTGAGTATAATAGCGGCTAATGCAAAAGTTGCCGCCCAAAAATGTACTTCTAGTAATAATAAATATTATTACTGGTTAGATGATGGCGGAAAGAGATGCCATTGCAAATTATGTGATAAATACAATGATAGTGATCAAGCTTTGTTGATAGAGAATCAGATAATAAGGGCTTTGAAAGAAGTTAATCCACAAGCAAAGTTGGCACATCTTGCTTATCAAGGTACTATTCCTGCACCGGAAATTGTAAAACCAGAGAATGATATTTTTTTGGAATTTGCTCCTTTTAATCGTCGTTGGGATAAGCCTTTGAGAGAACGTGATGCTATTCGGGATGGAATGACAATTACTCATGGTGAATATATTGATGCATTAGAGGCTAATTTAAAAGTCTTCCCTAAAGAAACGGCACAAGTTTTGGAATATTGGATGGATGTGTCTTTATTTAGTGACTGGAAAAAGCCAGCGGTACAATTACCTTGGAATAAAAATGTATTTCTTTCGGATATCAACACATATGCACATTATGGTATTCGTAATATTATTGCATATGCAGTTTATGTCGATGCTATATACTATGAAACCTATAAGAATGTCAATTTTGTACAAGAGTATGGTGATGGTCTGAAGAATTATCGTTTACCGGAATAAGATAAATGAATAGAATTACGAGTAGCAATGTATGCTACTTGTAATTCTACAATAAATAAGAAGCATAAAAAGAACTATGAGAAAGTTTTCTGTATTTTTAGGAATAATTTTATTTGTTCAGATCCTGTATAGTTGTACTTCTCCAATTATTCCTTATTCCATAGACGCGAAGAAAGAAGACCCTCCGCTAGAGACTCTGATCAATTGGGAGGGATGGTATACCATTAAGGCTATAAAACCATTTTTCGCTCCTTGGGATTATTTGGAGGATGAGACGGTATTTAGGTGTTTCTTTTCTTCACAATATTTTTATTTTAGTTTTAATGTAGCAGATGCCACTCCAATCATGTGTCGTGAGTTTGTTCAAGAGTCTGATGTTGAAGCTGAGGATCGTGTGGAAATCTTTTTTTCGGCTTCAAAAGATATGGGACAATATTATTGTATGGAGATAGATCCTAGCGGGCATGTTATGGATTATTCAGCTAGCTATTATAGAAAATTTGATTATGAATGGAATTTTAAGAGTCTGGAAATATGTTCCATAAAAGATGAAAAAGGGTATATCGTTGCAGGCAGACTGTCTGTTTCAGAACTTTTGGAATTGGGAATTGATTTAGAAGAGTTTTATATGGGAGTTTTCAGAGCAGATTTTACAACGCCTAATACGGTTATTTGGTATTCATCTGTGAGTATAAATGAGCCTAAACCAGATTTTCATAAACCCAATATCTTATTTCCTTGTATGAAAAAATAGTTATATCTTAAAAACTGATCGCTATGTATAGAAATACTTTTTTATCTGTTATGTTTCTTGCGTGTTGTTTTAATGGTAGTCTTTGTGCACAAAGTGATGCACAAATTTATGAAAGGACTTGTGATGCAAAGACTTATCCTTTTTCAGACCCATCTCCAGTTGCGACACCTAATAATTCTTATTATCCTTATTTCCGCTTTGATGGTTTTTCTATGCAAGCGCAGGAGAAGCAGTGGAAAATGGTTGTTTTGGAAAATGATTATGTGAAACTAACTGTAACTCCAGAAATCGGAGGGAAAATTTGGGGAGCCATAGACAAAGTTAATAATAAAGAATTTGTTTACACTAATGGAGTCGTGAAATTTCGTGATGTGGCAATGAGAGGACCCTGGACATCGGGAGGTATAGAATTTAATTTTGGTATTATTGGTCATGCTCCTACATGTAGTACTCCTATAGATTATCTTACAAAAAAGAATGTGGATGGTAGTGTTAGTTGTCATATATTTTCTTATGAGTGGATTACGCGTACAGTCTGGAATGTCGAAATTAATTTACCTAAGGACAAGGCTTATTTCACAACGCACACAACTTGGTTTAATCAGTCTTCTATTGATCAACCTTATTACCAATGGATGAATGCTGGTTATGCTACTAAAACTGGAACAAGATTTTATTATCCAGGTACTTATAGTATAGGACATTCGGGAGATTTGCATCCTTATCCGATTGATGAGGAGGGGCGAGATGTCTCGTGGTATGATAATAATAATTTTGGTGCTTCTAAATCTTTACATATAATAGGTGATTATAATGATTATTTTGGGATTTATTGGCATAATGAAAAACATGGTTCAGCTCATTACTCCAATTATGATGAGAAATTGGGGATGAAATTTTATCTTTGGAGTTTTTCACGTGAAGGGGCCATCTGGGAAGAACTATTGACTGATGATAGTGGGCAATATGCGGAACTACAATCTGGTAGAATGTATAATCAGCCAAGTGTGACCAGCGGTTTTACACCATTTAATCATAATGAGTTTGCTGCACAGATGACAGACCAATGGACTGAATATTGGTTTCCTATAGCCGAGATCGGTGGTCTTTCTCAAGCAAGTCCGCTAGGCGCTATATATGTAGAGCACTCTGAAAAAAATATTGAAGTTCATTTATCTGCTCTGAAAGATATTTGTACCGATATGGAAATTTACAATGACAGGCAATTATTGATGAAGATGCCTATAAAAGCTAAAATATTAACTCCTGAGTATTTTAATATACCTTTGCCTTTTGATATTCCGGAAGGAAAGCTCAGAATTATAATAGGGAATAAGGAATTGGTTTATTCAGAGATAAAAAATGATTATGAACTGAACCGTCCGAAAGAACTACCAGCTGATTTTGACTGGAATTCTACATATGGGCTTTATATGCAGGGTAAAGACTGGCTAAATCAGAAAATGTATGGAAATGCGGAAAAATATTTGAAAGCAGCTCTAGAGAAAGATGTATATTTTATTCCGGCATTGGTAAGCTTATCTTCATTGTATTATAAGAAAGGGATGTATCTTGATGCTTGTGAATTGGTAAAACGAGTGTTGAGTTTAGATACTTATCATGGAGAGGCCAACTATTTGTATGGATTATGTAGTCGTGCTATGGGAAATCTGGCAGATGCCAAAGATGGCTTTTCCGTGGCAACATTTTCTCCAGGTTTTCGTACGGCTGCTTATGAGCAGTTGGGTGAACTTTATATGAGAGAGGAAAATTGGGAAAAAGCTGAGCAATATGCATTAAAAAGTTTGGAGTATAATCAAATGAACTTATATGCGAAGCAGTTGCTGATTGTCCTTTACAGAAAAAGTAATCATGCGGAAAAAGCGTTGAGTGAAATAGAAAAAATGACAGAACAGTTGCCATTGCTACATTGGGTTCGATTTGAAGAGTATTTATTGGAAGCCTCGACTGCTGAAGAATTCAGTTCTCTTATTTGTAATGAGCTCTCTTTCGAGACTTATATGGAAATGGCTGTATGGTATGAGTCTATTGGCTGTCTGGATGAAGCTATTACACTTCTATCATTTGTAGATACTTATCCAATAGCTTTGTATCAGAAGGCCTATATATATCATTTGAAAGGGGATGAAAAGGGGGCAATGGTATTTTTGGATGAGGCTAATAAGAAGTCTCCTAAAATGGTGTTTCCTTTTCGTGCCCATACATTGAAAGTTTTGGAATGGGCAGCAGGTTTGTCTGATAATTGGAAAATAAGTTATTATCGTGGGCTGATTCAATGGAGTGTTGGCAATACATGTTGTGCTTTAAATTTATTGAATAGTTGCAAAGATGTTCCTGATTATGCTGCTTTTTATTTAAGTCGTGCTGAGTTGCGAAAGGATAAGTCTGGTTTGCCCGATTTGCTCATGGCTCAAAAACTTGATCAATCATGGAGAACACAGTACTATTTATTAAATTATTATGTTGATCATGAGCAATGGGCAGAGGCTGTAAAAGTGGGAAGGAATGCTTATAAGAGATATCCAGATAACTATTATATTGGATTAAAATATGCAATGGCTCTTTGTGAGAGTGGACAGTATATGGCTAGTCTCAATTGTCTGAAGAAGTTACAGGTACTTCCTTATGAGGGATCGTATATTGGACGTGATATTTATCGCAGGGCTTGTCTGTATCAAGCTATGAAAGAATGGGAAGATGGTAGGTATGCCAAAATGTTAACAATGATAGAGAAAACACAAGAATGGCCGGAGAACTTGGGGGTAGGAAAGCCTGATGAGGAGTTGATAGATACTCGCTTGGAAGACTATATGGCAGCTATTGCGTATGTAGAACAAGGGCAAAGTATGCAAGCAGATAAATTGTTCTCTCAAATTGCAAGTAGCAATATGTCTGAAGCTTATTTTGACTCAAATAACCTTTTGGTTGTGCTGGCATTGCGTAACTTAGGAAAAGTTGACATGGCAGATAGTCTTGTGAATGAATGGAAAGTTAAACATGTACATAATGAAATAGCTCAGTGGTGTATATTGGTTTATAATAATGAAAAGAAAAAGGCAACAGAGATACTTAATAAGTATGAAGAAACGGAAGAAATTGCTCCATGGAATGTTGGTTATAGGGATTATAACTTTAAATTGATAAGAAAATTGAGTCGTATATTGAAAAAATAAAATTCTAACCTTGTTTATTATATAATAAGAATGCAATGTGTATTTTCGTAACTATATGTTTTTTGCTCTTTTTCTGGCTTATACCTATTTCTTTATATGCAGATAATGAGATTCATCTGACATTGATACCTCCTGCTATTGTAACGAATCAAGTTGATCTTGATATTCGTGGAGGAGTTGTAAATAAGAGCAGTCAAGAGCAAATGTATATTGTTTCATTGTATTGGAATAAAGAAGATGATGAACATCTGATATGTCGTTCTACTTTCAAACTTTTGCCCGGTCAGTCAAAGACTGTTTGTTCTATTGTAGATACAGAAAAGAGGATAGGCCAAAATCGAGTAATCTTTAAGGTTAAAAGTCAAAATAAGCTATATAGGAAAGTTAAGGATATTGAAATTTGTAAGTCCGATATTCGTTCTACTCAGAGACTTTCTGGTGCTTGGACTGGCATCTATCACTGGAGTGAGACTGAGGGAAAATATTGGAACAAAAAACTTCAGGAAATGACGGATAGCCATTGGGGCGAGATGGTGAGAGCCATGGATAAGTTGAATATGAATATTATCGTTATTCAGGAGGTTTTTCGCAATGAAGAATATGCAGGCAAACATTCTGTAAATGTCACAAATTATACTGGTAAAGCCTTTTATCCTTCAAATCTGTATCCGGGACGGATGGATATCAAGGCTGATGATCCTATTGAGGCTATATTGACAGAGGCAGATAGGAGAAATATGAATGTATTTCTAGGAATTGGCATGTTTGCTTGGTTTGATTTTACTACTGAATCTCTAGAATGGCATAAACGAGTGGCTAAAGAGCTTTGGGAAAAGTATGGACATCACGAGTCCTTTTATGGGTTTTATATTTCGGAAGAGAGTGGAGGAGGGCTAGATAATTGGGAAAAGAGTCCGTTGATGAGAAAGAAGAGGAAGGAGGATATTGTAACCTTCTTTAAAGAGTTTAAGGCCTACTGTAATACTTTTGCACCAGGGAAACCTATGATGCTGGCTACCAATAGTTTTGATATTCCTAATGGAATGGATACTTATCCGGACTTATTGAAGCATCTGGATATATTATGTCCATTTGGATTTGCTAGAATGCCTAAAGAAGATTTAAAAGGACTTGAAGCTGCAAATTTATTACAAAAAGTATGTGATGAAGCGAAAGCTCATTTATGGTTTGATTTGGAGGCTTTTTTATTCAACCAGGATAATTCATTATATCCTCGGCCTATAGATGGAATCATTCAAGACTTAAATCAATTTGAGAATTTTGAGACTATTTTGTGTTATCAGTTTCCTGGTGTATTTAATGATCCGGAAATGTCTGTCTGTATAGGTGAAAAAGAGACAATTGATTTGTTTAACGGATACTTGGACTATTTGAACGAACAAAAAAAAGAAGGTAAAGACAAGATTGTTTCCGAAGTAAAGCCAATTACCGGTACATGGATAAATCTAGCTTATCAGGATGTACGTAATAAATATACCAATCTGCAATATTTTGACAATACTGACCCTGGAATGTGGGAACAGAAGGTGAAGGAATTATCAGATATGGGGATGGAATATTTAGTTTTTATGGCAGTAGCTAATGAAGGGGAAGCCTATTATCCTTCAAAACTAATGCCGTGGGCGTATTCTGAGAATAGAAAAAGCCCGGTGGATGCCATTATGGATGCGGCAGCTCGACTAGGCATGAAGGTTTTTATGAGTATTGGCTGGGCTAAAGACCAGGATGATAATTTACGCGATCCGGTGATTCAGCAAAGGCAATTGGATATGATGAAGGAGTTGGCGTCCATATATAGGACACATAAAGCGCTTTATGGATGGTATTTACCGGTTGAGGATTGCTTGTGTCCTATACTTTCTGAGCATGCTGTGAATGCGGTCAATGCTTTGGCAGAGCAGGCGCGTAGATTGACTCCGAATAAGAAAATTCTGATTTCTCCTTATGGCATGGTCGATTCTGATTTTGATGATCCGGAATATGAAAGGCGGTTGTCTAGGCTAAAGGTAGATGTCATAACCTATCAAGATGAAGTGGGATGTGTGAGGGAAAAGTTTCCTTTGGTCCGCTTGAAGGAAAACTGGCAAAAGCTGCGGACTATTCATGATAAACTGAATATTGCCTTATGGGCGAACTGTGAAACGTTTACGTGGGAAGATGAGCTTAACGACCGCACTTCTGCTTTGATTCCGGCTGCCTATTCACGCTTACTTTCTCAGCAAGCAGCAGCATCGGCAGCGGGAGTGGAGAATATTGTTTCTTTCATGTTTTGTGGCATCATTGAGAATCCGATGTCATCTTTTCAGTTAGGACAACCTATTTGGTCCAATTGTACTTTTCAGAACTATATGGATTGGAAGCGGGGTACGAGATATTGGAAATTGCTTGAAGCTTCTTTCCTTGATAAATTGGCTAATGGTGCGACACCTGAGATGATAAGGGACGAAAAGACTCCATCGGCATTATTGGATGGCTTGATTGCTGAGGAAAACACCGGAGACAGTTGTTGGATAATCTTTAATAAGGGATATCATGAGCTGCAGGTTGATTTGCAAAAGGAAATGGAGCTCCATGACGTTTTACTGCGTATGTTAAATTATAGGCCGGGAGGTATTAGACTGCCCTCGAAAGTCTATTTATATGCTTCACTAGATGGAGACTCGTATCGTTTATTATCTATTAAAGACACTCCTTCCTTCCAGAATGCCAAGCATGATGCCTGGATTGACGGAGTCTTGTTTGAAGGTATAGATGTCAATACCCGCTATCTCAAAGTTGCTTTTGAGGCAGATACGCCGGTGTATATGGATGAATTATTTGTTAATCCAGTAATCAGATAATAGGAAAGCCTCCCGATATTTTAGTGCATATTGGGAGGCCTTCTTTATTATCTCTATTTTTTTATCAGTCGAACAGACTCTTGAACTTCTTGAATATTTTCTCCTTAATCGAAGTATTTGGCTTGAAGTTATCCGATTCTTCCATCTCCTCCAGCGCCTTCTTCTCATCCTTGTTCAGCGTTTCGGGTACGTATACGCTGACATTTACCAGCAAATCTCCCGTGCCGTATCCGTTCACGTTGGGTAAACCTTTGCCGCGCAGGCGGAGCACTTTTCCCGGTTGCGTACCTGAGTCAATTTTTACTTTCACCTTTCCATCAATCGTGGGAATTTCTACCGCACCACCCAAGGCTGCTGTCGGGAAGCTGAGGAGCAGATTGTAAATCAAGTCGTTTTCATCGCGTATCAAGTTCGGGTCTTGTTCTTCCTCTACAAGAATCAGCAAGTCTCCCGGCACGCCGTTGTGCTTGCCTGCGTTTCCTTTTCCTCCCATAGAGAGTTGCATACCTTCTGCAACGCCTTTCGGAATTTTTACGGTTACTACTTCTTCACCGTATACAATGCCTTCACCGGCACACTCCTTACACTTGTTCTTGATGATTTTGCCCTCACCGCCACACGTCGGGCAGGTGGTTCTTGTCTGCATGGTGCCGAGTATGGTTTGCTGGTTACGGATTACCGTGCCGCTGCCGTTACAAGTCGGGCAGGTCTCTGAACCACCGTCACCTTCGGCTCCCGTACCATGACAGTGGGTACAAGGCACGTATTTCTTCAGTTTGAATTTCTTTTCCACGCCGGTAGAGATTTCCTTGAGGTTCAGTTTCACCTTGACACGCAGGTCCGAACCACGGTAACGGCGTTGTTGTTGTGCTCCACCGCCTCCGCCGAAACCTCCAAAACCGCCGAAACCTCCTCCACTGTGTCCGCCAAAGATGTCACCGAACATGGAGAAGATGTCGTCCATGGACATGCCTCCACTGAAGCCGCCGAACGGACCACCATTACCGGCGGCACCACCCAGTCCGGCATGACCGAACTGATCGTAGCGGGCACGCTTGTCCGGATTGCTTAGTACGTCGTATGCCTCTGCCGCTTCCTTGAATTTCTCTTCGGCTGTTTTGTCGCCCGGATTCTTGTCCGGATGATATTGGATGGCTTTCTTGCGATAGGCTTTCTTTATTTCTTCTACCGTTGCTGTCTTTTCGACTTCCAATACTTCGTAGTAATCTCTTTTTTCCATACAGTTTTATGTTATTCTCCGACTACCACTTTGGCATGACGGATCACTTTGTCGTTTAGGATGTAACCGGTTTGTACACAGTCCAGAATTTTGCCTTTCAATGCTTCATTGGGTGCCGGAATCACGGCGATGGCTTCGTGATAGTCTGTATCGAGCGGTTGTTCCTTTGTCTCTATTACCTTAACGCCGTTTTGTCCCAATACAGACATGAATTTGTTGTAGATAAGTTCAACGCCTTCTTTTACGGCAGCTACGTCGGTGGCTGTCTCCATGTTTTTGAGGGCGCGTTCAAAGTCATCCACAATGGGTAGGATACTGCTGATACTCTTTTCACCACCGTTCAGGATGAGTTCTGCTTTCTCCTTCATGGTACGTTTGCGGTAATTGTCAAACTCGGCAGACAAGCGCAGGTATTTGTCCTTCTGCTCTTCAATCTGTTCATTGGCCTTTTCCAGTTCCTGGGCGAGCTTTTCTTCTTCTGTCAGGGGAGCTTCGTTTTCTTGTGAAGTTTCTTGTCCGACAGTTTCTTCGTCACATTCGTTAGGAGTAGCTTGAGTTTTCAGCTCCTCTTCCTGGTTGTTTTCTTTTTCTTTCGGATTCATATTGTTATGCTTATTATTCTTGTAAAATGATTTAGCTTTCATTGCTGTTAAGGGTTTAAGTTAATACGATATTAGTGCTCCAGCAAAAACTTTGCCAAAACGGATATTTTTGCCGAAAACGCTGCAAAGGTAATACTTTTATGTCAGATTGACAGCGCTTCTCTGTGTCTATTCATGGAAAAATAACTATCTTTGCACTCGCAATTCGCAGACTAATAGGTATTAAATAGTAAATTGTAAATAAATAAATCGTAAATATAAAGATGATTACAGTCTCTAATGTCTCAGTACAGTTTGGTAAAAGAGTGTTGTTCAATGACGTAAACCTGAAGTTTACAAGTGGTAACTGTTATGGTATCATCGGTGCCAACGGCGCCGGAAAATCTACTTTCCTGAAAACGATTTCCGGGGAGCTGGACCCTACGACGGGCTCCATCATGCTGGCTCCGGGAGAGCGTCTTTCCGTTTTGAGCCAGGACCACTTTAAGTGGGATGCTTTTACGGTGATGGACACGGTGATGATGGGACACACGGTGTTGTGGGATATCATGAAGCAGCGTGAAGTGCTGTATGCCAAAGAGGATTTCACAGACGAGGATGGGCTGAAGGTTTCCGAATTGGAAGAGAAATTTGCCGAGTTGGACGGCTGGAATGCCGAAAGCGATGCTGCCGCCTTGTTGAGTGGTTTGGGTATCAAGGAAGACAAGCATTATCTGTTGATGGGTGAGTTGAACAACAAAGAAAAGGTGCGTGTCATGCTGGCGCAAGCTCTCTATGGAAATCCTGATAACTTGCTGCTGGACGAGCCTACCAATGACTTGGATATGGAGACCGTGACTTGGCTGGAAGAGTACCTCTCCAACTTTGAGCATACGGTGCTGGTGGTAAGCCACGACCGTCACTTCCTCGACTCCGTTTGTACGCATACGGTGGACATCGACTACGGAAAGATTAACCTCTTTGCCGGTAACTATAGCTTCTGGTACGAGTCCAGCCAGCTGGCGCTCCGTCAGCAGCAGAACCAGAAGGCAAAGGCCGAGGAGAAGAAGAAAGAGCTGGAAGAGTTTATCCGCCGATTCAGTGCCAATGTGGCAAAGAGCAAGCAGACTACCAGCCGCAAGAAGATGTTGGAGAAACTGAATGTAGAAGAAATCAAGCCGTCATCACGTAAGTATCCGGGCATCATCTTTACGCCCGAACGCGAACCGGGTAATCAGATTCTGGAAGTTTCCGGTTTGACGAAAACGCTGGAAGATGGTACGGTGCTGTTCCGCGACGTCAACTTCAACGTAGAGAAGGGAGACAAGATTGTATTCCTTTCGCACGACCCGCGTGCCATGACCGCCCTGTTCGAGATTATCAACGAGAATATGAAACCGGATGCAGGTACTTTCAACTGGGGTGTGACTATCACCACCGCTTACCTGCCGCTGGACAATACTGCATTCTTTAATACAGACCTGAATCTGGTGGACTGGTTGAGCCAGTTCGGTGAAGGCAATGAAGTCTATATGAAGAGCTTCCTGGGACGTATGCTGTTCTCCGGCGAGGAGGTGCTGAAGAAAGCAAGCGTATTGTCGGGAGGTGAGAAGATGCGTTGCATGATTGCACGTATGCAGCTGCGCAATGCCAATTGCTTGATTCTGGATACACCTACCAATCACCTCGACTTGGAGTCTATCCAGGCATTCAACAATAATCTAAAGACCTATAAAGGCAATATCCTTTTCTCATCCCACGACCACGAGTTCATTCAGACGGTTGCCAACCGTATCATCGAATTGACTCCGAACGGTATTATCGACAAGATGATGGAGTATGACGAATACATCACTTCAGACCACATCAAGGAGTTGCGTGCACGTATGTACGCAACAAAGTGATAACGGAAGCTAAGGACTAAATAAGCATATTTTAAATCGTTCCATCATGAGGAAAAAATCGTTCCACCATGGTGGAACGATTTTTTCACCACGGTGGAACGATATTTCTGCCATGATGGAACGATTCTTCTTTCATATCTTTTTTGTTTAATAAAGGCTTGTGCGATATTGAAAAAAAGAAGAAGGTGTGTTAGAATGATTTTTAGCTATCATTCTGACACACCTTCTTTTGCTATTAAAAGAGTCTCTTTGTTCTTATTAAGGCGGGGAATAGTCTGAGTTATTGTTTCTCCTTATATATAATTTTGCCTTGGCTTTCGCCGAAAAGGTTGTCGCCTAGCGTGGTAATCTTATTCCCCGTGGCAAGCACATAGCGCAGGTTGTCGCATCCCATAAATGCTCCGTACTCAATGGCGGTTACACTGGCAGGAAGCACCAGCGTGCCGCACAAACGGCCGCAGCCACTGAATGCACGCTGTCCGATGCTTCTAAGTTCTTGCGGGAGCCGTACGTTCAGCAGATACTTCTTTTGGGTGAAAGTATAGTCGGGAATTGCAGTGGCATTACTGTTGGTCATGTCGATGGAAACCAGATTGGGCATATAGTCGCGTATCAATGTGAAGTCGGCTTCGTCCATTTTTCCTTCAACGGTCAGAAAGTTAACGTCTTTGGGCTGAAATCCGGCTCTTAACAGTTCGCTGGCAAGGCTGCCCATTTTACCAATCTGCACATTTACTGTCAGTGGTTCTCCTTCAATGAATGCAAAGGTCTCCCATTTCTTTTTGGTACGATAGGAGTCACTGCATCCCAATGGAACAAATATGGCTGTAACGCTATCGGCCAATGCTTCGGACAACAGATTGGGAGCCGTTTTCTTCCGTATCTGGCATATCTTGAGATTTTTGCATCCCTTAAAGGCAGCATCTTCGATGTTCTTGGTCTTGTCGGAAAGGATAATCCTGGTCAGCGTCTCCTTACCTACAAATGTACTGTCGTCCATTTGCTTGCAGAAGGCATATGCCGGAATGCAATTGGCAGGATATACATAAAAACGGTTTGGATAAGTCCCGTTCTTGCCTGCATACATGCTGATGGAGGCATTGGAAATGTCCAGCAGTTGCAGGTTTTTGAATTCATCCCGTAGATGCCTGAAATCTACGGCATTCAGCTTGCCCTGCAGGGTCAGTTGGGTGATTTCATTGGCTTCCGCTTCTGTCATCAGTTCCACCAGGGTGCCAGGTTTGGCCACGTAGTATCTTTTGGATTTTTGTGCCGAGGCATTCAGCATTAACGCCAGTCCGGCAACGGCTAAAAGTATTTTTCTTAGTTTCATGTTTGTCGATTCCAGATTGATTTTTCAAATATAAGAAGAAACCGGCAGGAATACATGAAGTTTTTTCTTTTTATTATTATTTTTGTCGGATATTAATCAAAATGAGATACAAATGGAGACGGAAGAAACAGTGAAGGAAGAGTGTGTTGCTATGAGTAAAACAAAACGTATTTGGCTGGCATTCGTTGATATAGTACTGTTTACTGTACTTTTTATGATTTTTCTGTTTTTGTTTGCCATACCTTTTGCGATTGCTTTCCCTGAGTTGAAGACACAAGCTGGTGGGATGAGCGTCTATTTAATGATGTTGAATGAAGTCTTGATGTTGGCCAGTGGGCTTATTGCCGCTTGTATGGTGCTGGGCTTTAGGAAGCTTCCTTTTTCGGGCTTGGGCTTGTCTTTGAAGGGATGGGGTAGAAGCCTGCTGAACGGAGCTTTGTTTGTCGTGTTCTTGTATGCAGTTGGTTTTGGCTTGTCTTTATTGTTGGGGGCTGTGGAAGTGGCAGGGGTCTTGTTTTCTCCCATTTCGTTGTTGTCGAGTCTTTTGCTTTATTTTTTAGTGGCAGTTACGGAAGAAGTTATTGGACGCGGTTTCATTTTAGGGCGTATGCTGGATGGAGGCGTCAATAAGTTTGTGGCATTGCTTATCTCTGCGGTGTTATTTTCGTTGATGCATCTTTTCAATCCCAGCTTTGCCTTCGTCCCGTTTTTGAATATCATGCTGGCGGGTTGTTTCTTGGGAGCTTCCTATATATACACGCGTAACCTCTGTTTCCCCATTGCCTTGCATTGGTTCTGGAACTGGATTCAAGGTTCTGTTTTGGGATATAAAGTCAGTGGAAATGAATTTAGCAATAAGAATCTGCTGATTCTTCACTTTCCGGAAGAAAATCTGATAAATGGAGGAACTTTCGGGTTCGAAGGCTCTATTCTGTGTTCACTACTTTTAGTGCTTGGTACAGTAATTATCTTAAGACACTATTATAAGGGATTAGTGATTAGGGATTAATGATTAATGATTAATGATTAATACGGAAACCATTAACCACTAACCATTAATCACTAATCCCTAATCACTAATTCTGTTCCACTCCTTTCATTGTCAGCTGTATGCGTTTCCGGTCCATATCTATGCTGAGTACCTTTACGCGTATATGTTGATGAATGGACACTACTTCATTAGGGTCTGATATGAATCTGTCGGCGAGTTGGGAGAGGTGTACCAGTCCGTTTTCCTTGATGCCTATATCGACAAATGCGCCGAAGTTGGTGATGTTTCCTACGATGCCGGGCAATTCCATGCCTTCGCGCAGGTCGCTGATGGTGCGCACGTTCTTATCAAATTCAAATATTTTTATCGGTCCGCGTGGGTCACGTCCGGGCTTGTCCAGCTCTTGCAGGATGTCTTTCAGTGTCGGCATGCCCACGGTGGGGGAGAGGTAGCGTTCCGGATTAATCTTCAGACGCAGCTCCCGGTTGGCTATCAGCTCGGCTACGCTGCAACCCAAGTCCTTTGCCATTTGTTCTACGATGCAATAGCTTTCCGGGTGTACGGCAGTATTGTCCAGCGGATTCTTTGCCTGCGGAATGCGTAGGAAGCCGGCACATTGCTCAAACGCCTTGGCACCCATACGAGGTACTTTCATCAGTTCCTTGCGCGAGGTGAAGGCACCGTTTTCGGCACGATAGTTCACAATGTTCTGTGCCAGTTGCGGCCCCAATCCCGAGATGTAGGTCAGCAGATGGCTGCTTGCGGTGTTCAGGTTGACACCTACCAAGTTTACACAGTTTTCTACGGTCTGGTCCAGTGATTTTTTCAGCTTGGTTTGGTCCACATCATGCTGGTATTGCCCCACACCAATAGATTTCGGGTCAATCTTTACCAACTCTGCCAGCGGGTCCATCAGTCGTCTGCCTATGGACACAGCACCGCGTACGGTGACGTCGTAGTCGGGAAACTCGTCCCGTGCGATTTTAGAGGCCGAATAGATGGAAGCTCCCTGCTCGCTGACGATGAATATTTGTATGTCGCGGTTGAAGCGCTGATGTTTCAAGAACTCCTCCGTCTCGCGGCTGGCAGTTCCGTTACCTATGGCAACGGCATCTATCTTATAAGACTCTATCATCATTTGCAGCTTGGCAAATGCCTCTTTCTGCTTGCTGACCGGAGGGTGGGGGTAGATGTTCTCATTGTGGAGCAGATTTCCTTGTGCATCGAGGCACACAACTTTACAACCCGTACGAAATCCGGGGTCTATACCCATCACACGCTTTTGCCCCAGTGGTGAAGCCAGCAACAACTGACGGAGGTTTTCGGCAAATACCTTGATGGCTTCCTCATCAGCACGTTCCTTACTTTGCGTGGCGAATTCCGTCTCTATGGATGGCTTCAATAGGCGTTTGTAGGAATCCTGCACGGCTTCCGCCACTTGCTGTCCGCAGGGGTTGTTGCTCCGCACGAATTGGCGTTCCAGCCGTTCCACGCACTCCTCATCGTCTGGGCTGATGCTGACTTTCAGCAGGCCTTCCGCTTCGGCACGCCGGATGGCGAGCAGGCGGTGGGAGCTGCATCGCTTCAACGATTCGGAGCAATCGAAGTAGTCGCGGTATTTGGTCGCTTCCTCTTCTTTGCCTTTCACCACCTTGGCGGTCAGTGTGCCTTGGCGGGCAAATGCGTTGCGCACGCTGTTTCGGGCACGTTCGTCTTCGCTAACATGCTCGGCTATGATGTCACGGGCACCTTTCAGTGCATCTTCCACGTTCTTCACGTCTCCTTTCACGTAACTGGCGGCGCGTTCCTCCGGATGAGGTTCACGTTGCAGCATCAGCAAGGTGGCGAGGGGTTCTAGTCCTTTTTGGCGAGCTGCTTCGGCACGTGTTTTCCGTTTGGGCTTGTAGGGGAGGTAGATGTCCTCCAGTAGGGTATTGTCCCAAGTCTCCTCGATACGTTTCTGAAGTTCGGTGGTCAGTTTACCTTGTTCCTGTATGGTGTTCAGGATGGTTTCTTTACGTTTGGCGATTTCGTTCAGCTTTTCGTAGTGGGTCTTTATGGATTCAATCTGCACTTCGTCCAGTCCTCCCGTCACTTCTTTTCGGTAGCGGCTGATGAAGGGGATGGTGGCACCATCGTTCAGCAATCCGAGGGTCTGTACTATTTGTTTCTCTGATATGCCGAGGGCGGCAGATATCATGCGGTGGAAATGTTGTATCATCGGTTCTCTCTTTTTATAATGGATGCCAAAAGTACGAAAAACAATCGTCGTACGAAAATAAACCCCATATTCTTGGAAAAATCATTTATTATTGCGAAGTTTGTCAACTATAACGAACTAATAAACAATAAATATGGAAGAAGCTAAAGGTCAATCGATTTTAGATAAAATGCTCACTACATTTATCAATACGTTAGTGAAAGCAGCCGAAAATGAGGCTCAAACACATTTCGGCAAAAACCTTGAGGAGGTATTGAAGCATTTCATGGCAAAAGTGAATAGCGATTTTGAAAAACAATGCCTGCTTTGGTATTTTACAAAAAAAGGTCAAACTATGACCGTGTCGTCAGAAGTCTTTGAGCGGATTGCGAAAGCGGCTGTTGCCTCGCGTGCGGCAAGCGAGAAGCTGTTTCATGGCCCACAGAAGGTAATCATTAAAGGAAAGGTCTATTATTCCCAAACCATTTCTTTCTATGAGAATGATGAATTTGATTATGCCTTGGGCTGTGCGACAATCTTCTTTGATGAGGAGGGCGTTCCCGTAGGCCTGAAGGATATTTATGACTTTAACGAAGCAAAACATCGTGATACCAATGCCGAGAGTGACACCACATTTATGGCTAAATTTGAAAAAGCAAATTTAGCAAAGTCCTACGCCATACTTTATGGCATTAATGACTATGACCTTCATGACTGATGTGTTTCGTACCATATCGTCATGTATCATAGCATTATTCTGCTGTCTGTTACCAGTGTTCTCTATTACGGGGGAGCATCCGATACTGATTATCAGTTCCTATAACCCGGATGCTGGCCGTACTTCCGGCAACATCTCAGACTTTATGGAGGAGTTCCAACGTCTGGGCGGGACAAACACCATCGCATTGGAGAACATGAACTGCAAAAGCTTCTCCGAATCTCCCCTTTGGGAACGGAGGATGGCGGAGCTATTGTCCAAATACCGGGGCGATAACAGTCCGGCGCTGACCGTCCTTATAGGGCAGGAAGCTTGGGCAGCCTATCTATCTTTGCCCGACTCTATATGCGGCAATACTCCAGTCGTAAGTGCGTTGTCCAGTCGTAATGCCATATTGCTGCCGGGCGATACGGTCGACTTAAAGACCTGGATGCCCGAATCTGTCGACTTCTTCACGGATTTCCCCAGTTCGCCTATCAAGGCCGGCTTCGTTTATGAGTATGATGTGGAGGCCAACATCAATATGATAAAGCAGATGTATCCCGGCACCAAGAATATCGCTTTTGTCTCAGACAACAGTTATGGCGGCGTTGCCATGCAGGCCTATGTAGTGAAGGAGATGCAGAAGTTCCCGGAACTAAACCTGATTCTGCTGGACGGACGCGTCAATACCATATATACTATTTGTGACAGATTGCATGAGTTACCGGAAAATACAGCTATATTGATGGGGACATGGCGTGTGGACATGAACGATGGTTACTTCATGCGGAATGCAACCTACGCCATGATGGAAGCAGCTCCCACTTTGCCCACTTTCTCGCTCAGTTCCGTAGGCTTGGGATATTGGGCTGTGGCAGGTGTCGTTCCTGCCTACCGTGCTTTGGGCAAGGAGATGGCAAGACAGTCCTACCGCCTGCTGACCACCCCTCAGGATAGTGAGACCCATATGGAAATCATTCCGAATGAGACCATACTGGACGGTAAACTTGTGAAGGAAAAGAAACTGAATATCACCGGCCTTCCGCAGCCGGTAAAGATGCTGAACGTAACCCCTTCTTTCTACGAACAGTACAAGTATCATATCTGGTCGGTCGGTGCTGTTCTGTTGGTGCTGTTGGGCGGTTTGTTCGTTTCCCTTTACTTTTATTATCATACAAAGAAGTTGAAGGATGAACTGGAGGTATCCGAGGGTGCCTTGCGCGAAGCAAAGGACCGTGCCGAAGAATCCAGCCGTCTGAAGAGTGCTTTCCTTGCCAATATGAGCCACGAAATCCGTACTCCATTGAATGCGATTGTGGGCTTCTCGGACGTGCTGTCTGCCGGAGGAGCCTCGGAAGAAGAACAGCGTGGCTATTTCGAGATTATTAGGACCAACTCTGATTTGCTGCTTCGGTTGATTAATGACATATTGGATGTGTCCCGTTTGGAGGCCGACCGCGTCATCCTTTCTTTGGAGAGCTGCAATGTAGTGCAGATATGCCAGCAGGTAGTAGCTTCCGTGGCCCAGGCACGCAGGTCGACCAATCAATTCTTATTTGAGTGTGAACGTGAGGTAGTGGAGATGCGGACGGATGTGCAGCGTTTACAGCAGGTTGTGATAAATCTGCTTTCCAATGCGGACAAGTTTACAAAAGAAGGTACGATAACCTTGAAGCTGGAGCCGGATACGGCGGGGAATGTTGCAGTATTCTCGGTGACTGACACTGGTTGCGGCATTCCATTGGACAAACAGAAACGGGTGTTCGAACGTTTCGAGAAGCTGAACGAATATGTGCAGGGAACCGGCTTGGGCTTGTCCATCTGTAAGCTGACCGTTGAGAAGTGGGGCGGCGAGATTTGGATAGATCCTGCCTATACGGATGGAGCGCGGTTTATGTTTACCCATCCTATGAACTTATAAGAACCGACAAGAAATAAGGATATATAATGAAAAGATTTAGTTGTTTTTTTATCTGGATTTTTGTCCTGACAAGCATACTGCCTGCGCAGGAAAGAGAGGTGAAACTGAAAGTCGTACAGACCAGTGATATACACGGCAACTACTATCCCTACGACTTTATACGCCGCCGGGAGGCAACCGGCAGTCTGGCACGTGTGCATGCTTTGGTGCAAAAGGAACGTGTGGCTTATGGCGAAAACTTGATTCTTTTGGACAATGGCGACATTCTGCAGGGACAGCCCACAGCCTATTATTATAATTACATAGATACCGTTGCCCCTCATCTGGCAGCGGAGATGATGAATTTCATGGGGTATAATGCCGGCAATATGGGTAACCATGACGTAGAGACCGGCCGTACCGTTTTCGACCGTTGGGCAGGTGACTGCCGTTTTCCGATATTGGGTGCCAATATTGTGGATACTGCTACCGGAGAAACCCATTTCAAACCCTATGAGGTGCTGGAACGTGACGGAGTGAAAATTGTGGTTCTCGGTATGATAACTCCTGCCATCCCCGTATGGCTTTCAGAGAATCTGTGGAAAGGGCTGCGTTTCGACGATATGGAGGAGACTGCCCGCAAATGGATGAAGATTATCCGTGAGCAGGAAAAGCCTGATTTGGTTATCGGTATGTTCCATGCCGGCCAGGATGCCCAGCTGATGGGAGGCAAGTATCGCGAAAACGCTTCGGTGGAAGTGGCGTGCAACGTGCCGGGATTCGATATTGTCCTGATGGGGCACGACCATGCGCGCGAATGCAAGAGGGTGTGCAACATAGCCGGTGACTCGGTACTGGTGATGGACCCTGCCAGCAACGGTGTCGTTGTGAGTAATGTGGATATAACCTTGAAACTGCGTGATGGTAAAGTTATAGACAAGAAGATAGACGGCATACTGTCCGATACGCAAGACTACGGCGTCAGCGAAGAGTTCATGCAACGCTTTGCCCCCGAAAATGAAGCTGTGCAGAATTTTGTTTCCAAGAAGATAGGTTCCTTTACCGAGACCATCTCCACACGTCCTGCCTATTTCGGTTCTTCCGCTTTTATAGACCTTATCCACGAATTGCAGTTGGCAATCAGCGGAGCGGATATTTCTTTTGCGGCTCCTTTGTCCTATGATACGGAAATCCGTAAAGGAGACATTTTTGTGAACGATATGTTCAATCTGTATAAGTACGAAAATATGCTTTACACCATGCGTCTGACGGGGAAGGAGATACGCGATGCCTTGGAGATGTCGTATGATTTGTGGACCAATCGGATGAAGTCTCCGGACGACCATATCCTTCTCTTCCGTGAGAAGCGCCGCGAAGGTGCTACGGATAGGGCCTCATTCAAGAATTTCAGCTTCAACTTCGATTCTGCGGCAGGTATTATCTACACGGTGGATGTGACCAAGCCGGATGGGGAGAAGGTAGCCATTCTCAGTATGGCAGACGGTACCCCGTTCGATATGGATAAAATGTATAAGGTAGCGGTGAATTCTTATCGCGGAAACGGTGGCGGCGAATTGCTGACAAAGGGTTCCGGCATCTCGCAGGATGAATTGAAGGAGCGCATCATCCACTCTACGGATAAGGACTTACGCTATTATCTGATGCAGTACATCGAGCGAAAGAAGGTGATTGAACCGCGTGCGCTGAATCAGTGGAAGTTTATTCCCGAAGAATGGGTGGCTCCGGCTTCCATGCGTGATTATGAGTTCTTGTTTGGCAAAGTTAAAGAATAATTCACTATCTTTGCGGCTCAGAATCTATAATGTAAGTTTTTGGACGTGAAGCAGAAGAAAAAAAATATAGGCGCATTGAGCTTGCTGGTACTGTTTATCATGTACCAGGCAAGCATCACCGCGTTCACTCACGTCCATTATGTGAATGGGGTGATGATAACGCACTCGCACCCTTTTCATGGCACACACTCTCACTCCCAGACTTCCCTTCTGGTCATCGGGCATTTGTCGGCATTCTACTCTTCCGGGGTGGATGTGTATGAGGTTCAGCACCCGATGCGTCCTTTGCTGGCCATGCTCAGAGCCAAACCGGCAACACCTACTGTTAAGGGGGAAGTGATACGTACCCTTTCCCTTCGCGCTCCTCCCGCTCTTTTTTCATAGTCATTAGGTTTAAAAACGCCTGGATTTTTTGTATGTAGATACCAGGCATTTTAGTCTCGAAGTCCGGCATTTCAGTGAACGAAGTGCGGCATCTCGGATGATTATCTTTTTTCAGACTTGAATTATTTTTTTTATTTAGAGCGCTAATTTGATGAAACAATACATTTTGGCGTTGGTACTTGCAGTGGTAAGTGCCAGCGTAGCTTTTGCCGTAAATCCTATAAAAGAAGGCAATATGATTTCCGGCCATGTGATAGTGAAAGGTACGGAGGAAAATATACCGTATGCCACGGTTTTGATTATCGGCAGTGGTCAGGGAACGGTTTCCAATGAAGAAGGACAATTTGAGTTCCGCAAGCTTCCGGCGGGAAAATACAAGCTCCGTGTGTCGGCAGTGGGTTACAAGACCCAAGAGAAGGAGGTGACGGTGAGCAAGGACTTTACTGCCGTCATACATTTCCCGATGGAAGAGGAGAGTTTCATGACCGATGAAGTGGTGGTATCCGCCAACCGCAACGAGGTAAGCCGCAAGGCAGCTCCGGTAGTTGTAAATGTGATGAGTACCAAATTGTTCGAGATGGTCAACTCCACCGACCTTGCCAAGACACTGAACTACCAATCGGGCTTGCGTGTGGAGAACAACTGCCAGAACTGTGGTTTCCCCCAGGTGCGCATCAATGGCTTGGAAGGTCCGTATTCGCAGATATTGATAAACAGCCGTCCCATCATCAGTGCATTGAGCGGTGTGTACGGATTGGAGCAAATCCCCGTGAACATGATTGAACGGGTAGAAGTGGTGCGTGGCGGAGGCTCTGCCTTGTTTGGGGCCAATGCTGTGGGAGGAACTATCAATATTATAACCAAAGACCCCATCAACAATTCCTTTCAGGTATCGAGCATGTTCTCCAATATGGACGGCAAGTCCTGGGAGCAATATATGGGTGGCAATGTGTCGCTGGTTGCCAAAGATAACTCTTACGGCATTGCCTTTTATGAGAGTTACCGCAACCGCAACCCCTACGACCGCGATGGCGATGGCTTTTCCGAGCTGGGCAAGCTGAACATGAATACTTTCGGCTTCCGCGCCTATTACCGTCCTACGCATTTCAGCCGCATCAATCTGGAATACCATACCACCAACGAACTTCGTCGCGGAGGCAACAAATTCGATTTGCAGCCGCACGAGACGGACATCACCGAGCAGACCAAGCATATCATCAATAGCGGAGGCGTGAGTTATGATTTGTTCTGGAAAGAGTACAAGCATAAGATTTCGGCTTACACCTCCATCCAGCACACCGACCGCAACAGCTACTATGGTGCCCAAAAGAACATGAATGCCTACGGCAAGACGAAAGACCTGACCTGGGTTGCCGGCGGCATGTATGTGGGCAATATGGACAACTGCTTCTTTGCCCCCGCCACCTTCACCGGCGGACTGGAATATCAGAACAACTCCCTGCACGACATCATGACCGGCTATCATCGTGACATGGAGCAGGATGTCCGCATTGCCAGCGCCTTCGTGCAGAATGAGTGGAAGATGAACGTACTGACCATGCTGGTCGGCGCCCGCCTGGACAAACACAACCTGATAGACAAGCTTATTTTCAGCCCCCGCGTCAACCTGCTCTACAAGCCGGCAGATGATTTTCAGGCACGCTTGACTTACTCTACCGGTTTCCGCGCTCCGCAGGCATACGATGAGGACTTGCACGTGACGGCAGTAGGCGGCAAGGGAGTCCAAATCAAACTCGCCGATAACCTGAGTGAAGAACGCTCCAACAGTTACAGCGGTTCGGTGGACTGGACCGCCCATCTGGGTCACTGGCAGGCAAACATCCTGGTGGAGGGTTTCTATACAGACCTGCGCCACGTCTTTGTGCTCGAAGATATCGGCAAGAACGAAGTAGGGGATGTCATCAAGGAGCGCCGCAACGGAAACGGCGCACGCGTATACGGTGCCAATCTGGATGCGAAGATTGCCCACGGCAAGGAGGCGCAGTTCCAGCTCGGCTTCACGGCGCAGCGCAGCCGCTACACCCATGAAGAAGCCTGGACAAAGGTGGACGGCAAAGACCTTACCACCAAGCGCATGCCCCGTACACCGGACTATTACGGGTACTTCACTTTCTCCTCGGCACCGGTGAAGAATTTCGACTTCTCCCTTTCCGGCACTTATACGGGAAAGATGATTGTGCCGCACTACGCACCGGAAGATGCTCCCGAGGGTGCCTTCTGCAATATCACCTCGGACCGCATGGAGCATACCCCCCAATTCCTGGACCTGAATGTGAAGCTGAACTACACCTTTGTGCTTCACGACCATATCAAGCTTCAGTTGAATACGGGTGTACAGAATATCTTCAACAGTTTCCAGAAAGACCTGGATAAAGGGGAATTCCGCGATGCGGGCTATTTCTACGGACCTACGCAGCCGAGAACCTTCTTTGTCGGCTTCAAGATAATGAACTAAAAGTTTCCATTTAAGGATTTTTAGAGCTAAATTCCGCAAAATAGTCCTACATTTGTCGCCAAAGCACAAAAACCATGGATACTAAGAGAATACGAAATGTAGATATTTCCCAGATACATCATTTGCCGATGATCGATTTCATCGGCAATGATTTTGCTATTTTTGATGACATCAAGGACATGTCTTTGAGCTCTTATCCCACCCGTTTGAATGCTGCTTGCCTGACTGTCTGCCTGAAAGGGTGGTGCAAACTGGAACTCAACTTGCAGCAATGTGAAATGCGGGAAGGTATGTTGGGTATTATCCTTCCCGACCAGATTGTTCTGCAAGGAGAACGCTCCGATGACTTTGCCGGACTTTTCATTGCCGTCTCAAAAGATTTTATGGATATGGTGATACCCACCATGCAACAGCTTTTCCCCATGTTCTTCATGATTAAGGAACGGCCTTTCGTCCACATCACTCCGGAGGAATCCCAATCATTCCAGGAGTATCACTCTTTCCTCTGGAGCAAGGTGAAGCTGAAGGACAATCCTTTCCGTAAGGAAATCACCCAGGGATTGCTGCTGGCACTGTTCTATGAGATATACAACATCTATCAAGGGCATGCCGTTCAGGAGCGCATACCCAAAAGCAGGAAGGAAGACTTGTTCGAACGCTTTATCCGTGCCGTTTCAGAGTCCTATAAGGAAGAGCGAAGTGTGTCCTATTATGCCGATAAGATGTTCCTCACCGCCAAGCACCTTTCCACCGTAGTGAAGGAAATCAGCGGAAAGACGGCAGGCGAATGGATTGACAGTCTCGTCGTTTTGGAAGCCAAAGCCTTGTTGAAGTCTTCCGAGCTGAGCATTCAGGAAATTGCAGACGAGCTGCATTTTGCCAACCAGTCCTTCTTTGGTAAGTATTTCAAGCATCACACCGGTATGTCACCTAAAGAATATCGCCGGCAATAGGTTCAATGTGACGGAATAATGTTTATTTTTGCGGTAAAGATTTACCCCCAAAATAAACTATCATGGAAAAAAGAGAAATTGACCTTACTGTTTCCTGCTATGGAAAGGTGAAAGGAGTGAAGTATGACGTTGTCATCTTGCCGTGGGGAGCTACGGAGCCCCATAATCTGCATCTGCCTTATCTCACTGATTGTATTTTGCCGCATGACATTGCTGTAGACGCGGCTGCGCTGGCTTTGCAGAATTCCGGTGTACGCTGCATGGTGATGCCTCCCGTACCTTTCGGTGCACACAATCCGGGGCAGCGCGAACTTCCGTTCTGCATTCATACGCGCTACTCCACCCAGCAGGCCATTCTGGAAGACATAGTTGCCTCCCTCTATGCACAAGGCATGCGTAAGCTGATTATTCTCAGCGGTCATGGCGGCAACAACTTCAAGGGAATGATTCGTGACCTGGCGTTTGTGTATCCCGATTTTCTGATTATCGCTGTCGACTGGTTCAGCATCGTCCCTCCCAAAGACTACTTTGAGGCTGTTGTCGACGACCATGCCGGCGAGTCTGAGACTTCCGTTATGATGCATTACCATCCCGAGCTGGTGAATTTGGCTGAGGCCGGTGACGGGGAATCCAAACCGTTTGCCATTCCTTCCTTGAATGAAAAGGTTGGCTGGGCTCCTCGCCATTGGGATAAGGCTACAGTCGACAGCGGGGTAGGGAACCCCAAAAAAGCTTCTGCCGAGAAAGGAGAACGTTATATGAAACCGGTGGTGGAGAAGTTGTCGAAGCTCTTTACGGAAGTCGGTCAAGGAAGTCTGTATTGATGTACTTGGCTTCCGGCTATATATAAAAATAGGCAATAACCATTGTGGATATTGCCTATTTTTTTAGTGCACCCTAAAAACTAATCTCTTTACTCTTATAAAAACTAATCTTTCTCTATTTCGAGTACAAAATTAGAAGGTTTTTGCGGGTTATGAATTGACATAAGTCAAAAATCTCATTCGGATATTATTTTTTCAAACGTGCCCAAAAGCCCTTCTTTTTCTGCCGGACCGGTTCACTGTTTTCGCGGAACAGTTCTTCGTAGGTCACTCCGTCATGTATCATGCGGTAGATGCTTCCCCAGTCAGGCAGTCCACCTAGGTTGCGGTCATCGATAAAGAGATCGGCTTTTACTTTGCGTGAAAAACCGGTGTGTGCGATGTCTTCTTCCGGATAGTCCCGGTTGACGGCATAGAATTCCACACCCCGTTCCCTGCACCATTCCACAGCTTCCTCCAGGAGCTTCCCTTCACGTACCGACCATAAAATCAGCCGGTGACGCTCGTTTATCAGCATCTTCAGCGTAGCGGTGGCAAAGGGAATTTCTTCTCCTATCTGGGGATAGCGGTGTTCTACAATGGTACCGTCAAAATCAACGGCTATGGTCATAAATGAATAGTTTTTATTGGTTTCAGACTGCGGAGAAAATTATCCTTGACCGCCTGTGGTGCCGCCAGAGTGCTGGCTGACCGGATTGTTTGAATATTCTTCCTGATGTCCCGTGTAGCTTTTCAGCTCTACTTTTACGTCTTTGCTCTGGTTGCCTACCACTACTTTAAAGGTATATGTTTTCACGCGTACCATACGCTTGCTGCCATACAGCAGTACATGGTTGCCACTGACACTTGCAGTCAGCTTTTGTTCAATTTCATAAGAACCGTTCGTACCTCCCTCTTCAGTTTCAATGTAGTTGTTGATGTATGTGGCCAGTGCATCGGATGCTCCTGCAGCTTTCAGCGCTTCAGCCGGAGAAACGGTATAGTCCCATCCGTTCTTGATTTTAAGGGTCAGGATGATGTTTTCCAGTGCATCGTAATCTCTGTTCTCAATCTTGATTACCTCGGCTTTTCCATTCACTTCGTTGTAGCCGTCTGCTACACTGGCGGCAGCTTGTTTGGTAAATTTCACTCTAGGTGAATATTTGCCGGCTATCTTCTCGCCTTGCGGAATGGTAATGATGTAATTGTTATTGTTGAATCCTACGGTTTTAGCAGCGGCTCTGGTTGCAGGCGCCTCGCTGGATTCCACTTCCATGTTTTCCGGATCAAAATAGCCCAGGTTGGCATCAGTCGACGGATTGGGAATGGCAATGATGATATCTTCCTTGGCAACAGCGTCAGCCGGCTCTGTCTTGATGGCTACGTTATTTACAGAAGCCTTTGATGCTTCCGGTTGTGTGGAAGTTGCCGGATTGGCCTCACGTGCCTCTTCAAACACGACGGCTGCAATCTTGGTGTTTTCTTCCGTACCTCCGGTGGGTATGTTGATGGCGGCGGCATTCTCCTTTTCCGGATTTTCTATTTTCGGAGCCTCAATGGTGCTTCCGTCAGCCTCCTGCATTTCGCCGAATTCTATGGTTGTTGACATTTTTACATTTACCACCATCAGGCTGTGGTTGGCTGTTCCGTCTGTAAATTCTGCTGTGGCCTCGTAGTCATCATGTCCTTCAGCTGTTACGGTGAGCGTGTAGATGCCGGTTTTGTTCACAGTCAGTGAGTATACGCCTTTTGCATCGGTTGTGGCAGAGTATTCGCCGCTTTTTACGGTGGCTCCTGCCAATGGACCGTTGGCATCGGTAATGGTACCTGCAATGTAGTAGGCTGTTTGACTTCTCAGCGGGTCTTCCACTTCTTCATATTTCTTGTCGTCATCGTGGCAAGATGTAAGGACTGTTGTGCTGAAGGTCATTGCAAACATCAATGCACCTCCTAAAAATAAACTTTTCTTTTTCATAATTTTCGTCATTTGATAAAACTAATCTGTTTAAATTATACTTATTTCGATTTTTCTTTTTGCAGTTCCTTTATAAGGAAATAGCGTATATAGTCCGGCTGGTAGAAGTTGCTGCTTCGGTTTTCGTTAGGGCGTGTACTGTAACTTTTTCCCAGTTGTTTTTCTATGTACTCTCCATCTGCCACCATGCCGTATGCCCATGCAAAGTAGTCAGCCGGTTTTACTCTGAAGAATCCTTTTCTACTCCATTTTTTTCCCGGCAGGGGGATGGCAAAATGAAATCCTCCGTTTATCTCTCCGTCTGTACAAAGGGCATACAAGCCGATGGCATACTCTCCGAAGTGCCGCGTACAGTCTCCTCTCACTCCATAATCACCGTAAATATATCTTCCTGCTTTCAAGTCGAACTGCAAGTTGAGGCGTGGTTCGTAGTACGAAGCATTCAGTGAGGCATTGATACGCTGTTTTCTGCCTATATACCAGCCGTCTTCCCGGGTGATGGCGGAGAAACCGGTGGAGCCTGCCGTTCCGCCCAGTTCCCAACGTCCGTTGTTGGTGCGGTATTTTATTTCCAGTTGTGCACCATATCTGTTGTTGGTGAAGTTACCCACCGTCATTTTCCCGAAGATGTTGTGCCTGAAGCGTACATCCTGCGATAGAGCTATGATTCCCGGTCTTATCCGTTTCATCTCTCCACTCAGATTGGTGGCTACGGGCAGTATCACTTGTGCGGTCATTTTCCCACCTTTCCATAGAGCCATTTCCACTGCCGGATTCAGGTTGATGGCATATGTATACAGTTCGTCAAACGTATTGTTCTCCAAAAACAAATCGGGGTATATCACCAAATCCATCTTCCAGGCAGACGGCACTTCTTCCTGACCGGCATTTTTCAATGCCTTCATGGCAGGATCCGTATCTACTGTAATCCCCATTTGCTGATATACTTGTGTCAGGTTGATTTCCCCGTTTCTGTATGCTTCCGTCAATGTATCCGGCAGATTGATGCAAAGCCTGGGAATCCGGTTTTCCAGTACCACCAATTGCAAATCGCCCTTCGTCTTGCTTCCCAAGCAGGCATCTATGGCTTTGCCCACTCCGGTGTAGGTACTTCTATATACGTTGTTCTCAAAACTTACAGTGGTCATTCCCGGTGTCTGTGCACATCGGATGTTTTCCATTCCGATAGCTTTCAAGCTCTCTGTCACTTGGGCATCCACCGTTGCAGAAATACTACAGAACCATACTGCCAGTATCCACTTCAAACCGCTTTTTCTCTTGTTTTTCATCCTACTCTCCAATCCCTAATCCTTCATCCCTTATCTCTCTCTTAGTGCAACAACCTGCATTCATACCGTATTCCTCCCGATATGCTGTTGAATTCTCTGGTAAACACATGGATGGAGAGATGCCTCCATAATCTGGCGGCGGCTCCCACATTGAAACCTTCCGAATCATATTCGGCCATGACAGTCATTTCCCGGCAGAAAGCAGGGGAGTAGCTGATGCCTCCGAAGGGACCATCCTTTATGCTATGGTCGTTCAGTGGGAAATAGTAACCGGCAGTCAGTGCAAGCCTATCTCCTTTTGCAATAGAGAACCCTTTAGTTAATGCACCATATACAGTAGCAAAATAGTTTATTCCCGTATTTTTGAAAGGATCATCTACACCAAGTAATAAGCTTGGATGAAATTTACCTTCTTTAAGTGGACGTACACGTGCAGTCATAGATCGATCCTGATGGAAATATCCTTCTTTCCCATCGTAACGTTTAGCTTTTTGTAGCGTACACCGATAACTCAATTCCAGGAAGGATAAGAATGTGATGTTAACGAAATAATTTCCAGTGTTGAAGTTAAACGGTGTCATGCCGTTCGGAAGATAATTGCCGCCCCCCATAAAAGTACCGGTCTCCTGCATATCTGCTGTCGGGATGTTCAGCAGTCCGGTGTTGCCCATGGAATATTGGGCCTGCACTCCCATGCTGCAACCAAGCAGTAGTAGGAGCAGGCACCATTTTCTCATTTTCGTTTTCAGCATGTCTGGGAAGTGTTTTCACCATCCATTTGTGCCCTCATATAGAGCTTCTTCACAAATGCCATGTCATGTGTCACCATGATTTTCACCAGTTCTTCAAAAGAAGTCTTGCGTGGATTCCAACCCAGCAGTGTCTTGGCTTTGGTCGGGTCACCCAGCAGTTGTTCCACTTCGGCAGGACGGAAGTATTTGGGATCCACTTCCACCAGCACTTTACCGGTTTTGGTATCAATGCCCTTTTCATTCACGCCTTCTCCTTCCCAACGTAGTTCCACACCGGTTTCATTGAAGGCAAGTGTAGTGAAATCACGTACGGTATGATATTCTCCGGTAGCTATGACAAAATCCTCCGGAGTGTCGTGCTGCAGAATCAGCCACATGCACTCCACGTAATCTTTGGCATATCCCCAGTCGCGCAGCGAATTCAAGTTACCCAGATATAACTTGTCCTGATACCCTTGGGCTATACGTGCAGCTGCCAGTGTAATTTTGCGTGTCACGAAGGTTTCTCCGCGCCGTTCGCTTTCGTGGTTGAAGAGAATGCCGTTTACGGCGAACATGCCGTAGCTTTCCCGGTAATTCTTCGTAATCCAGAAGCCATATTGCTTGGCCACACCATATGGACTGCGTGGGTAGAACGGGGTTGTCTCTTTCTGTGGTACCTCCTGCACCAGACCGAACAGTTCGGAAGTCGAAGCCTGATAGATTTTCGTTTTTTTCTCCAGTCCCAGGATACGTACTGCTTCCAGCATACGCAGGGTGCCTACGGCATCTGCTTCCGCAGTATACTCCGGCACATCGAATGATACTTTCACATGGCTTTGTGCCGCCAGATTGTAGATTTCGTCCGGCTGTACCTGCTGTATGATGCGGATAAGCGAGCTGCTGTCCGTCATGTCCCCGTAGTGCAGGTTTACGAGACGGTTCTTCTTCATGTCCCGTACCCATTCATCCAGATAGAGATGTTCTATGCGTCCGGTGTTGAACGATGACGAACGGCGCAGAATGCCGTGTACTTCATATCCTTTTTCAATTAAGAACTCGGCTAGGAACGATCCATCCTGACCGGTGATGCCTGAAATCAATGCTATTTTCTTATCCATGATTCGGGTTTTAAAATCAGTTTTTATTTATGTTATGATGTAAATTTCTCTTTTGTGATATTCCATAAGAATAAGCAGTTCCCGATGATATATCTTCTCCACATTCTTTTGGGTTCCTTTATCAGCCGGTACAGCCATTCCAACCCGTGTTCCTGCCACCATACGGGAGCACGTTGCACGTTTTCGGCAAAGAAGTCGAACACAGCGCCAATAGTACCGATGGGACCGTTTACCTCCAGTTCTTTCAGGTGTGTATAAGTCCATTTCTCTTGTTTGGGAGCGGTCATGCCCACCCAGAGCAAATCCGGCTGTGCCCGGTTTACGGCGGCTATCATGGCTTGATTGTCTTCTTGGGTGAATTCCGGCTTGTAGGGTGGGGAATAGGTTTCTACCCGGATATTGGGATATAACCGGACAGCTTTTACCTTTATTTTCCTCAAGGTGTCTTCGCTACTTCCCAGAAAGAAGCAGGTTCCTCCTTTCCGGTTCAGCTTATCCATTTCGTACAGAAACAAGTCCCATCCCGCTGTGCGCTCTATCTTCTCATGTCTCAGGAGTTTGAATGCCAGTACAATGCTTGCTCCGTCCGGAATCAATGCGTCTCCCCTCAGCAAAGCTTCTGCAAAGGCAGGATCTTTCAATGCTGTGTTATACGAGTGCGCATTGATGGTGTTAATCAGCAGTTTGCCTTCGGGCAATGCGTCAAGCTCACTTCTGTGTCCCAGAAGCGAAATTGTCTTTAACTTCAACATGTATAAAAGGAATGATAATTTTCCGCAGAGTACGCTACGCTATCGCCTGTCACATGGAAAGGTATTTTGAACAGAACGATGTAATCATGTATGAAAACTGCGCAAATGTAAAGATTATGTGTGTAATATACAAGAGGAATGTGAAAAATGTAATTTAGTTGGTCTGATGATTGATGCAGATACCTTTCAGATACCATTCGTACAAACGGTGTATTCCTTCGTCTATTTCTATTTTATGATGCCATCCCAGGTTATGCAGTTTGGTCACATCCGTCAGTTTACGCAGTGTGCCATCCGGTTTCGAGGCATCCCATCGCAGCTCACCTTTGAATCCTATTTCGGCTATAATCTTTTCAGCCACTTCCTTTATGCTGAGTTCCTTTCCTGTGCCCACATTGATGTGGCAGTTGCGTATTTCTTTACTGTCCGGAGCATATGTGTCTTTAAAGTCTACATTCAGCAGTACATGTACACTGGCATCTGCCATTTCTTCGCTCCATAGGAATTCACGCAACGGTTTGCCGGTTCCCCACAAGGTGACCGCTTCCGGGGTTATTCCGAAGTTGGCAAGCTCTGCCAGAATCTCCTCGTTGCTATAGCTGCCATTTACCCCTTTCACTGGACGCAGGTTGATGTCTTTGCGTACAGCATCCCAATCCCCTTCGTTGAGGCATTTGGCAAGGTAAATCTTGCGGATCATGGCAGGCAGTACATGGCTGTTTTCCAGGTGGAAGTTGTCGTTCGGTCCATATAGGTTGGTAGGCATCACGGCTATGTAATTGGTTCCGTATTGCAGGTTGAAGCTTTCACACATCTTCAGCCCGGCTATTTTGGCTATGGCATACGGCTCGTTGGTGTATTCCAGCGGAGAGGTCAGCAGCACTTCTTCCTTCATGGGCTGCGGAGCTTCACGCGGGTAGATGCAGGTGCTTCCCAAGAAGAGCAGCTTCTTTACTCCGTGACGGAAACTCTCGCCGATTACGTTCTGCTGGATTTGCAGATTCTGGTAGATAAAGTCCGCCCGGTATTGCAGGTTTGCCATAATGCCACCCACATGGGCGGCAGCCAGTACCACCGCTTCCGGTCGTTCTTCATCGAAGAATTTCTTTACGGCGGTTCCGTCCAGCAAATCCAGTTCTTTGTGTGAGCGTCCTACTAAGTTTGTGTAACCTCTTTGTTGCAGGTTGTTCCAGATGGCGGAACCTACTAAACCACGATGCCCTGCTATAAAAATCTTTGCATTTTTTTCTAACATGACTAATACCCTAGTTATAAAATTAATTTTTTCTATTTACTTCTTGTATGAAGCTATACATTCTTTTAAAATATCTTTCATCCGGTTCTCAAACTTTTCCAAAGTGAATTCCCTTTGAAATTTTTCTTTACCGGCTTTACCCATTTCAGCACATATCATGGGATGGTCTATTAAATATTCTATCTTTTCTGCCAGCTGTTGCGGACTATGTTTTTCCACGATAAATCCGGTTTTGCCTTCCTCTATGATACCGGGTATTCCTCCCTCGTTTGTGCTGATGCAGGGGAGGCTTTGTTCCATGGCTTCCAATAGCACCAATGGGAAACATTCATTATCGTAATAGGTAGGAAAAACAAATATATCGGCTTTTTGCAGAAATGCGTCTTTTTCATTATCATATTTTGCTCCATGGGCAAATACACATTCTTTAAGGTTCTGTTTGTTTATTACGTCTTTAAACCTATCTTCTGTAATATTACTCCATTTTCCTACAAAATGGCATTTTATAGGCTTTCCTTTTTTTTGTAATATCGCACACGCTTCTACTAAATCCCATACACCTTTTTCTTTTATCATATTTGACAAAAATAGAATGTTAAATTCTTTTTGAGGAGCTGTAGGTAGATTTTCATGGGTAGGTATTCCATTGGGGCAGATATAAACGTCTTTGTAATTTACGTATTTCTTTATGTCTTGATATAAATTTTCTATCAATAGAATAACTTTCAGATTTTTGAAAAAAGTGCTATATAATAGATTATCAAAATATCTATTTTGTCTGGTAGCTATGCCTTTGTTGTGATAATGTACAACGATGTTTTGTCTCATCATTTTTAAAAGCATAACTACAAAAAAATCTTTGTAGAAAGCACCACCTTTTGCGTTAGGAGTTACATAACAAAGTTGTGGCACTATTAATTTTGTTTGTTTCCTAATTTGTTTTAGTTGCTTATAGAACTCTTTCAGTTTTCTTATTCCTCCTTTACCAATATCATCCAGATCTTTTGCTAATGCAAGATTTAGATAATGACATTCAAAGGCATTATTTATAATTTTACTGTCATGTATGTATTTTCCTACCATGGATGCACCATGTACTGGTGGAGGCATGTGGAGGATAAATAGGACTTTGCTATATTTTGTAGATTTGTTCATATTCAAATTGCATTTTTTCTATAGAAAAATTTGTTTTCGCATACCCGTATGCTATGCTTGCGTATTCCTCATAATACGTTGTGTCTTCTAAGGATAAAATTAGTCTGATAAAATCATCCACTTTGTTGTCATTTACTTTTAAAGGCCATGTTTCAGGCAATGTGTCTTTTAAACCGGGGCAGCTATTGATAATGGTCGGCGTGTGTGCCAAACTTGCCTCGATAGGCATTAAGGCAAGGCCTTCGTGATTTGAGGGCATAAATAAATAATCAAAATCTCCTATGTATTGGTTCAGTCCGAAAATCTTGTCATAAAGAGATGCATTAGATAGTGGCTCTAAAGCCTTGTGTACTTTCTCTTTCATTGAGCCATTTCCCACAACGTGAAAGTAAAACTTAGGATTGTCTTTTAATGCTTTTACGACTTCTATCAGCTGATCTACTCCTTTTTGATATTCCAATCTGCCGGCAAATAAGATATTTATTTTGTCCGCTATGATGTGGTTGAATTTTTTCTGTTCTACAGATTGCAATCCATTGAATATGATTTGTGGTGTCTCTCCATAAATATGCTGATAACATTGTTGTGTTGACTCGCTGATGGCTATATTGGCATGCTTTTTAGAATAAAAATATTCAACTTTTTTGCCTATTTGGGCCCATTGATTCCATAGCTCTGTGTTGTGGATTGTTCGTACATATTTTATGGATGGAAACATCCAACCGAATATTTTGTTCCATAAGTATATGCTGAGGTCTGGAATTTCTGTATGTGTATGGATTACTTGTGGTTTCCATTTTAGTGACAGATATACAAACCATAGAGGAAACAATAAAATAGCGATTTTATTGTTTGTAATATGCGAACGGTGGAAACAAATACCGCAATCATGCAGTCCTTTAATGAAAGCCTGGCTGAATTCTCCGTTTCCACGTACTACTTCCACAAGATGATATTCCATCCCTGTAGTTTGTGACTTGGCAATGTTGACAGCTACTCTTTCTGCCCCTCCTATATCAAAATGAGTGATAATGTGGAATATACGCATATATTAGTAGTTTTAGTGTTGTATATAATCCAAAAACTTTTTAGCGGTTGATTCCCATGTAAAATATTCTATGATTCGTTTTCGTGCATTTTGAACTTTTTTACCGGAGAGTATTGTTTGGGCTATTTCTTCCACTGAGTTGCATAGGAACCCACTTCTCCCGTTTTCTATGATACAGTCTGGGCCGGGTGCATGTCGCGCTACTATTGTTACATTATGGTACATTGCTTCAAGAATTGCCATTCCGAAAATTTCATTGGGGTTGAAATTTATCACATAATCAGCAACTTCATAATATGCATGGATTTTTTCATTTGGAAGTTTCCCTATGAATAATATATTGCTATATTTCTCACTTGACTTTAATTTGGCCATATATTCCTCTGTTTGCATCCAAAGGGCTCCTGCATGCACTAATAAGTATTTGTCTCCTAATCTTTCTGCTAAGGGAAAAATATCCATCGGATGCTTGTCCGGTCTTAATGCACACACCAAGAATACGATACTTTTATCTTCAGGTAATTTCAGTTCTGCCCTTTGTCGTTCTTTAGAGCTTGTCGCCAATGGAATAATATCCGTATCTAAGCCTACAGGCGCCCATTCTGCACTTGTTACCCCTTTTTGCTTTAACTCATTTACTACAGCTGGAGTTTTACAAAAGACTTTTGTTTTTCTGAATGCGGAAAAGTTTCTGCTGCTTAACTTGTCCATTATCCAGCGTGAAATTGCTCTAGGCGAAGAGCTATGTACTGTACCTACGTAGCAATAATGTTTCAGACCGTGTTTTAGGCAGAAGTTCACGGCTTCCGGTACACAAAGCAAGTTGTCGCTTTGCAAGTGATACACATCGATGCCAAGTGTTAGTAACAATGAAAAATCAGGCCATACGTGGTGTACCAATCTTCTTTTATAGGGTAAGTACACTTTCTTAATATTAGCGGTCGTGTTTACTTCCGTACCGCATCGCTTGTCTTTGGTAGACATCCAGTACACAATCGTTGTTTGGTGTCCCATCTGTTCCAAGGCTTTTGCCAATCCGATTTCTTGGATGTTATAACTTCCGGTAGTCCATTCCCCATAGTCTAAATGAATATATCCAATGTTCATTTGTCTGTTTTTCATTTAAATTTGAATTACCTTCCGAGTGACGACATCCCAATTCAAGGTCTTCAGATATTCAGCCATCTTTTTCTTTTCTATTGCCAAAAACTCAGGATGCTTAACGGCGTATTCCATCTGTTGCATGAGTGCATTGGCATTTCCCGGTTGAAAAAATAATCCAAAGTCACCATTATTCATTTGTTCTTTCAATCCACCAGCGTCACTGGCGATGATGGGTATTTTGTATTCCAAGGCAACGGGAATAACTCCTGATTGGCTGGCATCTAAATAGGGTAGCACTAAAATTGTATTAGGAATACTGAAATAGTTGTCTATTTCTTTATCTTCAATATATCGATTGACAATGTCTACTTGTGGCAATTCTTTGAACATTGAATCGTATTTGCTGAAATCTCCACTTCCCGCCACCGTCATTGAAATGTTCGAATACGATTGTACAAGTTTTTTGTAGGCTTTTCCTAAGATATGGAGACCTTTATATTCTTCAATGCGCCCGAAAAAGAGAAAATTAATGTTTTTGCAGTCGGTTTGAGGTGCGGTTGTGTTTTGTTGCTTATATGTACTCATTCTTCCATGTGGCATATAGTGAATATGTTCTTTGCTATAACCGAATCGTTTTTCAATGATTGGAATAAAACTTTGCGTAAGCACTATAATATCACTAGCTGTTTTGATGTAGTGAGTAGTCATCCATTTTTCCAATAATCCGACACCCGAATGATGTATAGGGTCGTGACAGATAACTATTTTTTTTCTTGCTTCAAAACATTTGAATACCGTTGTGCTCCAAGGATGATAGAATGTACTGATGATATAATCGAATGTTTTTTTTTGAAACATCCTTTTCAACTTATATTTCTCATTGAAGAAGAAAGATAAGGTTGCTTGGATAGCGGTTTTACGGGTGCCCGTTTCTATGAAAGTTACACTTTTGAATGATTTCTCATTTTCCCAATCCTTTCTGTTGGATATTTTAGAAGAAAGTAACGCGTGTATTTCGCAACCATTTTGAGCCAATCCACGAGACATTTCCAAGGTAAATACGGGGCCAGCACCTTCTTTGAATAAAAATGTGATAAGAATTTTCTTTTGCATTCCATTAGATTTATCTAAACCAAGGATTCCATTGTTGTTGGTAGAGTCCTTTTAAGTTTCGTTGTTTTACATATGTAGCTGGTACACCAGAATAAAAACCGTCAATTTGATATTCTCCTTTTCTCACAGTGCTTCCAGCACCAATCAAGCATGATGTTTTTAAATAACTTCCAGGCAATAAGATTGAGCGTGCACCTATCCATACATTATCTTCTATGTGTATAGGCATTTCTAAGAATTCAAATGTGGGCGATTGCGCATTGTGACTTCCTGTGATGAGAACGGTATATATGCTAATAGACACATTATTGTGGATAATAATTCCACCTCGTGCATCTAAATGACATTTTTCATTGATAATTGAATTTTTTCCTATTTTTATTTTCCAAGGTTTGATGATAGTTGTTCCCATTAAAATTCGAGAGCCTTGACCTATTTTCATACCTAATAGTTGATAGCATAGTTTACGGAAATGCCAGCATGGCACATAGCATACAAAATAGTTTAATATTATGTATATGAGGTCGAGAACAATATTTTTCATCGCTTTAGACTGCTTTTTAACTTTTGTAAACCAATGTGCACATATATCCATTTACATAGCTTAAAATACCATGTTTTTCGTTTATTTAGCTTTTTCATTTCACTGTCAGGCAACCAAGAGCCGTTAAACAAATGTATGCAATATGTGTTGGCTGTTTTATTCCAATTTCCCCAAAAATCCATTGGACAGAAGTACTCTCTTGGATATATGTGCATTTCATTGATTACTTGTTCGCCACCTCCAAGTTGCATACCTTTTTTTATCAATCTTTGTGTAATGTCTATAACATTGGCTTCATTCTTATTGATAATTTCTATCGTGAAATCTTGGTTGTAATATTGCATACACTCTTGGATGAAAGGGTGTAATTGCTTTGCAGCAATTACACATGATGCAATGACATTTCCTTTTACATCTTCAAACCCGATGAATCCTTCATTTTTAAGTAGTGGATTAAATGATTTTAGTATTTTTATATCTGTATCTAGATAAATTCCACCGTACTCGTAAAGTGCTTTTAATCTGACGTAATCTGACACAAAAGCATATTTTTTTAGTTCGTATGCGTGCTGAGTCCATAAGGTACTGTTTACATTAAAGTTTTCTTCATTCCATAATTTAAATTCATAATCGGGCAGATGTTTTTTCCATGATTTGATACATTTCTGTATTAATGGAGGTATTTTACTTTCTCCAAACCAACAATAATGGATTATTTTGGGAATCATATTCGTCTTCCTTCCTTTGACACTAGTGTGAGTTGATATATACGATATAATCTGTGTAAAATCCAAAGTTTGATTACTTTCATTCTTTGGTTATGTTGCCATAAGCATTTGAAATATGGGTGGTCTGTCTTATATGGGAATTTGATACTCCAAGGCTTTTCCATAACATAGTGTATCAATATTGGTCTATTTTCTTTTATATAGTTAGGATTTATTTCTGCTACACTAATCATGTAATTATATACTTTAGGAATAGGTATAATTATTTCCCTATACTTGATATTTAAGAAATCTTGATCCGGAAATATGAGTTTCTCTTTCAATGAAAATATCTCATTTAAGAGATTGTTTTCATCATCCATTTTTCTCAATTGTTTAAGATTTAATAGTAATACTCCAGAATTATAATATGTAGTAACACCCTCAGTTGAAAGTCGTTTGCAGGCATATTGATTATCATTCTTTACAGCAGCAATAGTACATGGAATATTGTATAATTCAGATAAATCTCCGGTACATATGACATCTCCATCTAAATATAGAATTTTTTCTACGTCCTTTAGAATATAGCAAGCAAACAGTCTGAAATATATTTCTATACTCCAATTTTGTCCATTTATAGGAAGGTCGTTTATATTTCTGTTGAATTGATGAAAAGAAATTGCCTGTCCCCCCCCCTTTTTAGAATGGGTGTAATCAATCAAAATTTGCTTGTTTTTTTCGCTGATGTTGTTATATATGAAATAGAAATGGTGTTTCCCTTGATTGTGTGTAACTAATGAGTGAATGAGCACCTTTATAGTATCACAATATTGGTTGTTGATGCAAAAAAGAAAATTCATAATTTTGTAATAGGGTGTTAGTATAATTCGTATTTTATATGCCGGTTTTCGCCTTTTATATACATTACAAAGCGCCTAAAGGCAACTTTTATATGGAATCTTATCTCATCAAAGTTAAAACAAATATTAACTATACGTTTTAATTTATTCGGACGAATAGGCTGCTTAATTTGAGTAATAGATATTGGACTGGCATCTATAGTGCTACAAAATAAGTTGGGCTTTATGAAAAAATCATCATGGTTTGTTATTTGAACTTCCATTTTCCTTTTTTGTAAATGCAAGTAGGCTAATTCTGTTTTGTTGATTCCATTTTTGTATTTGTATAAATGACCGGATTGATAATGGAAACACATAGGATTGCTATTCCAACTGGTTGTGAATTCATGTTTGGTGGGTAAAATATCAGCAAATTCTTTGTCATTCAGATATTGGCTCCATTGGTTTTCTTTCCATATGTCCCACATACCACCACGTTCATCAAACATCTTTACTCCTTTTACTTTGAATACTTCTTTATAATTGTATGAGATTAAATTATGTTCAGTTTTCCATCTGTAATTTATGTTATGCTCATTTTTATAGATGCATAAGTGTCCGTGCTGATATATGCGGTCGTATGTATTTAGTCTTGCATCAGTTAGAAACTTACTTAAATCTCCAAAAATAACATCTGAATCGCAATATCCCCAGTGCGAATAATCTTTTAAATATTCGTGAAATATGCATCCGTATAAGGGCTTGTAGTCAACGATTTTGTATGCGTTGGTTAGCATAGGAGGAAAACCAATTTCGCGTTCTATTCGTTTTTTGATTTCATGGAACTCGCATTGTATATAAATGATGTTTTTGTATGAATTCTCCCTTGGATAATTTGTAAAAACTAAAAAATCAATATCCCTGTTTTTGGATGCAGAACATTCCCATAAAGCGAAATAGTTGGGAAAATTGCCAAAATAGGGCATGATAAGCGCAATTTTAGTTCTTTGTATCATAATTATGTCTTTTTTATGCTATCATGCTTTTTATATTAATAGCTGATATGTTTTTAACCATTTTGGGGATTTTTTTTCTGGGTTACCTACTACTACAGAGTTTTCCGGCATATCTGTTACAACGATAGTGTCACTGCTAATCATCACTTCGTCTCCAATTATAGTTGCTCCATTAATGACCATACATGAATAATATGGAAATCCGAAAGGAGGTATTAATAAAGCTTTTTCATCACTTTTGTCGTTTGTGCTTTATTTTTACTCTTTGTTTGTTATATTAAGTGTAGCTTATTTATGTTTGCTTTACCTGCTTTTATCCAAAGATTTGGCCAAATACAACGGAGATGAATTGTGAAATAATGCTTCAGTGCAATGCAGAATCCATAATGTCTGTTCTCTAAATGAAATATTTCCATTGGAGGCATTCCATTGGGGCGGTACATAAGTTTCCAACGCTTCTTTAGCGGTATTTCTGGGTCGCACCAGGCATCAATGTGTTCATGCGCATCACATTCGCCAAGTGGATGTCCTACCTGCCATAATTCTATTCCAGCTTTACGGGCGCGCAGCCCGTAATCAAAATCACCGCGCGCATGTGTATAGTAGGGGTCAAGTGTCCCCAATTTCTTGTACACGCTGTGAGGAACCAATACTATATTTCCATTCATCATAATTACTGGCACAGGGCTGTCATCAGAAGATGGGCGTGCCACTTTTCCAGTTTTATCTCTGCCTCCATACGTTAGTTTGCTACGTGTCTGAGTATCCACTGTAGACCCAAGTACGATGGTTCTGTTTTTTTTCAATAGGCTTACACGAAGCAAAGATGCGATACAGTCTTTGTATATGAAGGTGTCATCGTTTAGCCAAAGGTAATAATCATAGTTGCATCCATTTCGTTTTTTTTCCTCGGCCATTTTCCATGCTTCTATCATACCGCGATTCCAGAATACTCCATCTACGGTTTTGATGTTAACATGGGGAAACTGTGTTTTTACGCTTTCTACAGTTCCGTCAGTAGAACCTCCGTCCACTATATAAATGTCAAACTTAGTGTCAGCTGGAAGTGATTGTGCTGTTATGTTGCGCAGGCACTTTATGGTTTTCTCCTTACGGTTAAATACAGTCAAAAGTATGGCTATATGGTTCATATTGCAATTGATAAAGGGGAATATATTATGGCTTAATTTTATGATAAATATATCGTATAAACCATTGTAGGTTCAATCGAGGTGATTTGTGTAGGAAAATTATAGGTTTATACTTATCATTTGGGTGTATAGGTACTTTGTAGGCATAGAATGCTGATTTATAAGTTTCGGGGTACTTTCCGCGTTGACTGATATCTCGGTGGGGAGCAATTTCATACTTTTTGCAGAGTAATGAGAAAATGCTTTGATCCTCGCGATGGGCAACGAATGATTCTCCGAAATCTTTTTTTGCTGTATCGAATTTGCCTAATCCTGCCGGTGATAACAACTCCAAATCACAACAGAACGATAACCATTCTGCCATAAACTTACGGGTAGTAGGCGTTACAAGGAAACAGAAGTAAGTTGCAATGATTTGATTACTTGTTTTATACTTTTCCTCCGTAAGTTCCAATTTTTCAAAACATAATGGTTTAGTAAAGCAGGATTCAAGTAATGGGATATCACAAACAAATAGTGGCTGTCTTTTGGAAATGATTGTTACTATTTTTTTAATGCTTCGTGTAAAAAAAAAACCCGAATCACAATAAAATATAATGTCTCCGTTATTACAGTTTTCCAATACCTTATTCACGAAATAAGGTTTCCAAAGCCATAAGCCGTTTCCTCTCTTTTGCGATAGGATGTCGTGATATAGTATGGCAAACGATGGGTCTATGTCGTGAGGAGAAAATTCATATACTTTATCAAATTTGGCAATATATTTACCAGTTAATGTATTCCATTTACGGGCGGGCTCATATTGCTTGTCTGCGTAGTTTATAAGAATTTTCATTTATATAGTCCTTTTTCTTTCATTTCTAGGATAGATGCATCATACATATCTGCTTGTATCTCTTGTGTATTTACCCATTTACAGAATTCGCCTATACCATCAGAAAAGCTCCATTTGGGTTCGTATCCTAATATGGTACGTGCTAATGCTATATCAGCATAATTATGTCTGATATCTCCTAAACGATAATTCCCAGATATGGTGATGGGAACATTCATATTGTATTTTTCGCACAGTGTATGTGCCACTGTAAGGACATCGGTGCTGATTCCTGTACCGATATTGAAAGCGTGACCAGCAGCTTCTTTGGTTTCAAGGCCTAAAATAGTTGCATCTACTACATCCTCGATGAATACAAAATCCCTTGTCTCTTTTCCATCTTCAAAAATATTGATTTCATTTCCATTTTTTATTCTGGTTGAGAATATGGAAAGAATTCCTGTATATGGATTGGAGAGTGATTGCCCCGGACCGTATACATTTTGGTACCTGTATGAAACAGCATCAATGCCAATGGAAGGGCATACCAAATGTACCAATTGGCCTTGTACTTGTTTGGTTATGCCGTATACGGAAGAGGGATGTATCTTCGAGTCTTCAGTGGTAGCCACTAATTGCAGTTTTCCGGCATTAGGATAAGTACATTCAAATTCTCCTTTGCACATATTCTCGTCTAAACGTTCTTCCGGATAAACATCTTTTTCCAATAGTGGGCTATAGTATTTGCCTTCTCCATAGATGGCACGACTTTCAGCTACAATAACGCGCTTTACGTTGTGCTTGGCATTGGTCAAAATATCAAGCATTAACGCTGTTCCACCGATATTAGTATTTACATATTTTTCTATTTCATACATAGACTGCCCTGTACCGGTCTCTGCTGCCAAGTGAATAATGGCTTCTTGACCATCAATGGCTTTTAGCCAATCTTCCCGTGATGTGACACTTCCTTTGATGAACTTGACTTTATCTTTTATAGATAGATAAAGAGGGGATGTCTCTTCCGGTTTTTGTCCGTGTATTTGCTCAGACAAAGAGTCTAATACAGTCACGTTAACTCCTTTGTCAACTAACTTTGATGCAATGTTAGAGCCGATGAAACCAGCTCCGCCTGTAATCAAGACATTCTTAAATGTAAGTTTCATATTTGTTGTATTTTAAAAGTCTCCTAGTAGGATTTTTCTAGTATAATGGTTATACCTAAGTAAGGATGCAATTGATAGAGATAGTATGATTATTAATGCTGATATTAATATTGAAAATAACATAAGAGGATAGTCATTGCTCCACAAATGTTTATTGAAAAAGTCTTTTATGAGTTTTATAAAAATGAAATGTATGGTATATATGCAAAGTGTATATTTCCCATAATGAATAAGTTTTTTTATAAGGATGTTGTTTTTAAAATACTTTGTGATTAATATGCAACCATATATTATTGATAAACTTCCAGTTACAGCAATTGCAAATCGAAATATGGCTATGTGTGATATCGGTATTATAGAACTGAATTTGTGAAAGCGAATAGGAGTAATATAAACAGAATCCTCAAAAGTCCAATGTTGATATAGGATTATGTAAATCATTAATATAGGTAATACTAATTGCCAAGTTAGATATTTATTATGTTTATTCAACCAATATCCTATAGCTAAGAAAGGCATTAAAAAATTAATCTTTACAAAGTAACAGTATGGTGTGAAATAGGTTATTATACATGCCACCGTAAATACAATAAGGTTATTGGTAGTGATTTTTGTAATAATGGCTAATATGCAGAAGCAGAAAAATAGGCAGCTTAAAAACCAATATGATTCTAATGATGCTTTTACTTCAGGTATTTCTCTAAATAGGCAACATTGGATTATATACCAAGAAAAAGCGGGTACCATTAGATGCTTAAATTTCGAAAAACAAGATGTTGTAATTTTATCAGTTCTCATTCTTTTAGGGTTGATAAAATAGCCGCTTAATATCATAAATAGGGGCATATGAAAAGATATAGTGCCTATGAAGAAACTGTTTTTCAAGGCTTCATCGGGAGCAATGCTTTGAATTGTATGATCATAGCATACAATTATCATTGTTATGATTTTGCATAAATCAATCCATTCTATTCTTTTTTTCATTTATGCTGTCTTACTAATTCTGTACTTTGCAGTCCATTCATACTAATCACCTTTGCAGGGATTCCGGCTACTATGCTGTTTGATGGCATATCATGAGTAACTACAGCATTGGCTCCCACAAAAACATTATCTCCAAGAGTTACAGAACCTAGAATTTTACTTCCTGGTCCCAACACACAATTATTTCCAATAGAGGGTACGCCAGCATTGCTTCCTCCCATTTTTAGAGCTGTTGTTACGCCATGAAATATGGTACAATTATGTCCTATTTGGGTTGCTCCATTAATAATGATACATGAAAAATGATTAAAGCTTAATCCTCCTTTTACGGGGGTACCTAATGGCATCTGAATTCCAAATTTAAACATGTAATGCCGATGCATCATCCATGAAAGGATATAGATAGGTAGTACTCTTTTCTTTCCTTTTGACCAGCTGCCCAATCTGAACCAAAAACAAAATTTGAATGAATTGTTGGTAATTAAATATCTTAGGATATATAAGTATTCGGATATTTTTCCATGTGGCTGTTGTGTCAGCACCTTACGGAAATCTTCGTGTATTAATTGGCGGCATGTTTTGAAGCTCATACTTGCATTATTGGGTGATTCGGATAAAGTCATTCATTATATAGGAAGCGGTGGTTCGTGCATTATATTCTCCTTCTGTCAACTTTTTAGCATGTTTGCTCATTGTTTCTATGACTTCCGGATGTTGCTTTAGGTAAATGATTTTTTCTTTCCATGCTTCGACATCGTAAGGTTCTATTAAATAGCCGATGCATTCTTTTTCTAAATCTATGTGTATATCGGGGTTATGTGTCATTAGGATTGGAATGTAGTAGGGCAATGCTTCTATTATATTGGTGTAGCCTACTCCATATTTTCTTCTCTCACAAGGAATAGCCAATATGGATGCTTGACCTTGTTGTTGCATAATGTACTCATATTCATTGTTTATATGCAGGTCTTCCATAAATGTGAATTTTATGTATTGACTGTTTTTGAACTTTTCCGCTGCTTTTATATTGCTTTCGTGGCGGCGGGTAATGATATGGCAGTTTGTCTGAGTTTGCTCGCAGGCTTCACTGAGTGTTTGGTAATCTCTGCTATCCTTTCCTGTAGCCATTACCAGAAAATTGTCTTTTTGGGGAATAAGATATTTTTGATACCATTCGACTTCTGTTCCTCTGCTCAGTGTTGTTATTTGGCAATCTTTTACAATATTATGACTCAGTGCATGCCGTGTATGGTTATCAAACATCATGTAAATTCTGTCTATTCCTTTCCAATAAAAGAACTTGATAAACCAATTTTTAATAGGGTTGGAATATTCTTTACAGTAAGTATATTTCCATGCAACTATTTTACATTTTAGGATTCCGATTCGTTTTAAAACTACCAACTTGCCGAGACCTTGCAGGGCGCCTAGATACAGAATATCAGGATTGATATCTTTTATTGTTTTTACTAAGGCGATTAGAACCTGAATGCTATTGCCTTTTTGTAAAGATAATGGATTTAGCAAGTACACATCTATTAAATTGCTATTCATTATGCTTTTAATGTAATATGTAAAATTATCAGGTTTTTCTAAGATTTCTTTTTGATTATATTTTGTAATATATAATACTTTAATCTTTGATGACATATTATAAAATAAAGTATATTGTAATTTAATTTACCAATAGCATGCCCCTTCTACATTAGCCGCATTCGAAGGTCGCTCTGATTCTGATGGATAAACCCAAAATTCATTCATTAAATTGTTGTAATAGTTTTCCTTTAAGAATGGAAGGAATACCTTACCATAATAAGGGTTGATCCAACGTTTTCCTTTGATTCCAAATAGTAATTGTAAAGCTCCACCTAAGTGTACTGCTTTTTTTCCTGTCCGTTTTACATGAGCAGCTAAGGGGAATCCGTATGCTCCACATCCAATGAGTGCAATGTCATAATCTCGTTTATCAATTTCATCTTTCATATATTCTAATGCATCGAACCAGGTATTGAAAGGACTTTGCCCGCCAAGACTTTGAACAGCCTTAATTGTTTCTAGTTGAAATTCAGGTAGTACATCTGGATTTTTGAATAATAATGTTCTTTTTTGTTCATATTGATGTTGTATTGTTTCAGCAAAAGGGTGTATGACTAATACCTTTTTCCCCTTAAGAACTCTTGACCATGGATGTTTTGCATGGTATGGTTCTAAAAGTAGTAATTGTATAGTCTTTACTTTGTTTATATCAATAAGTCTACGTTCTTCTATACGCCATGAACCTAATATGTCAACATGTTTTGAATCTTCGATCATTAATTCTCCAAATCTTTCTAAATTTAGTTCTGTAAGTGGAAAAAAACCAGAAAGATGTTGCATGTTGTATATGCCAATCTGATTCCACCAAAATTGGGGTATTTTATCTGTGATATAATCTATAATGTTATGCTTATATTTTTTTATCCCTAAATAGTTATTTACGCATAATATTTCTGTACTTCCATATCGAGCAACCATTGAAGGTGAATCTGATTTTAGTTGTTGATATATAATGTTGGACGCCTTCTCAGGATCCATTATGCTGTCAATCGGTTTTAGGTATGAGCCATAATGGTTAACGTAAAGTCGATGTGTTCCGCGTAGAATTTTATCTGTTAAATAGTTCATTGTTTTATGATATTTTATTTATATATACTTCTTGATGCTTTTAAAAGTATTTGATGATAAATGTTTTTGTTATAAAGTCAATATATTTTCACAGGCGAGTACGATCTTAATAACTCTTGTTGGATTTCCTGAGTCTGGTGAGCACTATTCAATAAATGGTATGTTGGTATAATGATGATTACCTGTGATGACCTTTTAGTTTTGGTGCTACAATTATTTTTAATTCAAAGATGTAGCTTCACTTTTATTTCTTTCAATAATGACATAGATGCCGATAATATGATTTTTCTTTCTTTAGGCGAAAACACAAATCCCCAACAACATGAAATAATAAATATTATCGTAGTAGTACATAAAATGATAACTAAACGCAAAAATGATTCATCCATATATACTGTAATTATCCCACTGATTGATAATGTAGAGATTGTTATTAGTAGTATAGGATATATTATAATTTTGAAAAAATCAGCATATTGCATTCCGCAATTTTTATGTGCATAATATAGAATGATGAGACTGCCTATTCCATTCCATGTAAATATCCATATGATATAAAACCAATAAGGTGAAAATCCTAAATGAAAAAGAAATAGACTAATAGGTAATGGCAGGAAATATGAACATCCACGAAGTATCGAATAATATTTTATCCGTCCTTCTGCATTGATGGCACTTGTTAATGTGATAGTTAATTGGTCTAACATATTTCTTGTTATTTCAAATCTAAAGAAACATACACTCCATTCCGGAACATTTTTTAGCCATAGTTGGAGTATATAAGGGGTTTCAATAATAAAAGGAAAGGCAAAAAAGGCGATGATGAGAAAAGACATTTTTGAACTGAATAATGAAATACGCATCATATTAGTTATGTCATTACTGCCGGCCTTTTTCCCAATAATAGGGTTGATTGCCATTAGCATAGTACGTGAAAACACCATTAGCTGACCGGATATTTGGTTGGCTACCCCTTGAGCTGCACTTAATATTGTACCGAAGAACGAATTTAATACAATTCCCATCCCGTATTGTGCAAACATCGAAGAAGAGGAGTTTATAAATCCCCAACCAGCAAATGAAGTCATTTCTTTCATTAGTTCTTTATTGTGATATTTGTGGATGCTGTATGTACATTCTGAGTAATTCCGATGGCAATAAATTTGAAGAATAATCATGAATATTAATGAGACAAAGGTTGTGAGGATACCATATAGAATTAATTTATCTGTATATACATGGACTACTATTAATGCTATAACTAACTTCATAAGTGTTTGAAAAACGCCTATAATACTTAGATACCGCATGTTTTCATGAGCATTGATAATAGCATTATAAGGTACGGTCTGGATGGTTAATACTGTCGATAAAAGCATTAACTGATAAATCCATTTGGCTGAAGGAATTCGATCAGAAGGAATATTTAATATACCATCAAAGAAGAAAAAATAGGCTATCTCGAAAATGATAACCATCAATAATGATAATAGAAAATGGATACTTATACTTACAGTGAAAATACTTTTTTGTTTTTCGGGTTTTCCTTCTCCTTCTGCATAATTAATAAAGCGTTGGGTGGTGGTTGACATGGCTGCATTTAAGAACCCTAACATACCGATTGCTCCTCCGATAATGCAGAATATGCCAAAATCGGAGCTTCCGAGTGCATTGAGAATTAGACGGGTGGAATAGAGGGAAACAAACATGGATAGTCCCATGCTAAAATATAGATATCCGCTATTCTTCAATACTCTGTTAGCAACTTCTGACATAGGATGTATTTGTTTTTTTTAAGCTGTTAGCTATGAAGTAAGGATATAACATCATGGTAAAGAGAGCAACATTCATAATGTGGGGCTGGCTTAATCCCATATTTAAGACTAATAAAATTCGTACCATAATGTCCCAGATACTCTTATTATACTTAAATACTTGATGGAAACAAAAGCCAAATAATATGGAAAATGACATTATTCCTACGGCGAGAAGTAGGAAGAGAAAACCAGCACATCCTTCCACTCCCATATTATGTAATTCGTCATAACCAACTCCAATCAAGGTGATAGGGTGGTTGTATATGGTAGTCAATACGCTACTTATACTTATTGTACGTGCACCACCGGAATTAAGAGAGAAATCCAATTGACCATTTGCGTAAATTTTGTGGAATACAACTGTGTTCATGAATTCATTACCGAGTTTTGTCATTGACATAAAAAGCATAGTGCCGATAATCGTAATTATAATAGCGTATTTCATTCGTTTGTCTATTGTTTTTAAGGAATGCAATAGGTAACAGAAAACCAATATTACTATTCCGATATAACCGCTTGTAGAAAGAGTTGTAATCAAGGCAAGGAAGAACACGATTATATATCGTATTCGCTCTTTAGCTTCAAAAAGGCGAGGATGGAACATGATGAAGTATAAAGCAGAGGAAAGCACACATTGATATTGCCCAGGTTCGCTGAACGGACCACAATTTCTGTCACTGTGTAAAGTCACAAAACGGTATAAAAATCCTCCGTAACTGTACACTTCTCCTCCTCTAAAAAATGAAGTGTACAGATGTGGAAATATACTTGAAAATGAATTGAAGCCATATATACGCGTGATAGTAAAGAGGATGATACTGATTAAAGCAATATAAAAAATGAGTTTGATAAATCTTTGTAGGTAGTTGGCCGGATCTATTTTGTAGGTGGCGTATATGATTAATGGTATAGAAGTCACACTGAGTGCTGTACCTAAACTTAATGTAGAGCCTATTATGACTAGAAGCATTGAAAAAAACAAGCATCCGATGAAAAGTAAATATTGCTTTTGAAGATGAAATAATGTCTTTTTCTTCAATACATAGTATATTCCCATTAATAGTGTCAATATGATGAAATTATCATTCCCTATATAGGCGGGTAAGGCCATTCCTGCGGAGGATATCATTATGTATATATAGAGGTATTGAATGATACAGGTTGTATATTTATGAATATAATTCATCGGATTTTATAAGGAGTGTTTATCACTTTTTCAAAAAATAGTTTCTTAATCTCTTCTAAAAATATCCCTCGTATAAACTTTCTCTTTCACCTCTTCCAGGCAGATGTCATACCTATTGGCGATAATCGCATCACTCTGTAGTTTGAATTCATCCAGATTATTCATTACTCTGCTGCCGAAGAACGTGCTTCCATCTTCCAGTGTCGGTTCGTAGATGATAATCTCTGCCCCTTTTGCCTTTATCCGTTTCATTACACCTTGAATGGATGATTGTCGGAAATTATCCGAATTGGACTTCATCGTCAAGCGATATACGCCAATTACAACTTGCTTTTCTTTTGCAACATCATAATTACCTTCTGCATAACTATAGTAACCGGCTTTCTGCAATACACGGTCAGCAATGAAATCCTTGCGTGTGCGATTGCTTTCCACAATGGCGGTCATCATGTTTTGGGGGACGCGGTCGTAATTGGCAAGGAGTTGCTTTGTATCTTTAGGTAAACAATAGCCGCCGTAACCGAAAGAGGGGTTGTTGTAGTGTGTGCCGATACGTGGGTCGAGACATACTCCGTTGATGATGGCTGCGGTATCAAGCCCTTTCATTTCGGCATACGTGTCGAGTTCGTTGAAATAGCTGACACGCAGGGCAAGGTAGGTATTGGCGAAAAGTTTTACGGCTTCGGCTTCTTTCATACCCATAAATAGGGTATCTATGTTCTCTTTAACAGCACCTTGTTGGAGCAATGCTGCGAAAATTTTGGCATATTCTTCCGCATTGGGATTGCTGATGGCATTTATAGCTGTATTTTCTTCTGTAAATTCTGTTCCTTCAATAATTTTAGGATAACCTACTATGATGCGAGAAGGATAAAGGTTATCGTAAAGTGCTTTACTCTCACGCAAAAATTCCGGAGAAAAGAGCAGGTTGAATTTCTTGCCTTCCAGTTCCGGATTGTGAAGGAATTGTTGTGCATATTTTATATAGAGTGAACGGGTATACCCCACGGGGATGGTTGATTTGATGATCATTACCGCATCCGGATTTACGCTGATGACGAGGTCTATCACATCTTCGATATGATGGGTGTCGAAGAAGTTCTTCACCGGGTCGTAGTTGGTAGGAGCGGCAATAACGACGTAGTCCGCATCTTTGTAGGCTGCCTTGCCGTCCAGAGTAGCAGTTAGGTCAAGCTCCTTTTCTGCCAAATACTTCTCTATATATTCATCCTGAATGGGTGATTTCTTGTTGTTGATAAGTTCTACTTTATTAGGGATTATATCGACAGCAGTGACATGGTTGTGCTGTGCAAGCAAAGTTGCAATACTCAGACCTACATAGCCGGTACCTGCAACGGCAATATTATATTGTTTCATAATCATGATTATATTTTATATGGAATAGCTGCTTACTTTCTCTAATATCTATACCATAAAATTCACAGATTCTTGTAGGTAATTTTTCTTTTCAATTTCTGTCAATTTATGTAATCAGTGGTAAGCCGAAATGACACCTGTGTCACCCCTTAAACATAAATACCCGTTACGCGCGCGAGACAAATTATCAATATGCACAGACCTGTATCGTTTGTGTGTGATAAATATTAGCCTAATAGGGAGTATTGGAAAAAGGGTGCCACAAGTGTCAAGGTTGCAAGTGAAGTTAAGGCTTCAGGACTCCGGTATGGATTCTGTAGTTCCTCAAATCACTCTCCAGGCAATCTGCCACCTCTTTCTCAAAACTCTCCCTTTCTTGGTCTGTTTTCGGGAACGACCTCCAGAAATGCGTTATGGCATGTATCTGGTTGATGTTGTTGCTCAGCCCTTTTTTAAAAGGTTGTAGGTTCTGGTACTCATCATCGTTGCTTGGGCGATGGTCTCGTTGGTCAGATGTCTGCCGTTAACGAGCTGTTCTTTCTGGCATTTGCTCAGAAAGGCTCCGAATGCCGGTGTCACCGGCTCTTTCTTTGTCATGTTGACTCTTTTAATTGTTAAACAATAATAAAAACAAGCGAAATCATTTCCATGTAGTGGAAACGACCGGACTTGTGTATCTGGGCACTTATGCGTTCCTTCGCGTCGTAATTTTAAACATAAACAAAAATCAGTAAATTATGGAACACCGCAATATCAGCCTTTTCAGAGGCTATTCGGACACAGAATCAGTAGAAACTTCTCTTGAAGAAATAGTCAACATCATTAAATGCGACGCTGCCCTGCGAGACCGCACCGAGAAACATCGCTACTACTTGCAGCAAGACCTGCGTAGGGATGCCGACCGCGAGAAGTCCGGCTGTCCCTGCTTCGCTGTTGCCGTCTGCTTTGAAGGTGGGAAGACCCGCGAACATATCTGTGCCTGGACCGGCTATACCTTGGTCGACCTGGACCATATCGCTCCCGAGCGGATGGCTGCCACACTGACATTGATTTGTGCCGACAAGTATACATTGATGGCCTACACCACTATCAGCGGTCATGGCATCCGTATCATCTGCCGCATCGATGACCTGAACGGAGCGGAAAAGGGAAAAGCCTTCCGGCAATACGCCAAGTATTTCAATCAAGTCAACGACTACTATTCCTGCCTGGTGGGCTTCGAAAGCGACGGGCAGTGCAAGAATGCTACCCGTATCAGTGGACTGGCTTCCGACCCTCATGTATATTACAATCCCAGTGCCGCTTCTTTTGTTTTGCAAGATAGTCCGATTGCTCCCCAACCGCAGGATAGCGCTTCCGAAGCTGTGCCGACAAAGCGCAACAAACGTTTGGAGAAGGTGGTGAAAGCTGCCGAACGCCTGCTGGAAGAGGAGGGAGTGAGTTATTGTGAACATCATCATAACGAATATGTGATGCGCATGGGGTATCTGCTCAACCAGTACGGAGTGGCCCGGAAGACAGCCGCCGCTTGGGCAGCGGAGCACTTTCCTGACTATGACGGGGATGTGGCAGCTGTCATCGGCTCCTGCTACGCGAATACCGGGGAGCATGGCACCCGCTCCCTTGTCCGCAGGGGAGAGGGCGATGAAAAGTTTGCCACGGTGGCAGATATCGAGCAGTTCCTTTCCGAACAGGCGAAGTTCCGCAAAAATACGGTGAGCGGCAAGTTCGAAGTCCTGATGGCCGACTGCGGAGAGGAGTATGCGGAGCTGACCGACCGCTACGTCAACACGTTGTGGAGCCGCATGAACAAGGCAGGGATGCTTGCCCGCATTGCGGACATACGTTCCGTGCTCGATTCGGAGTACACACCGCTTTTCAATCCCTTTGTAGCCTATCTGGAGGGGCTGCCTGCTTGGGACGGTACTACTGACCCTATTGCTCGTCTGGCTGCCGGCGTACATGTGAAGGACGACCAGAAGCTTTTCGGCATCTATTTCAAGAAGTGGCTGGTGGCCACCATTGCTTCGCTGCTCGATACCAAGGTGGTGAATCATGAGATTCTGGTCTTCATCGGTAAGCAGGGCATCTACAAGACTACCTGGATGCAGCGTCTGCTTCCTGTCGAACTTCAGCGTTATTTTTATGTGAAAAGCAACAGCCGGCGCGTCAGCAAGGACGACCTTTTTACGCTGACCGAGTTTGCACTGGTATGCCTTGAAGAGCTGGAGGAGATGACCTCTGCCCAGGTCAGCCAGTTGAAGGCCATCACCGGCATGACAGACGTGAACGAGCGTGCCGCCTACGGGCACTTCAAGGAGAGCCGTCCGCATATTGCCAGCTTCTGCGGCACGAGCAACAACGTCACCTTCCTCAACGACCTCAGTGGCAACCGCCGTTGGCTTCCCTTCGAGGTGGATTCCATAGACAGTCCTTTCGATTATCCCATAGACTATGCCGGAGTGTATGCGCAAGGCTATGCCCTCTGGAAGAGCGGCTTCCACTACTGGTTTGAGCAGGAGGAGATTGATGCCGTGAATCTTCATAACCGTTATTTTGAGGTGCCCTGCCTGGAGCGTGAGCTCGTTCAGGTGTACTATCGCCGCCCCATGCCAGGCGAGGAGTGTATGTTCTTGACCAATGCCCAGATACTGGGACATATCAACATAGGTATCCGGCAACCCTTGAGTCCCACGCGCCTCGGTCTGGTGATGAAGCAGGAGGGCTATGAGGCTGTCCGTTCCGGTGGCCGCCGTGGTTATCGGGTGGTCGAGCTGAAAGGGGATGAAATCTACCGCAACCAATGCGCCATGGCGCGCTATGTGGGGGATTGATTCTTTCACGGTTTTCCTAAATACCTGAATATAAGTTCCACCTGCAGGGAGGTGAATATTTTCTGGGAGCCTTTGTAGCCGGTATGCCGCAGGGCTTCGTCCAGTTCCAAATTCAGCTTCATCCATTTGGACAAGCGGTTGAGTGCGGATGCCGGTGAAATGGTGGGGGCGTATGCCTCTGCCAGTTCACGTTTGTAATAGGGGCGGACGGGCCACTCTTTGCCGAGGATATTTTCGTAGTCTTCAACGTACTTCATAAACAATGCTTTAACTGGTTATTACACTGTAAATGTACGGAATTTTTTCTGTATACCCATTGCCGGAACCCGGTATAATCTTACCTAATCTCACATTTTCCCACATCCCTTCATATCACTTCACCGCATCTCTTATTCTGCCCGGAGGTACGTCGTATCTTTGTTCTGTCAGACGATGAAGGGTGAAGATTAGTAATCGTGACGCGCGAAGATTAGTAATCGTAAGCCCCTGGGATTAGTATCGTCTCCCTATCTTTTAATTTTTAACTTATAATTTTTAATTTATGATTAACTACAGTATCGTGATGCGTGGCAATCCTACCGATAAGACGGTTGCCAAAAAAGCGTACGCAAGTGCGCAGTATTCGGAAGTGATGGACATCAACCGCTTTGCCGAGCATATAGCCAGTCATGGCTGCGTGTACAAGCGTTCGGATATCGTTGCCATCCTCACCATGTCCGTGGATTGCATGCGGGAGCAGTTGCTGGCCGGACAAAAAATCCAGTTGGGCGACCTGGGGAGTTTCTACATCAGCATCAACAGTATCGGCGCGGCTTCTGCCAAGGAGTTCAATCCTGCCATCCATATCCGTAGGCTGAATGTGAACTGGACCTGTGGCCAGCGTTTTGGAGAGCTGCTGGAGGAGGCGGAATTCAATCTGGTGGCAACCCGAAGTGCAGCCCGTGCCGTGGTGAAAGCCCTGAAGGCCGGAAAGACTACCGTGGACCTGACCGGAGCCACTGGCGGGGGTGAAGATGCCGGTGGAGGCAGCAACCCGGGAGGCGGTTCGGACGGAGACCAGGGGGAAAATCCGTTAGGATAGAAGGCTAATGTGCTAATTGGCTGCGCTTTAGCATGTTAAAAATCCAGATAACCATATTATTTAATTCCTTAATTGCAAATTGTTATGAGTGAGAAAACAAAATCAAAATCTGTATGGGGCATTGTCCTCAAAGTGATTATTACCGTGGCCACTACATTGGCCGGAGTGTTTGGTCTGACTTCCTGCATCAACCGTTAGCCGGATGAAGGCAGGCAGTTTCTATCAGAACTATCGGGAGGTACGCCTCCTGGTAGTTCATTGCAGCGCTACGCGTTGTGACCGCCATTTTTCGGTGGAGGCGCTTCGCCGCAGTCATTTGGCACGGGGCTTTGCCGATATCGGCTATCATTTCTACATCACCCGTGACGGTGAGGTGCATATTTGTCGTCCGGTCCATCAGATTGGAGCTCATGCCACCGGTTGGAATGACAAGAGTATCGGCATTTGCTATGAAGGCGGGCTCAACGAAGAAGGTTCTCCCGCCGATACACGTACGTATGCACAGAAATGTTCCTTGCTCGACTTGCTCCGGCAGTTGAAGACGGACTATCCCCTTGCCCGGATTTTAGGGCATCGGCAACTCAGTGCATCCATCCATAAGGCTTGTCCTTGCTTTGATGCAAAGGGGGAATATGGGGGGATAATCACTAATCACCCAGCATTGCGGTAATATCTTCCCGTATTTTGTCTATTTCCCAATATCCTATGGTCTGCAGACCTTCTAATATAACATCTTTCTCAAAGTTTATATTCGAGCGATGGCAAAAGTAGTCTCCTATTGATTTTATCAGTGTATAGATGGTATGGCCTTTTATATGCAGATATGTATTTTTTTCATTCAGACCTAACTGTTGAAAGTATACTTTATCTTGTACATTGACATACGGGAAGTTGTCTGTTTTTATTTTACGAAGAATGCCTTTCCCGTTTTCTGCTAATTCTTTATTGTTGCATTGTCGTGGGATAGGTTCATCAAAACGCCTTAAAGAAAAGTCTTCTTTGAACCCTCGTTTCCTCATTGTCAGAAGATGCAGGAAACTTGTATAGGTGGCACACGAAAATTCATTGATGAAATATAGAAAACTGAAACCCTGCGCTTTCTCCGGACATTTGCTTTTCCATGATTTTTCTAACTTTTCAGCGTAACAATAATGGTTTTCCCATGAATAACTATATGTTTGCAAGATAAAATGAGCACTGTCTATCCCTTGTTCCCGAGATAGATGCCTCAAATCGCTGTCTATACAGATAAAAAAATTACGGGAAAGATGATTTTTGTATTTTAAACATTGCTTACACCCCTTTGAATCGTTCCCTAACTCACTTTTACTGAAATAAATGTAGTTGTACTTTCCGGGACGGCATTCTTGTAACATGGTGTCCCAAAACATCTCGTCTTTTTCATTTTCCAAGTGGACGGAAGCTCTATATGTTTTGTCAAGAATGGGAATATTGGCAAAATATTCGGCTTGCATCTCAAAAGCAGATACTGATTCCGGCATGGCTTACTTTATTATATCTTCCATATAAACAACTTTATCTCCCCAGCCGGCTCCAAACATACTTGGTGAATGGGTAGCAATAATGATTTGACAAGAAGGGTTAATCTGTCGTATTCGGTCGATAATTTCTCTTTGCCATCGGATATGCAATGAGATTTCCGGTTCATCCATAAAAATGATGGCAGGTTTCTTTTCCTGCAAGAAGACTTTTAACAAAATTAGCAGTAATTGTTTTTCGCCGGATGATAATTGCTCCAAATGGAGTGTATTCTCATTTTGGTGGAATATCAATGTACTGTTGTTCCCTTTGGAAATACTGATTGTTTTACCCGTATCCTGGAATAATTCATTGATGATACCAAACAATTCATCTATATTTTGTTGTATCTCGTTTGCTTTATCGCGAAAATCCAGCATTTTCATCCGATAATTGAAAAATGAGATGCCTTCCTTGTTTTGAAAGACCACATTGTTCAGTTCTTCCATCAATGGACTTCCTGATTTACGTTTATTGGCTAAAGGGGTATCGAATGTACGGAGATATACCAGCGGATAAACTTCTGTGCTGAGAGGGGTGCTTTGAATATCTTGATATTGATATTTTTTTAGTTCTTTTGCATCATTGGTATAATAAGCATACATGATATCCATGAGCGTAGTTTTTCCACTGCCATTGATTCCAACCAATACATTTACATCTGAATTGATGGTTGTCCACTCCACTTCTTTATACCCCCACAATCCTTGTAAGGAAAATGATTTTATATATGTTTTATGAGAATCCTTCATAATTTTTCCACTTATCATCAGCAAATATATGGAAAGTTATTGAGACTTATGTTTTTTATGCATTTTAATTTTTAACTTTTAGTTTTTCCACGTATCCTATCGGCATGTCCACATGTGCGCAGCCCAGCATATCCAGCCGGACTGCCACTTTGCTTTTTCCTCCTATCATGACCAGTTCTCCCTCCAATCCGGCAAGGGGGCCTTTTATTACTTTCACGGCATCACCTGCTGCCAGAGGTGTACTGCAAATCTCTACAGCCTCCGGGCTATAGTCCAGCATAAAGCGGAAACGTTCCATCTGTTCCTCGGGAATGACGGCGGGACGGCTTTCACCGCGCAATACCATGTATCGACTGATAGCTTGTAAGGTAAGCGGCAGGGGGCGTTCCTGCGGAGTGACATGCACGAAAATCATCATCGGGATGACCAGGCGGTCCACTTTCTTGCGCCGGTCGCTCCATTGGCGTATTTCGCTTTGTATGGGTAAGTAATATTCCACTCCCATAGCTTTCAGCCGTTCGGCAGTCTTCTTTTCCAGACAAGACTGCACGTATGCCACCAGCCATTGGCGACGAGGAATAATATGAGGGGTGATATCAGTATGGCTCATCTGAATTTTTTTTAATAAGGTGTTCCGGAACAGCGCTCTGCCTGCCGGAACACCAAACAAACAAAACAAACAAAATAAATCCGGGTACAAAGAACAGCGATGCACTTTGCATGACGCCCCAGACTTATAGGAATATGCTGAATAAAGTATTTCTATGGTCTATAAATAGTTGAGGTTCGGGCGCGCTACGCGGTCGCCTGTCACATTGGAGGGGCGGGGTTAATTAAAAATTAGAAATTAGAAATTAAAAATTAGACACTCGATTATTTACTCTCAACTCTTAATAGCTAGTCGCTAACTCAACTGTATCCGTATTTCTTACCGTAGCCGTAATACTTTCCGTATTTACCATAGCCGTAGTAATAACCGTATTTTTTCTTCTTCATATCGATTCCGTTGACTACTGTGCATAAGTTGGGGAGACGATGATGCTCCTGAAGCTCGTTGATGAGCTGGTAATCGGTCTTATGCGTATAATCTGCACGACAGACGTAGATGCTGGCGTCCGCTACGCGCGAAAGGATGAGCGTGTCGGTCACCATGCCGATAGGGGCTGTATCCAGTACGATATAGTCATATTCTTTGCGTAATGTACTGATGGTGTCTTCCAGTGACTGGCGTGCCAGTAGTTCCGTAGGATTGGGTGGGATGGGACCGCCCAATAGCAGGTCGAGGTTGGAAGTTATGCCGGAAGGCTGTATCAGCGCATGAAGGTCTGTGGATTTGGGGGCGGCAAGGTATTGGGTGATTCCTTTTTCTTTGTGTGAAAGATGGAACAACTTGTTCAATCCCGGTTTGCGTATATCCAATCCTACCAGAATGACCTTTTTGCCGAGCAGCGCCAGACTGAGGGCGAGGTTGGAAGCTATGAAAGTCTTGCCTTCACCGCTTATGGTGGAGGTAACCAGGACGACTTTCTTATCCGGATCGCCCATCATGAAGAGCAGGTTGGTGCGCAGGCTGCGGAAGGTTTCCGTCATGATGTCGTTGTCGTTTTCGCGTACGGCAATGGCAGACTCTTCATGCTTGTTTGAACCGGTAAGGGGGATGTCACCGATAATGGGAACCTTTGTGAGCTTTTCCACATCGGTATGCCCTTCAATGCGGAAACGGAGCAGGTTCAATAGGAAAATGATGCCCAAGGGAATGCCGATGCCGATGACAAAGGCAATCATATAGATTTTTTTGCCTTGGGGAGAAACGATGCCGGCAGGCATAGGCTCTTCGATAATGCGTCCATTGTTGGCGGTTGCAGCCAGTGTGATGGCGTTTTCCTCGCGTTTCTGCAGCAGCATGATGTAGAGGGTGGCCTTGATTTCCTGCTGGCGTGCGATACTCATGAACTCCTGCTCCTGCTTGGGGGCGTTGCTGATGCGGCTTTCGTACTTGCGCGACTGTCGGTCGATGTTGCTCCGGGTGATTTGCAGGCCTTTCAAAACACTGTTTACGGTGGTTTTCACATTGTGGCGCATGGCCTCGATCCCCGTGTTCAGATTGATGATGGCGGGATTGCTTTCGGAGGAGGTACGTAGCAGGCGCTTACGCTCCACGATGAGATTGTTGTACTTGTCTATGGCGGAGGTCAGGTTCATGTCGCTCAGTCCTACGTTGGCAGGGATGATCTCGTCGTTGTTTGCAGGATTGTTGATGTAGTCGCGCAGATAGTTCACGAGGTTGATTTGGGTGGCGTTCTCTGCATATTGCTGTTCGTACTTGGAACTTTCCTGAAGGGCAAGCTGCGCGTCGCTGCTGATGTCGGTCAGTCCGGCGCGTTGCTTGAATTCCGCCAGTTCGGTTTCTGTGGTGCCCAGTTCGTGGTTGATGATGCTGATACGTTCCTCGATGAAGTCGGCGCTTTTCTGGGCCACTTCATTCTTTTCGGTGTTGGTGTCCTGATTATAGAGTATTATCAGTTCTTGGGTGAAATCGGAGGCTCGTTGTATATGGGTGTTTTGTACACTGATGGTGGCAATGGTACTGGTATTGGATATGGGGGCTACGGTCAGACCTGCCCTATAGCCTGCTGCTGCGGCAGTGGGGGTACTGATGATAGCCTTCAGATTGACGGGCTCTTGCGGAGCAGGCAATGAATCATTGTGCGAAATGGTGATGACACCTACCGGGAGTGGTAGAATGGCAGGTAGTTCGTCGAAAGATTTGGTCGTTTCTTGCTTGTCTCCGTTTTGTATATAAAAGGCTGTGACAGTCAGTTGGCCGGTAGGGGAGTATATCAGTTCCAGCCGAATGTTCCCTTCCAGTTTGTCAGCTTCCTCGGCGGTCATGAACACATCAAGAGGGGAGTTTTTGTAAAGTGGAACATCGTAGCCGAAAGATTGTTCGATGGCGATGTTGGTATAAAGGTTCAGACGTGACACGACTTTCTTGATGAGTGTCCTTGATTTCAGAATTTCCAGCTCATTGTCAAAGTTGCTGGTCATGGAAAGCATACCAAAATCCTGCATGGCAGACAGTGCATTGTTGGTACTTTTCTTGTCGTCTTCTTTAATTAGGATAGAAGATGACACTTCGTAGACAGGTATTTGGTAACGGAGATAAGCAAAGGCCAGGCCAGTGCATATCAATACGCTTGCCACAAACCAGGGCCAATGAATGATGTATTTGAAAAAGAGGGCTTGGAAATCTGTTTTTTCCTCTTTTTCGTTTAAAAGGTCATCGTATAAATCTTCTTTCATTTTTTGAGGATTAAAATTATCTTACAATGTTGACAATCAGACTTGCGAGTGAAACAAGGGAAGTAATCACAGAAACCCAGATAGTGGTACTGTTACTGACGCTTGCACTCTTTGCCTTGGTTTTATTTGGAGCTATATAAAGGATATCATTCTGCTGCATGTAGTAGTAGGGAGAATGAAGAATATTCTGCTCGTTCAAGTTTAGGCTGATGACATTTCGCTGGCCGTTACAGTCTTCGCGGATGAGCTTGACGTTGTTTCGTATACCGTAAATGGTCATGTCGCCTGCCATGGCAAGCGCCTCGAAAATATTCACTTTCTCATTATTGATAGTGAAAGTTCCGGGACTGTTCACTTCACCGAGGACAGAAATTTTGTAGTTGGACATACGTACAGTGACAATAGGTATTTCTTTGAGATAAGGACGAAGCTGTTCACGGATAAGGTTCTCGGCTGCATTTTTAGTTAAGCCGCCTACTTGCAGTCTGCCTATCACGGGGAAGTCTATCTCACCTGCATTGTCTACGAGATATTGTTGCAGAGCTGGTTGCGATGTAGTGCTGGCATTGGATTGTGCTATGTTATTATAGGTCTGCATGGTCAGGTTGAACGGTGCGGCAGCTTGCGGATCAGTGGTGTTTATGGTGATATTCAGCAAGTCTTTAGGTTGGATACGCGCATCGTAGAGGGTATCCTGCTGGTTGACTTCATTGATGACGATTTCCTTATAACTCTTATCTGTAAGTGATTCGTAACTTTGTAGATAAGGTACTTTTTTGTAAGATTGGCAGCTTGCCAATGTAATTGCCGCCATCAAGATGGCTATACTTTTCTTGTTTTTCATTACTGCTCCTTTTAATTTTTGATTTTCAATTTTAATTCTCAATACGCTTCTTTCTCGCCTTGAATGGCGTTTCTGATTGTCTTGTATATAATGTATAAATCCAATAGAAAAGTCCAGTGTTCCAGATACCATACATCGCGCTGTACACGTCCTTCCATTTGCCAGAGTTCTTTGGTCTCACCACGGTAGCCGGTGACTTGGGCCCAACCGGTGATGCCGGGCTTTACCAGATGTCTGACCATATATTTGTCGATAAGGCGTGAATATTCTTCAGTGTGTTTCAGCATATGGGGGCGTGGCCCTACAACGGACATTTGCCCCAGTAACACATTGAAAAATTGGGGAAGTTCGTCAATGCTGGCTTTACGGATGAAATCTCCGATTTTTGTTTTGCGCGGGTCATTGGCGGTGGCTTGTAGTTCGTCACTGTCTATGTTGACACGCATCGAACGGAATTTGTAACACCAGAATTCATTTCCATTCTCTCCGCTTCGTTTTTGTTTGAAGAAGATAGGACCGGGGGAGGATAGCTTGATAGCGGTACCTATGATGATGTAGACGAAGGGGAATACTGTACACAGAAAAACGAGGGAGAAAAAGAGGTCGAAGGCTCTTTTCAGTAGGCGATTTTCCATTTGTGCCAAAGGTTCCTCGCGGATAGTGAGTACGGGGATATTGCCAAACATCTCGAAGTGCATGCGACGATGCAGGTAATTGCGAATATTAGGTACACTATAGAAACGAATCAAGTGATTTTCGCAATAATTGATGATTGGAAGTATTTCATGGCTACGTGCAGAAGGCAAGCAGCAATAGACTTGTTCTATATGGTGTTGCTGTAAATAAGTGACAACTTCTTTAGGCTGCCCTAAATAGGGGACATCTTCGGGAAAATCATCAGAAGGTACATCACAGAAATAGCCGGTAATGCGGAAGCCCGTGGTGGGATCTCCGGTCATTTCTTGATAGAGTTCTGTCATGTTTTTGTTACTGCCGATTAAAATGACGGTACGTGAGTTACCTCCATGTTCTCGATATTTTTTCAGTAAATACCGGAAAAGAAGGCGATATATAGCGAGGCAGATAAAGAAAATACTATAAAAGCATGTAAAAAAACGGAGTGAACTGGTACCTATATCTGCTAAAGTAGCCAAGCTGATGAACAGCGTGGCGTGAAAAGTTGTATTACGGAGAGCCCGACGTACAATGCGTTCCGGACGTACAATACGTTCATGCAGTACGACGCCATTGGAGTAATTGCAAAGTAGATAGACTAGATTCAATAATACCAATAGCTGGGACAATGAATGTGTAAATTCATTGCCCAGTGTTTGGTAGTCAAAAATGTGATATAGCGAGATGAAAATGATGTTCAGTAAGCATAAGTCACCAAAGATAATGACGAACTTAATCACTTTATTGAAATGGAGAACTTGTTTCATAATTCACACTAATTCAATAGCTTTTTTCTTTCTCAATGGTATTGAAAGAGAAAAAACTGTTCATTCTTGTTTGTTTAATAATTCTCTTACTTACAAGGTAATGGATACCAATACTCTCTTACTTACAAGGTAAGAGGTGGTATTTTATTTGGAGAATAATCTTATAAACCAGCCATTAAAAGGTATTTTACATTAAAAGACTATATATGTAATTAAAATGTAAAACGATATTTTATCTCATAATTAAATTTAATTTTTGAATTCAAAATGGGGGCTTTTATGTAAATATATAAGACTGAAATACAAGTGGCTGCAATGTGTCTTATATCTATATATGAGATAAATATGAATTAAAAAATAAATCTATTTTTTTGCGATTGTAGTAATCTTTTTCATATCTTTGCAGCCACAAAACATATTCTCTTACCTTGTAAGTAAGAGAATAAAATTGGATAATAAAAGTACTCCTATACAAATAGGAATACTTTTACAAATTCTAGTTTTTAGGGTTTTTTCTTTTTGTTTGGATGGATTGTTGCAATCACTTTTTTATTTGCTTTACTCATCGCATTGTTGTCAAAAGAAGCAAGGTAAACGTGAGTTACCTTTTCAGAAGTATGTCCTAAGCTTTCACTAATCACAGAAATGGCCACTCCTTCGTCTTTGGCAGTGGTGGCCCAGCTATGGCGGGCTACATAAGATGTTAATGGAATGCTTAACCGTAACATCTTCGAAAGTGTGTGTAAATGTTGGTTGTAGAGCCGTAAAGCACTTTTGTATTGTCTGTAACCATCTTCCCCGGTTAGTGATAATATCGGTAGCAAATAGGGGGAAGAGGCGGCTTCGTTTTTATACCTATTTATAATCTGTGCGGCATACGACTCTATATGTACGGACAATTGCTGACGGGTCTTATGGCGGTAATAATAAATGGTATTGTGCTTGACATCCGTTTTGCGGAGATGTACAAGGTCTACGAACGGAATGCCTCGTAAGTAAAAACTTAACAGAAACATGTCGCGGCTGAAACGCAAGGCGGGTTTCTTCTCCAAATCAAGATTTACCAAGCGCCGGATTAGTAAAGGAGAGATGGCCCGTTTGGCGGTAGGCTCATAGCCAGTGAATACATAGGCGAACAAATCGTCTATACTGTGTGTGAATGGAATGCCTTGTTCGGCAGCTTGGTGAGAGATGGAACGGAGCATACGCATATAGGTGGATATGGTATTATGGCGCCGCCCTTCGCCGAGCAGCCGGTCTTCGTATTGCTTGATGAGGCTGGGGGTGAGATCTGCAAAAGTGATGGAACGGTGGCCGATGAAGCGGAAAAAGCTGTTCACTGTACTGGTATATATACCGGATGTACTGTATCGTCCGGCTTGTTTTGTCCGCTGTATCAGGGAAGCGGAAAAATTATGTATAGTATTCATAATCTGAATTTTAATATTTTAAATACATATAAAACAACCTTGAGCATGAAATGATTGTATGGCAATCAATGCACGCTTAGGGGAGAAATGGTAAAATTTCTATATAAATTCAGATATGTATTCTCCGGGCAGACAGGAGGAGGGTTACAGTATGCCCGAACGTACCCGACTCAGTGTTTCGGGGGTCATCAGCAGATAGGACGCAATGTGCGACAAAGGAGCCCGCTTGATGACTTCGGGCTGATGTTCCATGAGCTGGTTATAGCGCTCGCGTGCAGTCTCAAACCGCCAGGAGTCAGCCTTTATCTGTGAAACAATCAGGGAATATTCCAGAATCTTCCGATAGAACATGTTTATTTCCCATGAGATTTCGGTAAGTGTCAGCAGCTTGTTGTATGGCAGCAGGTATACGACACTCGGTTCGAGTGCCTCAATCATGAGGTGGGTGGGTTCCTGCTTCAAGGTACTTTCTATGCAGATGATGATGCAGCCTTCATAGGAAAAGTGTTCGGTGACGTCTTTACCGTTTTTATAATAGAATTGGCGCAACATGCCTTTTCCTACAAATACGATATTATGGCTTATCTGCCCTTCATTGAGTAATAATGCGCCCTTTTCTACTTCCTTGCGAATGAGGATTTCCTCTATCAACCTTCTTCCCTCGGGAGCCATGCCTGGATAGCGGGAGTTGATAGCGGCATCTACGGTTTCTTTCAATAGTGCATCCATAAGACCATGATTTATTTGTTCAGTAAGCAAGACCGGTAAAGTTCGGTCCGCTTCTGCTTTCGGGGAGCAAAGATAGGACTTTTGGAATTAAAAACAATTCCGGATGAAGCTTTTGTTTACCCATTTCATGCCATACCAGCGGCGGACGAAAATGAAGCCGCGGATATTCTCGTCCAACAGGAAGGCTACCCACATGCCGCAGATACCCCAGCCGAAGGGGAAGCCGAAAAGGTATCCCACACCTACAGCTACACTCCACTGCACCACCAACCCTACGTAGAAGGGGTAGTTGACATCTCCTGCCGCACGAAGGGCGTTGGTGGCGAAGATGTTGATGGGGCGGCCTATTTCGAGGAGTACATCTATGATAAGGATGGTGGCACCCATACGTATGATGTCGGGGTTGGACGTGAGCCAGCCAAAGATGGCATGCCCCGAAAGGGCGAGGATGCAGGACAGCATGACGGTAATCATGACGGATTTCTTCATGACGTATTTTCCCATAAGGAAGGCTGCGTGAGGTTTCTTCTCGCCTATCAGATGCCCGATACAGATGGCGCCGCCTTGTGCCATGGAGATGCTGAACAGATAAGCGAACATGATGATGTTGACACAATAGGTACGGGTGGCGAGCGCTTCCACTCCCAACATGTTGATGAAGTAGGTGATGACGACCTGCGACGAGCTGTACGACAATTGTTCGCCGGCGGAGGGCAGGCCTACCTTCATCAGGTTCTTTAGTTCTATCCATGGAAAAGGGCGGAAGTATGCCGGTGGGAAACGGTGGATGTGCTTGCGGAACAGTATGACGAACAGTATAATCATGGAGACACCCCGGCTGAAGGCTGTGGAGATGGCGGCGCCTTCCACGCCCAGTTCCGGAAAGCCGAAGCGACCGAAGATGAGGGAGTAGTTGCCGATGATATTGAGAATATTGACTACGACGGTGACCATCATCGGGTAGATGGCCTTGTTGGCACTGCGCAGGGAGGCGGAGAGGGTGAGGGATAGTGCCTGGAAGAAGGCGAAAGCGCCTACGATACGCATATAGTCCATGCCGTCCTGCATCAGTTCAGCGGTGAGCCCCATCAGCCGGAGGATGGGATGGGCGCAGGAGAACAGTACCAGGCTGACCGTGATACCTACCGCCAGGTTGACGAGGATGGATACGCCGACTACTTGCACTACTTTCTTGTGTAGTTTCGCACCGAGATACTGGGAACACAGAACGGACGTTCCGAGGTTGATGACTTCGAAAACGAGGAAAGTGAGCATGATAATTTGGTTGACTACCCCTACGGCGGCAACACTGTTGTCCGAGTGGCGGCTCAGCATGATGGTGTCCACCGCACCGAGCATCATGATGAGAAGTGTCTCTATAAAAATGGGGGCGGCCAGCTTGGCAAGCCGCTTTTTCAGGCTTTCTTGTTGTATCATTGTCCGTGTATGTGCACTATACTTTAAAAATCGCGCAAAGATAAGGAAAGGTTGAAAAGGACGGTTTGATATGTATCAAATTTTTTTTCTTGTTTTAGGGTTTGAGTGTTAACGTGTTATCTCAAATTGTATGAAAACGGTGAAAAAAATATGTAGGAAAGATTTGCACAGTCCAAAAGTTTGCCCTACATTTGCACCGCATTTGAAAAGAATGCTGGTTATAAAAAAGGAAGTTTGGGTGAGTGGCTGAAACCACCAGTTTGCTAAACTGACGTACGGGTAACCGTACCGGGGGTTCGAATCCCCCAGCTTCCGCCAGATGCACTCTTAGCTCAGTTGGTAGAGCAACTGACTCTTAATCAGTGGGTCCAGGGTTCGAATCCCTGAGGGTGTACAAGACAAATGCGAGGGTGGGTTCATCTAACGGTTAGGATACATGCCTCTCACGCATGGTATACGAGTTCGATTCTCGTACCCACTACTAAAACAAGAAAGCGGTTGACTGATGAAACGGTTAACCGCTTTTTGTTTTTCATTTTTCTGTTGTAATCCGAAAATAGTTTCTATATTTGCACCCGCTATGGCGAAATGTATATTCTATATCTTGTTAGGGTTGTTCCTCATATCGAAGTTCGCTTCCGTTTCTGATGATATGGAGGGATGTAAGACACTCCCTACTGCGGATGTGCATTATTTCTCCGGAGCCCAGCACAGCTTGTCGGGGGCAGATGGCAGACAATGCCAGGAAAAAGGGGAGGACGCGAATTATAATTGCCTGGCAGATGCCGGTTGCATAGGAAATACCTTCTCATTACGGCATGCCTCTTGCTCGAAATTGTTGAGGCTTAATCCGGACTTCATTGCCGCCAAGGTTGCGAGAACCCTGAAAACTCTGCTCCCGGAAGAAAAGACAACTTCTTTCCCCTTTACTTTCCATCCCCATAAGATTTCATATAGATATTATGTATATACGCTGAGGCGTATTCTTATTTAGTACTTTCCCTTCCTCTCTTTCGGGAGCCAGAGAGATTGCCCGTCTCCCCATGCCGAGTTTTTCTCTATTTTTTAAGTACTGATAATCAATATATAATGGATTTTCTATTAGATTTTATTCTCCATATCGATCAGTATATGATTGATATAGTGCAGGAATATCATATGTGGGCGTATGCCATATTGTTTCTGATTATTTTCTGCGAAACGGGGCTGGTGGTCACACCTTTCCTGCCGGGCGATTCCCTGCTTTTTGTGGCGGGAGCTATTGCCGCACTGCCCGACATGCCTCTCGAGGTCAATGTGCTGGCTTTGATATTGTTTGTTGCCGCGGTATTGGGCGACTCTTGCAACTACATGATAGGGCATTTCTTCGGGCAAAGGCTCTTCAATAATCCCGATTCCAGAATATTCAAGCAAAGCCATCTCGACAAGACCCATGAGTTCTATAAGAAGTATGGAGGCAAGACAATTATCATAGCCCGTTTTGTGCCTATCGTCCGTACGTTTGCGCCATTCGTGGCGGGGATGGGTAAGATGCATTACTATTACTTCATGCTGTACAACCTGATTGGGGGCGCCTGCTGGATTGCCATCTTCTGTTATGCGGGTTATTTCTTCGGTGACCTTCCGTTTGTACAAGAGAACCTCAAACTGCTGATTGTGGCCATTATTGTGGTTTCCATACTGCCGGCCGTGGTAGAAGTGCTGCGTGCAAGACTGAAACAACGAAAACAAAAATAAATTAATATACTTAGTACATTTATCCATTATGAAGAATTCTTTTTTTAGCCGGTTCACACCGAAAGAACCGAAATTCTTTCCTTTGCTGAAGCAATTGTCTGAGATTTTATTGTCCTCGTCGGCTCTGTTGATAGAAATATTGGGCCATGACTCGCCTGAGAAGAGGGCGGAAGATTATAAACGAATCAAAGATTTGGAGCGCGAGGGCGATAAGCTGACCAATCTGATTCTGGATGAACTGGGCACTACTTTCATTACTCCTTTTGACCGGGAGGATATCCATGACCTGGCTTCGGGCATGGATGATGTGATTGATGGAATAAACAGCTGTGCCAAGCGTATCACTATCTATAATCCGCATCCTATTTCGGACAAGGGGAAAGAGCTGGGACATATGGTTCAACAAGAAGCGGCCCTCATCGGCCAGGCCATGGATGAACTGGAGGCATTCCGCAAGAGTCCGGATAAGCTGCGCGCATATTGCAACCAGCTGCATGACATAGAAAACCGGGCAGATGATATTTATGAATTTTTCATCACCAGGCTTTTTGAAGAAGAGAAGGACTGCATTGAACTCATCAAAATCAAGGAGATTATGTATGAGTTGGAAAAAACGACGGACGCAGCCGAACACGTGGGCAAGATTTTGAGGAGCCTGATTGTGAAATACGCATAAACGAACGGACGCATGGAACTATTAGTGATTATCATTGTACTGGCTCTGATATTCGATTATATCAACGGTTTTCATGATGCGGCCAATTCTATTGCCACCATTGTGTCTACCAAAGTGCTTACACCGTTTCAGGCGGTGATATGGGCGGCTTTCTTCAATTTTGTGGCCTTTTTCATCGCCAAGTGTGTCATCGGCGGTTTCGGCATTGCCAACACCGTATCGAAAACGGTGATGGAGCCTTACATTACTTTGCCTATCATTCTGGCCGGCGTGATTGCGGCTATTGCCTGGAATCTGTTCACTTGGTGGAAGGGAATCCCTTCCTCTTCTTCGCACACGCTTATCGGAGGTTTTGCCGGAGCTGCCATCATGGCACACGGTTTTGAGGCCATCCAGTTGAGTATCATTCTGAAGATTGCGGCATTCATTTTTCTGGCTCCCTTGATTGGTATGGTGGTGGCATTTGGTTTTACGTTGTTGGTCTTGTACATTTGCCGCAGGGCGCATCCCCATACGGCCGAGGTGTGGTTCAAGAAACTGCAGCTGGTGTCTTCGGCTTTGTTCAGCATCGGGCACGGTCTGAATGATTCACAGAAGGTAATGGGTATCATTGCTGCGGCTATGATAGCCGGACATTCGGAAGGACTGGGAATGGGGATAAACAGTATTGATGACCTGCCGGACTGGGTGGCATTCTCTTGTTTTACGGCCATTTCACTCGGTACCATGTCCGGCGGGTGGAAGATTGTGAAGACCATGGGGACTAAGATTACGAAGGTGACGCCACTGGAAGGGGTGATTGCGGAAACTGCCGGTGCGTTTACGCTTTATCTGACGGAGTATCTGAAGATTCCGGTAAGTACGACACACACCATTACGGGAGCTATTATCGGAGTAGGGGCCACGAAGCGGCTTTCGGCTGTGCGTTGGGGAGTTACGAAGAGTCTGATGACCGCTTGGGTGCTGACTATCCCCGTCAGTGCTTTGCTGGCAGCAGGGATTTATTGTATCGTATCCCTTTTTTAGAAGTGCTGCCGCATAAAAAATAGACGGGTTCGTTTTATTTTGCATGAGGTTTGCACTATCTTTGCAGCCTGAAACTGTAAAATAGAATGCACATTGGACTGGCTATATAGTTTATTCGTCGAGCACTCCGCCTTGCAGGCGGTTGTGGTACTCTCACTGATTTCTGCTATCGGATTGGGATTGGGGAAGATACATGTTTGCGGCATTTCATTGGGAGTGACGTTTGTATTCTTTGCCGGCATCATTGCCGGGCATTTCGGGTTGTCCATAGACCCGCAGATGCTGAATTATGCGGAAAGCTTCGGGCTGGTGATATTTGTGTATGCTTTGGGTTTGCAGGTGGGACCGGGTTTTTTCAGCTCTTTCCGTAAAGGAGGGGTACAACTGAATATGCTCGCCACGGGTGTAGTGCTTATCGGCACCCTGCTGACTGTACTGGGCAGCTATGGGTTGGGGGTATCCCTGCCGGATATGGTGGGCATACTTTGCGGTGCCACGACAAACACACCGGCACTCGGTGCGGCACAGCAGACATTGAAACAGATGGGATTGGAGTCCAGTACCCCTGCTTTGGGGTGTGCGGTGGCATATCCGCTGGGGGTGGTAGGGGTCATTCTGGCCGTACTGTTCATCCGTAAGACGCTGGCGCATAAGGAAGACCTGGAATTGAAAGAGAAGGATGACGTGAACAAGCCTTACATTGTTGCGTTCCAGGTGCACAATCCTGCCATCTTCAACAAGAGTATCAAGGAAATAGGCGGGCTGAACAGCTATCCGAAGTTCGTGATTTCCCGCTTGTGGCGGGATGGGAATGTGAGTATTCCTACCTCGGAAAAGATTATAAAGGAAGGTGACCGCCTGCTGGTGATTACCTCGGAGAAAAATACGCCGGCTCTGACCGTGCTTTTCGGCGAGCAGGAGCATACTGATTGGAACAAGGAAGATATAGACTGGAATGCCATAGACAGCCAGTTGATTTCGCAACGTATCGTGGTGACGCGCCCGGAGTTGAACGGCAAGAAGCTGGGTTCTCTCCATCTGCGTAATCATTACGGTATCAATATCAGCCGGGTTTATCGTAGCGGCGTGCAGCTGCTGGCCACAGCGGAACTGACCTTGCAATTGGGTGACCGCCTGACCGTAGTGGGCGAAGCCGCTGCTATACAAAATGTGGAGAAGGTGCTGGGCAATGCTGTGAAAAGCCTGAAGGAACCGAACTTGGTGGCGGTATTTATCGGCATTGTCATCGGTCTGGCTTTGGGAGCAATTCCTATTTCCATTCCCGGCATCAGCGCTCCCGTGCGGCTCGGATTGGCAGGAGGCCCTATCATCGTAGGTATTCTTATCGGGACATTCGGTCCGAGGATGCACATGGTGACTTATACTACGCGCAGTGCGAACCTGATGCTCCGTGCATTGGGATTGTCTCTTTACCTGGCTTGCCTGGGACTGGATGCAGGTGCCCATTTCTTCGATACGGTATTCCGGCCGGAAGGGCTGTTATGGATTGCTACGGGTTTTGCGTTGACTGTGGTTCCGGTATTGATTATGGGTATCGTTACCTTCAAGTGGCTGAAGATAGATTTCGGAACAATGGCGGGTATGCTGTGCGGAAGCATGGCAAACCCCATGGCGCTGAACTACGCCAACGACACCATTCCGGGAGACAATCCGTCTGTAGCTTATGCTACGGTTTATCCGCTGTGCATGTTTCTACGGGTAATTATAGCCCAAGTGCTGCTCATGTTCTTCATTAATGGATAATGAAGAATGAGGGATATTATCAACTGTCAATTATCAACTATCAATTAAATAACTATGGGAAATATAACTCCGGAAAGTATTGTCAATGACTTGCGTTATTTGCAATTATTATCACGCAGTTTTCCTACCATTGCTGATGCCAGTACAGAAATCATCAATCTGGAGGCCATTCTGAATCTGCCGAAAGGTACAGAGCATTTTCTGACGGATATTCATGGCGAGTATGAGGCTTTTCAGCATGTGCTGAAGAATGCATCGGGGGCAGTGAAACGTAAGGTGAACGAAATATTCGGGCATACACTGCGCGAAAGTGAGAAGAAGGAAATCTGTACGTTAATTTATTATCCGGAAGAGAAGCTGCAACTTATCAAGGAGCAGGAAACGGACCTGGATGACTGGTATTTGATAACACTGAACCAGTTGGTAAAAGTATGCCAGAACGTTTCGTCCAAATATACCCGTTCGAAAGTACGCAAGGCACTTCCAGCAGAGTTCTCGTATATCATTCAAGAGCTGTTGCACGAATCGAGCATCGAACCTAACAAGCATGCCTATATCAATGTCATAATCAGTACCATTATCTCTACGAAGCGTGCGGATGATTTTATTGTGGCGATGTGCAACCTTATCCAGCGCTTGACCATCGACTCGCTGCATATCGTGGGCGATATATACGACCGCGGACCGGGTGCGCATATTATCATGGATACTCTCTGTGATTATCATAATTTCGACATCCAATGGGGTAACCACGATATTCTGTGGATGGGTGCCGCATCAGGTAATGATGCTTGTATAGCCAACGTAATCCGTATGTCGATGCGCTATGCCAATTTAGCAACGCTGGAGGATGGTTATGGCATCAATCTGTTGCCGCTTGCAACGTTTGCCATGGATACCTATGCGGATGACCCTTGCACCATCTTTGCGCCGAAAATGAACTTTGCCGATGCGGAATACAATGAGAAGACCTTGCGGCTGATTACACAGATGCACAAGGCGATTACGGTTATCCAGTTGAAACTGGAGGCGGAAATCATCAGCCGCCGTCCTGAGTTCGGTATGGAGAACCGGAAACTGCTGCATCTGGTGGATTTCGAGCGTGGTGTGTTTGTATACGAAGGCAAGGAATATCCGTTGCGCGATGTGAATTTCCCCACCGTAGACCCGGCGGACCCGTATCGTCTGTCGGACGAAGAGCGCGAACTGATGCACCGGATTCATTCTTCTTTCATGAACAGCGAGAAGATGAAGAAGCACATGCGCTGCTTGTTTACGTATGGCGGCATGTATCTGGTGTGCAACAGTAACCTGCTTTATCATGCTTCCGTGCCTCTGAATGCGGACGGCAGTTTTAAACATGTTCGCATCGGCCAAAAGGAATACTGGGGACGTAAGTTGCTGAAAAAGACCGACCAGCTGATACGTACCGCTTACTTTGACGAGGACGGTTCGGACGAGAAACAGTTTGCACTGGATTATGTCTGGTACATGTGGTGCGGACCGGATGCCCCTTCCTTCGATAAAGACAAGATGGCTACCTTTGAACGCTATTTTGTGGCCGACAAAACATTGCATAAGGAGACGAAAGGGCATTACTATGCTTTGCGCAACGAGGCTGAGGTGTGTGACCGCATTCTTGAAGAGTTCGGCGTGAAGCCGGGGCCACATTCGCATATCATCAACGGACATGTACCGGTAAAGACCATTAAAGGTGAGAAACCCATCAAAGCGGATGGTAAGCTGCTGGTGATTGACGGTGGTTTTTCAAAAGCCTATCAGCCGGAAACGGGAATTGCGGGATATACGCTGGTATATCATTCCCACGGCTTGCAGTTGGTGCAGCATGAGCCGTTCCAGAGCCGTCAGAAAGCCATTGAAGAAGGACAAGACATCAAGTCTACAACCCTGGTTGTCGAATTCAATTCGCAGCGTATGATGGTGAAGGATACGGATAAAGGAAGTGAACTCGTTACGCAGATTCAGGATTTGATGAAACTGCTGGTGGCGTATAGGACGGGGCTGATTAAGGAGAAACAATAATTTATAATTTCAGTATCGTCACCCCGCCCTCTACAATGATGCCTTTGTCATAGGTTTTCCCTTGGGTGTAGTAGCGGCTGCCGCCATAACCGCCGGTGAGGAATATGCCAAAGCGCTCGGTCAGGTGGTATTCCAGATTGACACGTGCCTGGAGGGCATAGAGACGTGCCGGAATGCCGTAGTCCTTGTTCTTGAAGGTTTCTATATGTTGGTATCCCAGATCTCCGCTGATGAACAGCTGTTTGTAGAGCGGTAATTCAAGACCGGCACGGTAGAAGAGGGCAGCGGAAAACTTATCGCCAAAATCCAGATAATGGGTACCGCCACCGAGGATGGTATAGAAGAGCCGGTTCTTGAAACGGGCACCTACATTCAGCTTGGTGGCATTACCACCGAAAAACATCAGTTGAACTTTTGTTTGGGGATTGGCATTGACTAATCCCAACTGGAAACCATCTAATTTTTCTTTGTAGTAGTTGAATAGACCTATTTGAAGCCCTTTGGCACGTATGGCCATATTGGCAGCGCCTATTTGTAATCCTCGGGCTGTACCACCCACCACATTGCCCAGGCCGGAAACCTGAACACCGGTCATATCTCCGGCGGTGATGTTGGTAAGGGCGGACATCTGCATGCCATTCAAGTCTTCACCGATTACACTTAGCAGGCCGGCCCCTGAAAATCCTTTGAAATTTCCACCGGAAATATTGGCGAGTCCGGCAAAGTGTATGCCGGAAGCACCTTCTCCGCTGATATTCAACAGGCCGCCTATGGAGGCGCCACGATTATAGTCCCCACTGATGTTTGCCAGACCGGAAATGATGACGCCTTGCGCATGGTTTCCGGTGATACCTACCAGTCCCGAAACGGATACTCCGATAAGGTTGTTGCCATTGATGTTGGTAATTCCTGCTATCTGCATGCCTCGCATGCTTCCCCCCACCATATTTGACAGACCTGCCATCTGTACACCGTTCACATCCCTGCCGGTTACACTGCCAAGAATATTCATGCCGAGGCCATTCAGACGGTTCATGGAGGAGAACACACCCAGATTGAAGCAGGTGCTTCCTATGGTATCAGTCCGCTGTGTGGAGATGTTTTTCCATAAGGAGATATTGATACCTACCGGGCCATGGTCTGTTCGTGGAGAGCGTTGTTTCCGGAAAGATTTTTCGGAGGATTTCTGAATCGTATCCGGCTGTACGCTGCCCGGATTATGTTCTTGGGCAAGAGCTGTCCCTGCAAGAAGCAGGGACACAAGGAGGAGGGAAAGGTTTCGTTTCATACTTTTTTTCTATATTTCGTCCGGCCAGGGAGCTGGTTGGCGGGTGGCACGCAACAGAGGGCGCTGCGCATCCACAGACCGGAGGTAATTACTTAATTTCCGTGACAACTCTTTGACAACTTCAGGCTTCTCTCGGGCCATATCATGTTTTTCACTGATGTCGGCGGGGATGTTGAAAAGTTCCCGTCTACCGTCACCGAAATAATACACCAGCTTCCACTCGCCCGAACGGATGGAGCAAGTGGCTCCGATGCCCGGGCCGGAAGGACCCCAGCTATTGGGATAATGCCAGTAGATATCACGGTCTTTCATTTTACCTTTTCCGGTGAGCAATGGCATGAAACTGATGCCGTCGCGTTGCTGTACGGTTGTATAGTTGTCTACGCCTGCCATCTCAAGGATGGTGGGGAAGAAGTCCTCTATCATCAGGTAATGGTCGCATTGGGTTTGGGGCGCTACGATGCCCGGCCAGCGGACAATCATCGGTTCACGTATGCCTCCTTCGTAGGCGGAACCTTTACCACTATTGAGCGGATAGTTCTGGACATGCAGTTGTCCGGCGCGGGTATGGGCCGCCAAACCGCCATTGTCGGACATGAAGATGAGGATAGTGTTTTCCGTCAGGTTGTTCTTGTCCAGATAGTCCATGATGTCTCCCAGACTTTTGTCCATACCCTCAATGAGAGTAGCATAGGCGGCTTCTACCGGAGGAAGGCCTTTGTCCAGGTACTTCTGGTAGAAACGCATGTCAGGTTGTATAGGGGTATGGATGGCATAGTGTGCCATGTATAGAAAGAATGGCTTGTCAGTCTGCTGTGCATCGTCCAGTGCCTTCATGGCCTCTATGGTAAGGGCTTCACTTAGGAAAGTGTCGGTTCCATGATATTTCTCCAGACCGGGTACGGCAGCCAGCGGGCTTTTACCGTCTGTTTTGTTGCCGAAATTCTCCTTGCCATAGTAGCTGGCAGGTGAACCGGCAGCATGTCCGGCTATGTTCACTTCAAACCCCATTTTCAACGGGTCGGCTCCGGGAGTGCCTTCAGCACCGAAGTGGGCTTTTCCGCAATGAATGGTGTGATAGCCATGGTCTTTGAGCACTTCGGCCAGGGAGGTGACTTGTGTGGTCCGTTCCACGCCAGGCTCTTGACAAATGCCGTTAACGTTCCATTCCGGATAAATCATGACCGAGTCGGGTTGTTCATGGGTAGTGTTCTTGCGGAGGGTCCAACTGGTGACTCGATGCCTGGCAGCATTCATTCCCGTAAAAAGGCTGACACGCGTAGGTGAACTGATGCTGCATGCATAGGCCTGCGTAAACATTTTGCCTTGTGTAGCCATCCGTTCCATGTTGGGAGTATGGTACGTATCGTTGTACTTGGTACGCTGTGTCCAAAAGGGGAGGGACGTGTCTTGCCATCCCATGTCATCCACTAGGAACAGAATGATGTTTGGCTGCTCTTTTGGAGCAGGTACGGCATCCCCAGGCGGCATGCCATACGCTTCTCCCGCCATTCCGCATATCGGAAGCATGGCGGATAATAATAATTCGTTTCTCATTTAGATAATAATTTAGAAAGGGTTAGATAGGTTGTAGTTTAATTGTTTTTTTACATTATCCTTTGGCCTCCTGATACAAGAAGCGTTTGATAGATTTCTTCGGCGTTTTTTCAAATTCTTCAGGATAGATTTTCATTTTGAATATCTGGCTGTATGCGGGCAGTTCTGCATTCAGTGCCACACGGTTTTCCTCCATGACGCGTTCGATGTCGTCATTGTTCAGCCCATGGGCAAAGGCATCATCGAAGTCGGGGTAAACCAGACCTACCAGTTTCTCATTCTGCTGCACGATGATGCTTTCGGCTACATACGGCATATTGTTCAGTTTGTCTTCTATCTCTTCCGGGTAGATATTCTGACCGCTCGGACCAAGGAGCATGTTCTTGCTGCGTCCCTTGATGCTTACGTTGCCTTCGGCATCCATCAGGGCAAGGTCTCCGGTGTGCAGCCAGCCGTCTTTGTCGAGTACCTGTACGGTGGCCTCGTCGTTCTTGTAGTAACCCAGCATGACATTGGGACCACGGCAGACAATCTCTCCCGGAATGTTTTCGGGATCGGATGATAGGATTTTCACCTCCATACGCGGTGCGGCCTTTCCGCAAGAACCGGGTTTGAAGCGGGTCCAATCCTCGTAACAGATGATGGGGCCGCATTCCGTCATTCCATAGCCTACCGTATAGGGGAAATCTATCATCTTTAAGAACTGCTCCACTTCCTGGTTGAAGGCAGCTCCTCCTACAATGATTTCTGCAAAGTTTCCGCCAAAGGCTTGAATCATTTGTTCGCGTACGGTCGCCTTTATCTTGTCATTGATGATGGGTACTTTCAGCAACAGCTTCATGGCAGGAGTTTCCAGCTTGGGCAGTACGCTCTTCTTTATAATCTTTTCGATAATGAGCGGAACAGCCACAATCAGGTTAGGCTTCACTTCGGTGAAAGCCTGGAAAATGATTTTGGGGCTGGGCATACGAGTGAGGAAGAATATGTGGCAACCTACGGCGAATTCATACAGAAACTCGAATGCAAGTCCGTACATATGTGCCATTGGCAGCATGGAGACAATCTTGTCACCGGCTTTCAGCGGCAATACTTCGAAAGCAAAAGTGGTGTTTGACCAAAGGCTGCGGTAGGGCAGCATCACTCCTTTGGAGTAACTGGTGGTGCCGGATGTATAGTTGATGACCGCTAGTTCGTCGGGCTGGTCCTTGTGATAACTGACATGCTCCTTGCGGAAGTTCTTGGGGTATTTCTTACCGAACATTTCGTTGAGATGTTCGCGGGCATAGTCCAACTTTTCGCTACGGGAGACAAGAATGTAGAAGTCTGCCATCATCATGATGCCCTCCAGCAGCGGCATGGCACTTTCGTTGAGGTTTTCCCAAACCTGGTCGCCTACGAAAAGCAGTTTGGCTTCGGAATGGTTCACGATGTTGTGTACATTGTCTGCCTTGAACTCGTGAAGGATGGGGACGATTACCGCACCGTAGGTCAATGTTGCGAGGAACGTTACGCCCCAGTGGGAACTGTTGCGGCCACAGACGGCAATCTTATCGCCTTTCTTGATGCCGCTTGCCTCGAAAATGATATGCAGCTTTTCTATTTTGCGGGCTACGTCCTTATATTGTAGGGTTGCTCCCTTATAGTCGGTCAGAGCGTCTAAATCCCAATTTTCCTTTATGCTATTCTCTATATAGGCGATAAAACTTTGTTCCATGATATTAATTGCACATTTGGTTGAAAATTGTGCAAATATAAGGGTTTATATATAGAAAGCAAACTTTTATAGGGAAAATAGTTTTTATGGCGGCTATTTGCTAAAACTCGACAGTTATACCTAAAGTAGGCAGGATAGTGCCGCTTTCCTGCTTGAGGTATTTCATTTTATAGCGCTGTTCGGTAACAGGAGCAGACGGATTTTCGATGATGCCCGTACTCATTATCACATCCGGTTGCTTCAGTTTGTTGCCGGTGATATTCTGTATGTCCAGATAGATTCCTATCATGCAGTGATGGAAGTAGAAGGACTTGTCCACACGCAAGTCTAACTGGGCAAAGTTGGGAAGTCGCCCGGTATTATAGTACGCATAGTCGTAGTAGGGCTGTCCTTTGGCATCCCATGCTTCTACGAGTGATGATTTGTCTTCATCATAGGGAGTGTAGGGGCTGCCGCCTATATAGCTTAGCTTGCCTCCTATGCTCCAGCGCCGGGGCAGGTTGTATGTACCGCTCATGTTGAGTATGAAACGGTTGTCCCAGGCAGATGGAATGAAGTCTCCATCTGGGCGGTTGCGGTATTCGCTGCGGTATAAGGTGAAGGAGGATACGAGATTGAACTTGCCGGATGCCTGCCAGCGGAACATGGTTTCCAGTCCGTAGGCCCTGCCGCTGGCTGTAGGGACGAGTGCTTCGTTGCCGGTGACACCGTAATCGTTTCCTTTGCATGCCAACGGAATGTTGTCTTGAAGGGAAAGTGGCATACGGCTGTAACGCTTGAAGAAACCTTCTGCAGAAACCATGAACCGGTCTTGCAGGTGCCAGTCCACACCGAGGCTGCTTTCAAAGACCTGCATGTACTTCAGGTTTTTGTTGAGATATTGCCCTTCATTGTCTTTATATCCCAAAGCGGTGTAGGGAGGCAATTGGTGGTAGAGGCCGGTACTTCCGCTCAGGGTCCATTGTTCCGAGAGTTTGTAGGATGCAGAGAGGCGTGGGGAGAACTGTTTCCATAGCTGCCGCATCTTTCGGTTGTAAGTGTTGCCATCCATACGGATACCGGCAGAAAGTGCCAGACGCTTGTCGGCGGTGGTATAGTCGGAAGAGAAGAAAGCCCCCCAGCCGAAGATGTTGAGTGAGGTTTCGTAGATGGAGAGCGTACCCGAATGACTGCCGTATAGTCTTTGCCGGCTGTGGTTTGCATAGATGGAGTTGTTCAGTTCTGCTCCTTCCTTTAGGGTCCATGCTCCCAAGCGCGTTTGGTTTTCGAAACGCAGGGTGGTCTTTTGTTCTGTGGAGCGTAGGCGCAGGGTCAGGTTGTCTTCGGAAGAGTCATCGTTGTTGCGGTATTTCAGATTGCGGTTGTTCAGGTAGTTATGGCTCAGTATAAGGGATTGTACGTGCCTTCCATTGTAGTGTCTGTAAGAGGCTCCGAAAGTGAATGTTTCCTGATGGATAGTGGGGAGATAGCTGAGCAGATATTCGGCATCTTCTCCTTTTTCATCGGTATTCAGTTTCATCTTGTCAATGCCTGCAAGACCAAGCAGGGTCAGCTCGCTGTGCTCGTTGAAACGGGTTTTTGTTTTGAATTGTCCGTCAATGAAATTGGGCAGGAAGGGCAGTCCCAAAGCCTTGAACAAAAGTTGCAGGTAGGACTGGCGTGCGGAGAACAGATAAGTGGTGCGCTGCCCCAGATGGCCTGCTCCGCTGAGCGAGACTTCCGATGCGCCGATGGTGGCTTTGAACGCCTGCTTGTCCGGATTTCCGTCCTTGAGGCGGAAGTCGAGGACGGAACTCAAGGCTCCGGAGCGGTTGGCGGGGAAGGCGCCCGTATAAAATGTAATCTCGCGTATCAGGTCGGCATTGACAATACTTACCGGTCCTCCGGATGCACCCTGAGTGGCAAAGTGGTTGATGTTGGGGATTTCGATGCCATCCATATAAAAGCGGTTTTCGGAAGGAGAACCGCCCCGAACAATCAAGTCGTTGCGATAGCCGATGGGAGAGAAAGAGACGCCGGGATAGGAGCGTACGATGCGCGAAACATCCCGGTTGGCTCCGGGACTTTTCTCTATTTCCTGCAAGCCGATGATACGCATGCTGACCGGGCTTTCGATACTTCGCCGGAAGGGGGAAGGCACCACCACTACTGTGTTCAGCAGATTGGCATCCTCTTCCATCTCTATCTCGATGAACGGGGTTGAGGCTGAAACAATATATTCGGGGGTGGAAACAGTCTGGTATCCTATGCAGGATGCCTCAAGGCTATAGATGCCCGGAGGTACCTGCTCTATCTTGAATGTGCCGAGTGAATCGGTGGATGCCCCTTTCCCGGGGATGCCGGCAACGAAAACGTTGGCGTAGGCCACGGGTTGTCTGGACTGTCTGTCGATGACTTTGCCGCGAACGGAATAGGTCACGGGAGCTATCATGGCATTCATGGTTGGGCTGATACCTGATAAAAGTATCAGCAATATAAACAATACAGTTCCCACCTTGTACCGTATGGCATTCATGGCTAATCAGACGTCACTAATTACTTTCCCAAGTACCATCGGTACATGCGTTGCACACCTTCCTCGATATCAATCTTATGATGCCATCCCAATGCATGTAACTTACCGGGATCGGTCAGTTTGCGCATGGTGCCGTCGGGTTTGGAAGTGTCGAAGGTCAACCGGCCCTGATAGCCTACGGTGTTGACAATCAGCTCTGCCAACTGGCGGATAGTGATTTCCTTGCCCGTACCGATATTGATGTGACAGTTGCGGATTTCCTTGTCGCCCGGCTTGAAGGTATCTTTGAAGTCGACGTGTTCCATGACGAAGACGCTGGCATCTGCCATCTCCTCGCTCCAGAGGAATTCGCGCAAGGGGGTGCCGGTACCCCATAATCTCACTTCTTCTTCGCTGATGCCGTATTTCCGGAGGATATTCAGAATGTCCTCTTTGCTGCTGTCGCCGTTGATGCCTTCCACCGGACGCAGGTTCATGTCGTGGCGTACGGCATCCCAGTCGCCTTGTTTCAGGCAGTGGGCGAGGTGTATCTTGCGTATCATGGCAGGAAGCACGTGGCTGCGTTCCAGGTCGAAGTTGTCGTTGGGACCGTAAAGGTTGGTGGGCATCACGGCAATGTAGTTCGTACCGTATTGAAGATTGAAGCTTTCGCACATTTTCAGTCCGGCTATTTTGGCGATGGCATAGGGCTCGTTCGTGTATTCCAGCGGAGAAGTGAGGAGTGCGTCTTCTTTCATCGGCTGTTCGGCATCACGGGGATAGATGCAGGTGCTGCCCAGAAAGAGAAGTTTTTTCACTCCGTGGCGGAAGCTTTCGCCGATGACGTTCTGCTGTATCTGCAAGTTCTTGTAGATGAAATCGGCACGGTAGATACTGTTGGCCATAATGCCACCCACAAAGGCGGCGGCAAGGAATACATATTCGGGCTGCTCCTCGTCGAAGAAGCGGCGTACGGCAACTCCGTCGAGCAGATCGAGTTCTGTGTGGGTCTTGCCGATGAGATTGGTGTATCCTTTCTCCTCAAGATTTTTCCAGATGGCAGAACCTACCAGTCCCCGGTGGCCTGCTACATATATTTTGGCATTTTTGTCTAACATTGTTGTCTGAAAGTTTAATTGTTCATTCAAAGCTCTTTGCTTCTTAAATACAGTTTCTTCACAAATTTCATGTCGTGCTCTGCCATGATGCGTACCAACTCTTCAAAACTGGTCTGCCTCGGATTCCATCCCAGCAGTGTTTTTGCTTTGGTGGGGTCGCCCAGCAATTGTTCCACTTCGGCAGGCCGGAAATATTTGGGGTCGACTTCCACGAGGACTTTTCCGGTCTGTGTGTCGATACCCTTCTCGTCCACTCCCTGGCCTTCCCAGCGCAGAGTGATGCCTACCTCCCGGAATGCCAGTGTCGCAAATTCGCGTACGGTATGCATTTCTCCGGTGGCAATGACGAAGTCTTCGGGGGTGTCGTGCTGCAGGATGAGCCACATGCACTCGATGTAGTCTTTGGCATATCCCCAGTCGCGCCGGGCATCCAGATTGCCCAGATACAGCTTGTCCTGGAAGCCTTGGGCGATGCGGGCAGCCGCCAGTGTGATTTTTCTTGTCACGAAGGTTTCACCTCGGCGTTCGCTCTCGTGGTTGAAGAGTATGCCGTTTACAGCAAACATGCCATAGCTTTCGCGGTAGTTCTTTGTAATCCAAAAGCCATACTGTTTGGCTACGCCATAGGGGCTGCGGGGATAGAACGGGGTCGTTTCGCTTTGCGGCACTTCCTGCACTTTTCCGAAGAGCTCGGAAGTGGAGGCCTGGTAGATGCGTGTCTTCTTTTCCATACCGAGAATGCGTACGGCTTCGAGCATGCGCAGGGTGCCTACGGCATCGGTTTCGGCGGTATATTCGGGCACGTCGAAGGATACTTTGACATGGCTTTGAGCGGCAAGGTTATATATTTCGTCCGGCTGCACACTCTGGATGATACGGATGAGAGAGCTGGAGTCTGTCATGTCTCCATAGTGCAGGTTAATGGTACGTTTCTGTTTCATGTCGCGTACCCACTCATCGAAGTAGAGGTGTTCGATGCGGCCGGTGTTGAAAGAGGAAGAGCGACGCAGGATACCGTGCACTTCATATCCTTTCTGCAGGAGGAATTCGGCAAGGAACGAGCCGTCCTGCCCGGTAATGCCGGAGATAAGGGCTTTCTTCATAATGTATGCTTCTTGTTATTATGTCTTTTCGGACTGCAATATTCGTTATTTTCCACGAGATAGCAAAATATAAACTATTTCTTTCCCATCACTTTGTCGATAATCAGTGCGATTGCCCCGTCGCCCGTCACATTGCAGGCAGTACCGAAGCTGTCCATCGCTATGTATAGTGCAATCATCAGCGCTTGTGCCGACTCGTCGAAGCCCAGCATGGATTGCAGGATGCCCAGTGATGCCATGATGGCGCCTCCCGGTACCCCGGGAGCGGCTACCATAGTGATGCCCAGCATGAAGATAAATCCTGCAAATAGAGGGAAATCATGGGGCATGCCTTGCATTATCATCAGTGCCAGGGCGCATGCCACAATCTTCAATGTGCTGCCCGACAGATGGATGGTGGCGCAAAGTGGGATGACGAATCCGGCAATATCGGCAGAGACGCCGTTCTTCCGACTTTGCTCCAATGTTACAGGGATAGTGGCGGCACTGGATTGAGTGCCTAGAGCCGTGAAGTAGGCAGGCATCATTCGTCCCAGTAGTTTGAGAGGGTTCTTGCGGACAAACAGTGCCGCAATGCTGTATTGGAATACCAGGAGAAAGATGTGAAGCAGGAAGATTACACCGATAATCTTAATAAAGACCATCAGGATGCCGAATACTTGTCCACTGTGCGTCATGTTGAGGAAAATGCCGAAAATATAGATGGGAAGCAGCGGCAATATCACTGCACTGATCATGCGGATGACAATCTCTTGAAAATCGCGCGCCGCATTTTTCAGTACCTCGCTTTTCAGATGAGCCAGGCCCAGCCCCAGTGTGAAGGCAAGTACGAGTGCGGTCATAACATTCATCAATGGCGGGATGCCCACGGAAAAATAGGGAAGAATACCTTGAGATTCACTGACTTCTTCTAACGGCACCCCGGTTTCTATGAGGGAAGGAAATACCGCCACACCGGTGAAGTAGGAGAGAAAGCCGGAGAATAGGGTAGCTCCGTAAGCAATGAGCGCTGTGAAGACCAGCATCCGTCCGGCTCCTTTGCCGATGTCGGCAATGGCAATCGTGACTAGCCCCACAATGATGAGGGGGATGGAGAAGTTCAGGAATTCACTGAAAATGGCATTGAATGTTACGAACAGCCGTACCAGCGAAGCCGGTAGGAAATTTCCGAAAAGTATACCTAAGATAATGGCAATGATGATGCGTGGCAATAGTCCGATGTGGAAGTTCTTCATGAGCATTGGTTTTCTGTCTGGTTGAAAAATAGGCTTTCGCTGACAAAAGTACTATTTTATTTTCGTAATTCATACGAACAAATGCTGTTAGCATTTTGTTTCCATATAAAGACAAAATTTACATGAATATGAAGAATTTAAATAAAACAGACATTGGACTTATCGGTCTGGCAGTTATGGGCGAGAATTTGGCCCTCAATATGGCAGATAAGGGATGGAATGTTTCGGTATATAATCGTACGGTTCCGGGAGTGGAAGAAGGGGTGGTGGAACGTTTTGTGAACGGCCGCGCCAAAGGGAAAAAAATTGAAGGCTATACAGATATAGCCGAATTTGTAACTTCCATTGCCATACCCCGCAAAATAATGATGATGGTTCGTGCCGGCAGTGCGGTGGATGAACTGATGGAACAGCTGTTTCCCCATTTGTCCGAAGGGGATATCCTGATTGACGGTGGCAATTCCAATTATGAGGACACCAACCGGCGTGTGGCATTGGCCGAAAAGAAAGGCTTCCGTTTTGTGGGAGCCGGAGTTTCCGGTGGAGAGGAAGGAGCACTGAACGGCGCGTCTATCATGCCCGGAGGCTCTGAAAGTGCCTGGCCTGAGGTGAAGCCTATCCTGCAGAGTATTGCGGCAAAAGCATCTGACGGTACCCCGTGCTGCCAGTGGATTGGTCCTGCCGGTTCCGGTCATTTCGTCAAGATGATACATAACGGTATCGAATATGGAGATATGCAGCTTATTGCCGAAGCTTATTGGGTGATGAAGAATCTGCTTGGTCTGGACAATGGACAGATGGCAGAAATCTTTGCTGATTGGAATGAGGGTAAGTTGCGTAGCTATCTCATTGAAATTACCGCCAACATACTGCGTCATAAGGACAAATCAGGAGGTTACCTGATAGATAAGATATTGGATACCGCCGGACAGAAAGGTACGGGCAAGTGGTCCGTTATCAATGCGATGGAGCTGGGCATGCCGTTGGGGCTGATTGCTACGGCTGTATTCGAACGTAGTTTGTCGGCACAGAAGGGCTTGCGTGAAACGGCTTCCAAGCAATTTGTATGCCGACGCTCGCAGGCGGTGTACAACAAGTCGGAGATGGTGAAGGATATCTATTCCGCACTCTATGCTTCCAAATTAGTGTCATATGCTCAGGGATTTGCTGTGTTGCAGCGTGCATCCGACGCTTTTGCCTGGAACCTCGATTTGGCATCCATCGCCCGCATGTGGCGGGGCGGCTGTATCATCCGTAGTATTTTCCTGAACGACATAGCTACGGCTTTCGAGGCTAAAGACAAGCCCAAACATTTGCTGTTGGCTCCTTATTTCAAAAATGAAATGCAGCTGTTGCTTTCCGGCTGGAAACATCTGGTGGCACAATCCATGAAAGAGGAACTTCCGGTACCTGCATTCTCGTCCGCCTTGAATTATTTCTATTCGCTGGTGTCTGCCAAGTTGCCTGCCAATATGATTCAGGCGCAACGTGACTATTTTGGTGCGCATACCTTTGAAAGGACAGACGAGTTGCGTGGACAGTTTTTCCATGAAAATTGGACGGGACACGGAGGAGATACGAAATCGGGTACGTACAATGTGTGAGAAAGGGGGGAGAAGATGATGAAGAAATTAGTGATTGTTATATTCGGCGCTTCGGGTGACTTGACGAAGCGCAAACTGATGCCGGCGCTCTATACTTTGTATAGTGGCGGGCGGTTGCCGGAAGGATTCTCCATTCTGGGGATAGGACGCACCGAGTATACGGATGCCCGTTACCAAGAATATATAATGAGTGAATTGAGTAAGTTCGTAGCTTCCAAAGAGCAGGTGGAAGATAAAATGAGGGATTTTTGCAGCCATCTGCATTACCAGACATTGGATCCCGCCGAGGTTGAAGGCTATCATCTGCTGGACGGACGTTTACAAGAGTTTACCGGTGAGCAGAAACCGGACAACCTGCTGTTCTATCTGGCTACTCCACCTTCCTTGTACGGTGTCATTCCCTTGCACTTGAAGGCGGCCGGTCTGAACCGTCCTGATACGCGTATCATCGTTGAAAAGCCGTTCGGTTACGATTTGGAGTCAGCCAGAAAGCTGAATAGCATTTATGCTTCCGTTTTCAAGGAGCATCAGATTTACCGCATCGACCATTTTCTGGGTAAGGAAACGGCGCAGAACATTCTCGCCTTCCGTTTTGCCAACGGAATCTTCGAACCGCTATGGAACCGTAATTATATAGACTATGTGGAGATTACAGCCGTAGAGAATCTGGGTATCGAAGGACGTGGCGGATTCTATGAAGGTGCCGGAGCCCTGCGCGATATGGTACAAAACCACCTCATACAGCTTGTGGCGCTCACAGCATTGGAACCGCCTGCCGTTTTCAATGCCGATAATTTCCGCAACGAGGTGGTGAAGGTCTATGAGTCATTGGCTCCCTTGACAGAGGAGGATTTGGAGGAACACATTGTCCGCGGACAATATACGGCTTCGGGCTCGAAAGCCGGGTATAGGGAAGAGAAGAACGTGGCACCTGATTCGCGTACCGAAACGTATATTGCCATGAAAATCGGTATTAACAACTGGCGGTGGAAGGGTGTTCCTTTCTATATCCGTACCGGCAAACAAATGCCGACAAAGGTGACTGAGATTGTTGTACATTTCCGTGAGACGCCCCATCAGATGTTCCGTTGCGAGGGTGGACATTGTCCCCGCGCGAATAAGCTGATTCTCCGCCTGCAACCCAATGAAGGTATTGTGCTGAAATTCGGCATGAAGACTCCCGGACCCGGATTTGACGTGAAGCAGGTGATGATGGACTTCAGTTATGACCAGTTGGGCGGGTTGCCTACCGGCGATGCCTATGCCCGTCTGATAGAGGACTGCATACAAGGTGACCCTACACTCTTTACCCGCAGCGACGCGGTAGAGGCTTCATGGCGCTTTTTCGATCCCGTGTTGCGTTATTGGAAAGAGCATACGGATGCTCCTTTATATGGGTATCCCGTAGGTACGTGGGGACCTTTGGAAAGTGAAGCGATGATGCACGAACATGGTGCTGAGTGGACTAATCCGTGTAAGAATTTGACTAATACAGATGAATATTGCGAGTTATGAAAAGTTATGTTTACCATTCGGCTACAGCTACGGCACATGCGTTGATTGAACATTTGATTGCGATGATGGAGCGTGAGCCGGAAAAGACCTTTTATTTTGCATTCAGTGGGGGAAGTACTCCTTCGCTGATGTTTGACATTTGGGCCAACGAGTACAAGGAGGTGACTCCTTGGATGCGGATGCGGATTTATTGGGTGGATGAACGGTGTGTGCCGGCAGAGGATTATGAGAGCAATTATGGTACCATGCGCCGTTTGCTGTTGGATGAAGTAGGCATGCCCGATGAATACGTTTATCCTATTTATGGAGTGAACCGCCCGGAGATTGAAGCAAAGAACTATTCGACGCTGGTTTGCCGCACGGTTCCGCTTTGGGGTGGCTTCCCGGCCTTCGATGTCGTTTTGCTCGGTGCTGGAGACGACGGGCATACCTCCTCTATCTTTCCGGGGCAGGAATATCTGCTTTCTTCCTTTCATCCTTATGAGGTGAGTGTCAATCCCTATAATGGGCAGAAACGCATAGCCATGACCGGCTGCCTTTTGTTTGCTGCGAAGAATCTTATTTTCTTTGTTACCGGCAAGAATAAGGCGGATGTGGTCCGCGATATTCTTGATTCCGGGGATACCGGTCCGGCAGCTTATGTGGCCCACCATGCCGAGCGTGTGGAATTGTTCCTCGATGCTCAGGCCAATGGCGGGAAAATGTCTACTTAGATGTACCGCTCTCCAGAATGCTTACGATGGAGAATAATGTAAAGCAGATGCCTCCCAAACCTGCCAGTACGCGTGCAGGGACAAAATAGGCATTGTGCAGGCTTGCCATCTCAAACAGAAAGGCGGAGAGAAACAGACAAGCCAGGGCCGTGAAGACCGGAATCAGCGGGATGCGGTTGGCCAGCTTGAAAGTGTTCCGCCAGATGGCGGCAAGTAGTATGACTTTGCTGGAAATGCTGTAGCATACCAGTCCCAGGCCTATCATAATATATCCTGTGGAGGAGAGTGCCGGATTGCTGTTGGCCAAGACCAGAAGTCCCCAGAGAATGCTGATGGTGCCCATTATCAAAACAAGGGCCGGCCATTGTTTCCGTTCAGCCTTTGTATAGTTGTTGCGTATCTGGCGGACGATGGTTGCAACCAGCGCCACCAAGCTGGAACAGATACAAGCAAGTCCTGCCATGACATGGCCTGCTACATAATATGCATTGTGCTCGCTGCTTTTTGACAATAGCCAGAAGGCCCATATCCATGCCATTACTGCCATAAGGGTGGCAACTGCTATCAGGATATATCCCTGGGAGGAATTGAATGCATCGGCAGGTTGTAGCTGGTCGGTACGTTCCGAGTTGGCGGGAATGAGGGTGAAGCGGGTGGAGGCTGTGGCTGTGGTAGCTACACAAGCTGTGATGAAACCGACTCCGCAAATCACGTGTCCTGCCACGAAATTGCTTGCCGTGGCAGTTTCGTGCATATAATTCCAACCATAGATTACTGTGAGTACGGCTGCCAGGTAACCAATAACCGGAAGTGCGTATCTGGCTATCGGATTGTAGGTATGAATAATTTGTCTAATGATTGTTGCCGCTGTGGCGAACAAGGCAATGCAAATCATCCCTAAGGAAAATACTACCGGACCGGCCACAAATTTTGCCGAATCCAGTCCTTCGTGGAGCACAAAGGCTCCGTAGCCGAAACAGAAAAGGGCCATCAACAAGGGTATAGCCCTGAAAAGAATACTGATACCGTAATTCATAACTGTTGTTTTTAGAGTTTCCCCTTCAAACAGCGTTTCTGTGGCTTTGTTCCTCCTTTTAAGATTTATTTGTGATGAGAAGTGTTTCCCTGTCCGTATTTAGGGAGCCAGCCTCTCCTTTTTCCAGCTGCCATCCGCTTGTTGGGAATAGAGGAAACGGTCGTGTAGCCTGCTTTCCCGTCCTTGCCAGAATTCAAAACGGAAAGGGGTGACGGCAAAACCTCCCCAGTTGTCGGGACGTTTGATACTTTGCCCTATCCATGTTGCCGCTTCGCGGACGAACGCGCGCATTATCTCCATACGGCTGCCGATGACGTGACTTTGGGGTGAAATCCTCGCCCCGATTTTACTTTTGTAAGGCCTGCTTGCAAAATAGGCGTCAGAATCGGCAGGAGCGCATCTTTCAGCTTTTCCTTCAATGTGTATTTGCCTTTCCAGTTTGTGCCATACGAAAGATAAGGATATATACGGATTTGCAGTCAGTTGCCGGCCTTTCCTGCTTTCGTAGTTGGTGAAGAAGATGAAACGGCCATTTTCCACCCCTTTCAGCAACACTGTGCGTGTAGAAGGATGCCCGTCTGTCGAGACTGTAGCTACCGTCATGGCGGTGGGCTCGTACTCATCACTATGGATAGCATCGTTCAGCCAATGGTCGAATTGCTCAAAGGGATTGTCGTTGAGGTTATCTGGTGTCAGCCTGCCTTTCTTATATTCTCTTCTGATGTCAAAGAGTTGTGATTTCATTATCGTGTGGTTTTATCAGGAGTGATATATTGTTTTTCTATGTAACAGTCTGAGAGGGCTGAATGTTTTTGTTTTTCTGCGGAAAGAAAAATATGGAAGAAGGAAATGGCTGTGTTGATACTTAAAAAAATGGGGGTGTGTCAAAATTCACCACAGATTACACGGATTAACACAGAATGAGCTTAATCTACTGATAGTCAAAGATACTTATCTGTGCAAATCTGTGTAATCTGTGGTGAATACCAGTTTCGACACACCCTCGGATATTGGAGATTACCTTATGAAGACAAGTGGAAAGTGGACACTGGCATGTCTGCTATTGTAATTTAAACATTACGGGAACTGTGAATTTACAACGGACCGGTTTGCCTCGTTGCTCACCGGGTTTCCATTTGGGCATGGTGGAAATCACACGGATAGCTTCTTTGTCCAGATAGGGATCTACGCCTCTTACTACTTTTACATCTACGATGCTGCCGTCTTTGTTGACAACGAATTGTACTATTACGCGCCCCTGGGTTCCGGTCTCTTGTGCAATAGTCGGGTATTTTATACTCTTACCCAGATATTGCATCAGACTCATGCCATTATAAGAAAACTCAGGATTCTTCTCTACAACTTCAAAAATCTCATCCTCTACCGGAATCTCTTCATCTACGGTTGGAGATATGGGTTTGATGATTACAGCTTCACCGATTTCTTCGGAAGAGGCAATGGCTGTTTCTTTCACATTGTCATTATCATCCACAATTGTCAATACCTCGGCAATTGCAGGAGCTTGAGGGGGTGGTGGAGCTACTAATTCGGGTTGCTCCGTGATAGGAATTTCAATTTCCTGCTCAAATACGTTCTCGGTAATAGCACCGCTCATGTCAATCCTAACATCACGCTTCGACCATTCAAATGCAACGAACATGAAGACCAGCACAATTACATAACCTACAAGTAGCCAACTTGACTTCTTGTTTTCCAGGCTTGCTTTGGATGTTTTCTTGATTTCCATAATTTACAAGATTATTACCGTATAATGGTTGTCGCGAAACTAACATTATACAGATGTGATTAGTAAAATCATAAAACATGCGTGCCCACTTGTTTCTGTATTAAAGATAAGAAAATGAATGTTATGTTGGTGTTTGATATGTAGTTATATATAGTTTTTTAAATTTGCTTTGATAATTTTTCTGCTTGTGGATTAAATAGTGTTGATATGTAAAAAGCACTTCCAGCGTTCGCTTACGGAGGAAGTGCTTCACACAAAAACTAAACTAGACTTAACTAAACTATTCTATTGGGGGAGTTTCACAACTCCTATCTGTTCGGTGCAAAGATAAAAAAACATATTTTAATATGCAAAAGGATTCTATAATAAATCGACGTTTTTTCCGATTTTATCGACGGATTAGTCGATTTTTTTAGCTTCTTTGGTCTAAAAATTCTTGAAAAGCTTGTTTATAGCTGTCACTTATCGGGATGTAATTCTTTCCGAACACGATGCGGCCACGGTCTATAATACGTATTTTATTCTTCTGAACAATGTAGGAACGGTGGACGCGCATGAAACGCGAGGCAGGCAGAAGTTCCTCCATTGCCTTCATGCTCATGAGAGACAGGATAGGCTTGGGAGAATCCTCCTCGTAGATTTTGAGATAGTCTTTTAGCCCCTCTATGTACAGAATTTTACTCAATTCGATTTGCACCAGCTTATACTCGCTCTTTACGAAGATGCTCTGAATCTCTTCCTTGGACTGTTGCAGCAATTCGAACCATTGCACAGCCTTGTTGGCAGCCTGCAGAAAGTCGACGTAGGAGATGGGTTTCAGCAGGTAGTCCAGCGCATTGACTTTGTAGCCGTCTATGGCATACTGGTCGAAGGCGGTGGTAAAGACAATGCGGGTGCCGGAATCGACCATCTTCGAAAATTCCAGTCCGTTCAGTTCGGGCATCTGGATGTCGAGGAAAAGCAGGTCGATGTGCTTCTCGGGCAACTCCTTGATGGCTTGTACGGCACTGGAGTATTTACCGACCAACTCCAGAAACGGGGTCTTGTTGACGTAGCTTTCCAGCAACCCCAGGGCGAGGGGCTCGTCGTCTACAATGGCGCACTTCAGATTCATATCTTTATAATTAAAATAGATTTATACTCTTTCATGTCCTCACTCACTCCTTGCTGCCAGTCGTAATGGCCGGGATAGGTCAGCTCCAGACGCTTGCGCACTTGTTCCAACCCGATGCCGCTTCCACTCTTGTCTGCCACGCTTTTGGGATGATAGCTGTTGGTTATTTCGCAATGTATCTCTCCGGGGCTTTCACTGAAGTGGATACGGATAAAGCTGGGCTCGGTGGGGGAGATGCCATGCTTGAAGGCATTCTCTATGAGGGAAATAAAGATGAGCGGAGCTATTTCCGTACGGCTGTCCGGTCGGACGTCTATCTTTGTTTCCACACGGACGTTGGCGGAGAGGCGGATGCGCATTAGTTCGATGTAGTTGCGGATGAAGTCCATCTCTTTGTCCAGGGTGACGAAGTTCTGCTGATTGTCATACAGCACATGGCGCAGCAGTCGGCTCAGTTCCTGCACGGCAGTCTGTGCCTTGTCGGCATCGAAGGCGATGAGGGCGTAGATGTTGTTCAGCGTATTGAGCAGGAAGTGCGGGTTGAGCTGGTTGCGCAGGTTCTTCAACTCGGCTTCCGTGCGGCTTTTCTCGGCTTCGCGGCGGGCAGCGTCCATTTGCGCCCAGCGGCGGCTCAGCTTGATGGCAGCGCTGAGGCCGGCGGTGAGAATCATGGTCGAGACGTCGCGCAAGATGAATATCCATTTGGGAGGCCCCATGTGCTGACCGTCATCATCGCCGCGCATATGGTTTTGGAATGTGTATTCTTGCCAAAGGTGGGCGCCGGTGGTAATGCAGATGATGAGCAGTGTGTTCAGCAGGAGATACTGCCGGATGCGTCCCTCGAACAAGTAGCGGGGAATGAGGAGGCAGTAGTTGATGTAGAATACAAGGAAGAATGAGAGGGTACTGCTGCTACCGTGGCGCAGATAGTCCGCGAGGCTGATATTGAAGCCGCTGCGTGTCATCATCAGAAAGGGGAAACCGATGACGATACCCCAGACAATGATGTGTATCAGGGTTTCGATGCCGCGGCGGCGTGGGTTAGGGAGCTGTTGTTTCATCATGATACAAAGATACGGATTTTAGGTGGATATTGGAAATATCCGCTGCCTGCGAAGCAAATCTCTGTTCGCAGGTTGCGGATAAGCGTTTCCAGGTTGCGGATATGTATCCCAAGCTTGCGGATGTCTATCCCAAGGCTTGGGATAGAGATTATCCTTAGTTTCGCATAACTTTTCTCTTTATTGGCAGAAAGTTTTTTCTTAATACTTAGAAAGTTTTTTTTTAATACTTAGGACGTGTTTTGATAACTTCTGGCAAGAGAGAGATAGGTTATTCGTAGCGTATGGCCTCTATCGGGTCGAGGTCCGCAGCTTTCTTGGCGGGATACCAACCGAAGAACACTCCGGTGACGGTACATACGGCGAAGGAGAGGAATACACTCCACGGCTGGATGAAGATGGGCCAGTGGGCAACGCTCTTCACTATCCAGCTGGCTCCGCATCCGATGATGACGCCGATGATGCCTCCGGTGATGCTGATGAGGATAGCTTCGATGAGGAACTGGCTCAAGATGTCGACACCGCGGGCGCCTACACTCATGCGCAGGCCGATTTCGCGCGTGCGTTCCGTCACCGATACGTACATGATGTTCATAATGCCGATGCCGCCCACTACGAGCGAAATGCCGGCTATGCAGGCAAGCAGCGTGGTCATCAGGTCGGTGGTGGAATTCAGCATGGTGCTGAGTTCCTGCTGGCTGCGAATGGTGAAGTCGTCGTCGTCACTCTCCTTCAGCTTGTGGTTGCGGCGCAGTATCTCGGTGATTTCGTTGGTGGCATTGTCCGTCATGTCCTCGGTGAGGGCGGAGGCGAAGATACCGCTAAGGTAGGTCTGTGCCAGCAGGCGTTTCATCACGGTGCTGTAGGGGGCAAGCACTACGTCGTCTTGGTCCATGCCCATGGAGTTGTAGCCTTTGGACTTCAGCACGCCCACCACGCGGAAGGGCACTTGGTTGAAACGGATGATACGTCCCACGGGGTCCTCTCCTCCGGGAAAGAGGTTGTCTTGGATGGTCTTTCCGATGACGCACACCTTGGCAGAGGTCTGTATGTCGGCTTCGGTAAACATCTCGCCGTTCTCCACGCTGAGCTGCCGGATTTCGAGATAGTCCGTGCCCACGCCGCTCACGGAGGAGGGGTAGTTGTTGTTGCCCGCGATGAGCTGCCCGCTGGAGGAGACATTGGGGCTGACGGCAGCCAGGAAGTTGGTTTCGTTGCGCAGGGCTTCGTAGTCGGTCAGCTTCAAGGTCTGCATGGCGCTGGGGTCTTGGCGGACACCGCCGCGCATGTCGGCACCGGGGTGAATCATAATCATGTTGGAGCCCATCTCGGAGATTTGCGCCTGGATGCTTTTCTTCGAACCTTGTCCGATGGCAAGCATCGTGATGACGGACGCCACGCCGATGATGATGCCCAGCATGGTGAGGAATGCGCGCAGCTTGTTGTTGTTCAAGGCTCGCAAGGCTATTTTGAAAAGGTTTGTTCCGTTCATATCGTTTTAATGGAAAGTTTAAAATTAATCCCTAATCCTTAATCCCTTATCCCTCATTCCTCCTCCTGCTTAGGCAATGCTGCCAGGGCTTCGGCTGCATTCTGGATTTGGGTGTTGATGGTATCGTCCTTGATTTGTCCGTCGCGCAGCACGATGTTGCGGCTGCTGTACTGGGCTATTTCGGGGTTGTGGGTGACGAAGATGATGGTGCGTCCTTCGGCATGCAGCTTTTGGAACAGTACCAGAATCTCGAAAGAAGTACGGGTGTCCAGGTTACCCGTAGCTTCGTCTGCCAGGATAACGGCGGGATTGTTCACCAAGGCGCGGGCGATGGCTACGCGTTGCATCTGACCGCCGGACATCTGATTGGACTTATGTTCCAGTCGGTCGCCCAGCCCCACGGCTTGCAGGGCTTCGATGGCACGTCTCCGCCTTTCGGAAGCCGAGACGGAGGAGTTATACATCAGCGGTAGCTCCACATTTTCCACGGCAGTGGTTTTGGGCAGCAGGTTGTAACTCTGGAATACGAAGCCGATTTTACGGTTGCGTAGTACGGCGCGTTGAGGCTTGCTCATGGTGCGTACGGAGATACCGTCCAGCAGGTATTCGCCGCTGGTGGGCGTGTCCAGGCAGCCGAGGGTATTCAGCAAAGTCGACTTTCCGGAGCCCGATGTACCCATGATGGTGACAAACTCGCCTTCACGGATGGTGAACGAGACGCCGCGCAGGGCATGCACGGTTTCGTCCCCCACCTGGAAGTTGCGTTTGATATTTTGAAGTTCAATGACTGCTTTATTCATAATTCTTTTTTTGTATTATTTTCCGCTCTTCTTCTTACTTCCCGGAGGGCCAGGCATGAACGGACTCTTCTCACCTCCGGGAGCTTCCTGGCTCATGTCCGGAGCGCCGCTGCCGGGCATGCTGCCGATGGTGGCTTCGGTCACCACTACGGTACCTTCGTTAATGCCGCTGATAATTTCCGTGTTGACTCCGTTGGAGATACCTATCTTCACCGGATGGGCGGTAAAGGTGTTGCCTTCGCGGGTCCAGAGTTTATGTTCCCCTTCGCAATCCTTCACGATATCATTGTCGCCGATAAGCGGTTTTTCGGGGTTGAAGCGCAGGGCACGGGCAGGAGCGCACAGTACGTCTTTGCGGTCGAGGGTGAAGATGGTGACGTTGGCTGTCAGGCGTGGTTTCAGTTTCAGGTCCGGGTTGTGGGCGGAGATGACTACTTCGTAGGTCACAACCGTGCTGGTGCTGGTGCTCGACGTGCTGCTTGAGCTGGCATCTCCCAGACGAATTTGTGTGACCACTCCTTCGAACACGTCATTCGGGTAGGCGTCTACGGTAAACGTGGCGCGCTGTCCCTCTTCCACACCGCCTATGTCTGCTTCGTCCACGTCGGCCACAACCTGCATCTGCGTCAGGTCGGCAGCGATGGTGAACAGTGTCGGTGTCTCGAAGCCGGAAGCCACGGTCTGTCCTGCTTCCACGTCGCGGCTGATGACCACACCGTCGATGGGAGAGGTGATGGTGGCGTAGGAGAGGTTGCGTTCAGCCTTTGCCAGTGATGCCTGGCTGCTTTCGTAGTTGCTCTTGGCCTTCTCGTAGTTATAGACGGACTGCTCATAGTCCGTGGCGGCGATGAGCTGCTTTTCGTTCAGCGTCTTGTTGCGCTCGTAGAGTTTTTTCTGGTACTCGTATTCGGCCTTTGCACCGTTGTAGGCGGCGCGTTGCGAAGCGAGTTCGCTTTGCAGTGTCACGCGGTCCATCTCGGCAATGAGCTGGCCTTTGGTTACTACGGAATTGTAGTCTACATGAATCTTGTCGATGATACCGCTCACCTGGGTACCCACTTCCACTTCTGTCACCGGTTCGATGGTTCCCGTGGCGGTTACGGATTCGGAAATCTCACCTTTATGGATGGTTGCTGTGGCGTAGGTCACCTTGTGCTTGGCCTTGGCACCACCGAAGAGCCATACGCCGCCGCCCACTATGATTACGGCAGCTACGGCAATGAGGATGATTCTTTTTTTGTTCATATATATAAGGTATTATAATTCGATTTTTTCTCCTTGATAAAACTTCAGTAGCTGCATATTCAGTATGGCCATGTATTTGGCTTGCAGTGTCTCCTGCTGTGCGCTGAGCAGATTGCTTTTCTCAGTCAGCAGTTCTACGGTATTCTTCATGCCCAGGTTGAACTGCTCTTGAATCAGTTCATAGCTGGTCTGCGTACTTTTCAGTTTCTCTGTGGCGGCGGCGTAGCGCTGCTGGGCGCTGTTGGCATCGAGCCAGAGGGTTTCGATGGTCTTGTACAGCGTTTTTTGGTCGTCCAGCAGGTCCAGTTCGCTGGTCTGCTTCTGAATCTTGGCTTTCTCTACGGCACTCTTGGTCTGCCGGTTGCTGAAGATAGGCACGCTTACGGTGAAGCCCAGCGAGTTGTTCCAGTTCTGTTTGACTTGCTCGCTGAAGGTGAAGTCATTGCCGTTGGCATGGCTGGTTCCGATGCCGGCGCTGAGGCTCAGCGTAGGCAGATAGCCAGCGCGGGCAATTTTGATGTCGAGGTCGGATGTCTGTATATTCAGTTTGCCGGCTTCTATTTCCGGACGGAGCACGAGGGCAGAACGGTAAACGTCCGTTTTGGTGGGCAGGGGTGCCAGTACGTTTTCCGTGCCGAGTGTGGGGATGTAGAGGTTCATCTCGGATTCGCCGTCCAGTTCCAGGAGTTGTTTCAGTTGTAGTTTGTAGTCTTGCAGGGTGGCTTGTGCGGTCACCAGTTGGTACTTGTCGGTGCTTACCTGCGCTTCCAGTTGTGCCAGGTCGCTTTTGGCTATGCTTCCTGCTTCGAGAAGCTGGCGGGCGCGTTCGCATTCGGCCTGGCTCACTTCCAGGGTCGATTCGTTCACTTTCACGGCTTCGGCGGCGTAGAGTATCTGTACGTAGGTTTGTGCGATACTTTCTTCGATGCTGTTCTCGCTCTGTGCTACGCTAAGTTCGGCAATGCGGTTGTTCAGTTGCTGTTGTTTGATGGTGTTGAGGCGTTTCCCGCCGTTGTAGAGGGTCCAGTTGGCATCGATGCCGTAGCTGCCGTTATAGGAAGTCTTGCTCTGGCTGCTGGTGATGTTGTCGCCGTCGATGATGGTGTTTGTCTCGCTCTTCGGGCGATTCACGACACGCTGGCTCACACTGGCCGAAAGGCTGGGGAAGAGAGCGGCTCGGGCGGTCTTTACATCTACCTGGGCACTTTCCGCGTTGAGGCGGTTCTTGCGGATGGTGATGTTTTGCTGCAAGGCATAGTCGATGCACGCTTGCAAGTCCCATTGGGCGGGCAGGCTGTCGGCTGGCTGCTCGGAACTGCCGGGTATCTGCGTGGAAGTGCCGTTTTGGGCGGCCACTCCCATACAGCTTGCCATACATAGCGCTATCACTGTCAATCTTTTTACGTTCGTCATATCTTCGTTATTCTATGGTTTTACATTTGCAAATGTAGTAGGGTGGAGAAAGGATTGCAAAAGTGATAGACGTAGAGTGAATTTTCCTCGCCTAAAATCTTTTTTGTACCGATGAATGGGAGAAGTCTTTTTTCTGTTCAACTTTTCACCTTTTTATTTGTTCTTTATATAAAAGTATTTTATATTTGTAATCATTATAATTTTATCGGCATGAAACAGACTGCGGTAAACATTTGGCGTTTTTATTTGGAAGGTTTTCGAAGTATGACGTTAGGGCGTACTTTGTGGCTTATCATTCTTGTGAAGTTATTCATCATGTTCTTCATTCTCCGCCTTTTCTTCTTCCCACGGTTTCTGAATACCCCCGTGGTGGGCGATGACAAGGAAGGCTATGTCAGTAATGAGCTTATCCATCGGAGTCTGGGCGACTAAACACGGAGACACAGAGTTTATTTCCTTGCCCTTATAAATTCTCCGTGTCTCTCTGTTCTTACCCGATAACTTAAAAACTTAATAACTCATAACTTATAACTCATAACTTGATTCTTATGCTTGGACACATTGACACTTCCCTGATTGACTGGTCGAGAGCCCAATTTGCCTTGACCGCCATCTATCACTGGATTTTTGTGCCGCTGACACTTGGACTGGCGGTAATTATGGGCATCATGGAGACAGCGTACTACCGTACGGGTGACGAATTTTGGAAACGTACTGCCAAATTCTGGATGAAGATTTTCGGTATCAACTTTGCTATTGGTGTAGCAACCGGTATTATTCTGGAATTTGAATTCGGTACGAATTGGAGTAATTACAGTTGGTTTGTGGGCGACATCTTCGGTGCGCCGCTTGCCATCGAGGGTATTTTGGCTTTCTTTATGGAAGCAACGTTTATCGCCGTCATGTTCTTCGGCTGGGATAAGGTGAGCAAGCGTTTCCACCTGGCATCTACTTGGCTCACGGGGCTGGGCGCCACGATTTCTGCCTGGTGGATTCTGGTTGCCAATGCGTGGATGCAGAATCCCGTAGGTATGGAGTTCAATCCCGATACGGCACGCAACGAGATGGTGGACTTCTGGGCTGTGGCAACTTCGCCGATGGCTGTCAATAAGTTCTTCCATAGCGTGCTGTCCGGCTGGGTGCTGGCTGCCGTGTTTGTAGTAGGCGTAAGCTGCTGGTATCTGTGGAAGAAGCGCGAGAAGAAATTTGCGCTGGCAAGTGTAAAGATTGCCGCATGGGTAGGTCTGTGTGCCGCTGTGCTCTCTGCCTGGACGGGTGATGGCTCGGGCTATCAGGTGGCGCAAAAGCAGCCGATGAAGCTGGCTGCTATGGAAGGCTATTATGAAGGGCGGCAAGGTGCCGGATTGGTAGCGTTCGGGCTGCTGAATCCTGCCAAGCAGACACCGCAGGACGGAGTAGACCCATTCCTTTTCCGTGTGGAAATTCCGAAGATGCTGTCGTTGCTTGCCGAGCGCAAGATGGATGCTTTTGTTCCCGGTATCAATGACCTGCTGAAAGGCGGATATCCGTTGAGCGATGGTACCGTAGCGCTTTCGGCAGAGGAGAAAATAGAAAAAGGAAAAACGGCTATCGGTGCGTTTGCCGCCTATCGTGCAGCCAAGGCTGCGGGCAATGAGGCGGATGCAGAGGTGGCTGCCAAAGTGTTGAAAGATAATGTAGCCTATTTCGGTTACGGTTATATCAAGGACGTGAACGAGCTGGTGCCCAATGTGTCCCTTACGTTCTACATGTTCCGTGTGATGGTGATGTTGGGTGGATACTTCATCCTCTTCTTTATTGTGGTGCTGTTCCTGGCCTATAAGAAAGACTTGTCGCGGATGCCATGGATGCATTGGGTGGCTATGCTCACCATTCCGCTGGGCTATCTGGCCGGACAAGCCGGATGGGTGGTTGCCGAGTGTGGTCGTCAGCCGTGGGCCATCCAAGATATGCTGCCCACGAGTGCCGCCATCTCTAAGCTGGATGTAGGCTCCGTGCAGACCACGTTCTTTATTTTCCTGGTACTTTTCACTGTCATGCTGATTGCTGAGGTGGGAATTATGCTGAAGGCTATTCGCAAAGGTCCTGAAACCGAAACGCACACACCGTCACATAACTCATAACTTATAACTCATAACTCACAATGAATGCTTATATATTTCTTCAACACTATTGGTGGTTTGTAGTCTCCTTGCTGGGAGCACTACTGGTATTCCTGCTGTTCGTGCAGGGAGGTAATTCGCTTCTGTTCTGTCTGGGGAAGACGGAGGAGCAGAAGAAGATGATGATTAATTCTACGGGACGGAAGTGGGAGTTCACGTTTACAACGCTTGTCACGTTTGGAGGCGCGTTCTTTGCTTCGTTTCCGTTGTTCTATAGTACCAGTTTCGGAGGAGCTTATTGGTTGTGGATGATTATTCTGTTCAGCTTTGTGTTGCAGGCTGTCAGCTACGAGTTTCAGTCGAAGGCGGGAAATCTGCTGGGCAAGACAACGTATCGCACGTTCCTGGTGATAAACGGAGTGGTAGGTCCGGTATTGCTGGGTGGGGCAGTGGCCACGTTCTTCACGGGGTCTAACTTCTATATCAATAAAGGGAATATCGCAGATGCGGCAATGCCGGTTATCAGTCAATGGGCTAACGGCTGGCATGGGTTGGATGCGTTGCTTAATCCGTGGAATGTGGTGCTGGGGCTGGCTGTGTTCTTCCTGGCACGTATCTTGGGAGCGCTTTATTTTATTAATAATATCAATGAGGATGATTTGGTGAAACGCTGCCGCCGGGCACTTTGGGGAAATACGGCGTTGTTCCTGGTATTCTTCCTGGCCTTCGTCATCCGTACGCTGCTTGCCGACGGCTATGCTGTACGCCCGGAAACGGGAGAGGTGTTCATGGAACCTTACAAGTATCTGACGAACTTCCTGCAGATGCCGGTAGTGCTGCTTGTATTCCTGGTTGGTGTGGTGGCTGTGCTCTGGGGCATTATCCGCACGCTGTGGAAGCCGGCATTCGACAAGGGTATCTGGTTTGCCGGTGCAGGGACGGTGCTTACGGTATTGGCACTGCTGCTTGTGGCAGGCTATAACAATACGGCCTATTATCCTTCTACCCACGACCTGCAAAGCTCACTCACGTTGGCAAACAGTTGCTCGAGCCAGTTCACACTGAAGGTTATGGCTTATGTCTCTATCCTTGTTCCTTTCGTTCTTGCCTACATCTTCTACGCTTGGCGCAGTATCGACAATCGCAAGATTGATGCGAAGGAGATGGAAGAGGGAGGACACGCGTATTAATTAAAAATTAAGAATTAAAAATTAAAGGAGGATGTGTCATCTGTGTGCTATTAACTGTTTTGATACATCCTCTTCTTATTCTTTTGTCCGCTTCTCATTTAGCTGGAATTTGGGTACCAGTTTCATCAATCGTAGAATCTGTCCTTGCCTTTTCTTTATGTAAGGGGAGGGGTGTGCTGAGTCGAAGCGTATGGGGTTGGGCAATGTTGCCGCTATTAGTGCGCACTGTCCGGCAGAGAGCTTGGCTGCTGTAGTCTTGAACTTGTATTTGGCGGCAGCTTGTGCGCCATAGATGCCTTTTCCCATTTCGATGGAGTTGAGATAGACCTCCATGATACGTTCTTTGGACCAGAAGAACTCTATTAGTACGGTGAAGTAGACTTCCAGTCCTTTACGTACCCAGGAAGACTGGGGCCATAGGAATACATTCTTTGCCGTCTGCTGGCTGATGGTGCTTGCGCCCCGTTTCCGTTTTCTTGTTTCATTCTCCTTTATCGCTTTCTGTATCTCGATGAAATCGAATCCGTTGTGTGTGGCAAACCGGTTGTCTTCCGAGGCAATGACGGCCATAGGCAGGTGAGGGGATATCTTGTCGGAAGATACCCAAGTGTGGTGCCAGCATGGACTTTCACCCTTAAAGACCTGTTGCACGCTGCGAATAACCATCAGTGGCGTGATGTAGACGGGTACAAAACGATAAGCCACTACCGCTAGGATAGTGGAAATAAAGAAGAATAATATGATGTTGCGGAGGAACCGCAAAGGCTTCGGGAGTTTCATGGAGAGAGTGCCAATGTGATTAATGTGTTAATGTGCCAATATGCATATTGGCACATTAACACATTAATCACTTTACCATATTAATTAGCTGCCTCCGCATTCTTAATCATCTGTTCGCTGGCATACATATATACCTCTACGCGTCGGTTCTGGTCGGCAGACAGACTTTCGTCGTATTCGTTGTATCCCACGCCTTCCACTTTCTTGAACTGGGCCGGAGATACGCCGCAATCCTGCAAATAGTTCTCTACGGCATAGGCGCGGTTCTTGGAAACTTTCATGTTGGCTTCGTAAGTACCCACTTTGTCGGTATGGCCGATGATGGCGATATCGGTTGTCGGGTCTTCCTTCAGAATCTGTGCGAGTTCGCGCAGGGAAGCCTTTGCCTCGTTGCTCAGTGCTGCGGAGTTGAAGCCGAAAAGAATACCTGCCGCAAAGGATACTTTGACAGCCGGCAAGCCGTTTGCATCCGTCACCTGCTCCACTTGGGCGCCTTCAATCTTGGCAGCTTCGGCAGCCTTCTTGTCCATCTTGTGTCCGATGGCAACGCCGGCACCCGTACCTACTGCAGCACCTACCGCAGCTCCAATGGCTGCCCCCTTGCCTTTACCTATCAGTCCGCCGATAATGGCACCTGCTGCTGCACCGGAGCCACCGCCGATTATTCCACCTTTGGCCTTGTTGTTCATTGTGCCGCAACTGCCCAGCAGCAATGCGCCGCACAAAAGTAATACTGTAAATTTCATCTTCTTCATAACTCTTTTTCTTTAAAAGTTGACTTTATCTTTAATGTTGCAAATTTATGTATATAATAACCATATTCTTCTTTCTAAAGTTCGCCAGTTCTGTCCTTTTTTAGAGAATTTTCCTTTTGATGAGGACGAACCAGGCTGTCAGTATAAGACCTTTGGCAACGGTCGTTCCACTTACTGCCCACCAGATGGCATCCACTCCCATACCCATGTGCACCAGCAATAACGCCACCGGAATACGCATGTAATTGCATCCGATGCTGACAATGGCAGGCGGCACTGTCCGTCCCAGTCCGTAGAACACGCCCTGCATGGTAATTTCCATCATCATGAACATTTGCGAATAGCCGTCGATGCGGAGGAAATCTCCACCCACACGGTAGGCTTCGGCCTCGGGTACGAAGATAGAGAACACCTCGCTGCCGAAGAAGATGAACAGTAGTGAGCAGAGGCTTCCGAATACGCCCGTCATCCACATGGTGGTGCGCCATGCTTGCTTCACGCGCGACTTCTGCCCCGCGGCATAGTTCTGGGCGATGAACGTGCTCAGCCCCGTGGAGAATCCTTGCGAAGTATTCCAGGTGATGGCCTCGATTTGTCCACCGGTGGTGAATGCCATCAGTCCGATGTGTCCTCCCTGCTCCGAGGCGGTGCGCGAGAGGAACATATTGACGAAGGCAAATAGCGTGTTCAGCGTAGCCACGGGCAGCCCGAGCTTGAAGATGCGCCGGGTGTACTTCTTTTTCAGCGGAACGATAAAGGAGAAACCTCCGAGCACGGCGCTTTTCCCCCGGAGTTTGTAGACGAAGATGCCGAATACTGTAGCTTCGGAAAGCCATGTGGCAAGTGCCGCGCCCACTGTTCCCCAACCGAAGCCGAAGATGAACAGAGGGTCGAGGACGATGTTCATTATCAGTCCCGTCCCGCTGATGTAGAACGGAATCTTGCTTCGTCCTGCCGCGTTGTAGATGCCCGTAAAGGCAGCGGAGAGAAAGATGAAAGGCAGTCCCGTCGACACGATGCGCAGATAAGTCACGGCGGCGTCCGTGATATGCTGTTTCAGCTCGAAGATGTTCAGGATGGGGCGGGCGAAAAGAAAGAGCAGGCCTCCCCAGCAGACGGAGATGAGCAGGGCAATCGTAATGTTGTGCGAGGCAAAGCTGCGTGCGTCCTCTTCGCTGCGTGCACCGATGGACTGGCCTACGCTGACTTCGGCGCCCACTTTATTGAGCAAGGCGATGGAGCCGGACATCCACGTCAGTATGCCTACCGCACCTACTGCAGCCATGGACTCACTGCCCAGACGCCCTACCCATGCCATGTCCGTCAGGCTGTAGGCCATCTGGATGAACGAGGTGGCCATGATGGGCATTGCCAGCGTGAAAAGCTGGCGGTTGATGGGGCCTTGTGTCAGATTCTTTGTTCCTTGCACGTTGACGGGTTTTTAGGTAAACAATGTGTTGCTCATCCCCTTTTCCGCTTTCTGCGGAGACGGTGGCGGCGTTTCTGCTTGTACTTTCGTATCTTGGCATATACCAGCCAGATGAAGAGCAGACCGAAAACGGCGAAGATGAGCAGCACGATGCCTGTGTTGAGATTGTCACCTTTCACGCGGCTCCACATCTCGAGCACTAGTTCCGTGCGGTCGCCGAAGTCGCGTATCATGGCGCAGCGTTCCACTACTCGGCGGTCAGGATATTGTACCGGGTCTATCTGCAGGCTGTCGGCTCCGGGCAGGGGGCCGAAGAAGTAGCTGAGGTCGGAGTGCACGTCGAGCGTGGTATCGGTCTTGGCCTCCATGATTTCCGGTGTGGCTACGGCGCTGACGTAGCCGATGGCATCCATGTTGCGCAGTGCCACGGAAGGCTGGCAGAGGTAGTTGATGAAATAGCTTGCCGCCTTCACGTTGCGGGCGTAGCGGGGGATTACCCAGCCGTCGTACCAGATGTTGCTGCCTTCGCAGGGGACGGTGTAGTCCAGTTCCACACCCACGGCATCGGCCTCCTCGATGGCCCAGACGGCGTCGCCGCTCCAGGTGAAGTTAATCCACGCCTTGTTCTTGGTCATCATTTCCTTGCCGAAGTCGGCTTCCCAGCCGGCGATGTTGGGTTTCATCTCCTTGAGGCGTTGCTCGGCCAGGGCGATGGCCTGCGGGGAGTTGTCGTTCATCAGTTGCTCTACGGTGACGGTGCTGTCGGCCAGCTCCCGGGCGTGGGCGTAGATGATGGCGGTACCGTAGGCATCGCGGTAGCTGTCCTTCATCAGTATTTTGCCGCGGTTTTTGGAGTCCCAGAGGATGTCCCATGTGCCGGCCTCTTCGGCGGTAATAAACTTTTTGTTGAAGAGGATACCAGCGGTGCCCCACATGTAGGGCACGGCATAGTCCTCGGTCTGGCGTTCCGGTTGCGAGGTCTTGTTCAGCTCGTGGCGAATGTAGGGCGACACGTTGGGGATGTAGTCCGGCGTGTGGCCGAAGTTGCGATCGATGGGTAGCAGGAGGTCTTTGCGAAGCATGCGTTCGATGATGTACTCCGAGGGGCATACGACGTCGAAGTCCTCGTGCCCGCGCTCAATTTTGGTGAGCATGATTTCGTTGATATCGAACACCTGGTAGATGATACGGAGGTCTTCGCCCGTCTGCTGCTTGTACCAGTCGGGAAATTCGGCAAGCACATCTTCATCGATGTAGTCCGCCCAGTTGTATATCTTCAGTACACGGCTGCGCTCTTCTGTGGAGTTTCCACAAGAAGAGAGGGATGCGATACAGCACAGTAGAATCAGTATGTTTATTATCCTTTTCATCATCTTGTTCTTGACAATTGATAACTTATAACTCATCACTCACATCAATCGTTTTTCGTCCGTTCGGCCCGCTTGTTGATTACAATCAGCAGCACCAGCACCGTCACGAAGATGATGGTGGAGAGTGGCCGCAGTTCCGGCGTCAGTCCACCTTTGCGCGCATCGGCGTAGATGTAGGTGGAGAGCGTTTCCAGCCCCTGGTTGCCGATGGTGAAGATGGTCACGGCAAAGTCGTCGATGGAGAGCGTGAAAGCAAGGATGAATCCGCTTATCATACCCGGAAATATCTCCGGAAGAATAACCTTGCGCAGTGCTTGGAACGGTGTGGCGCCCAGGTCGAGTGCCGCCTCGTAGACATTCTGGTTCATCTTTTTGAGCCGGGGCATTACGCTGAGCACCACGTAGGGCGTGCAGAAAGTGATGTGTGCCAGTACCACTGTGGTGAATCCTTGCGATATGCCGAAGCTGACGAACAGCAGGAACAGCGACACACCGGTGATAATGTCTGCATTCATCATCGGGATGGCATTGGCGAAGTTCATTACCTGCCGTGTGTGCGAGCGCAGATTGAAGATGCCGATGGCTGCAATGCTGCCCAGCGCCGTACTGGCGGTGGCGGCAAGCAGGGCAATGGCGAATGTGTTCCAGATGGCATTTATCAGCGAGTGGTGCATCCCGCCCGTAAACAAGGAGCTGTACAGCTTGGTGGAGAATCCCGTCCAGTTGCCCAGCACCTTTGCCTCCGTGAAGGAGAATATCATAATAATTAAGATGGGCGAGTAGAGCAACGCCAGCAGCAGCCACAAGTAGCCGCGGGTTAAGATTCGTGTCATCATATCACACCTCCGCTTTCATTCGATGCCCCGTCCTCCTCGTTGGTAAAGAGGATGGTGATGCCTATCAGCAGCAGCATGATGAGCGAGAGGGCGGCACCGTAGTTCCACATTCCGTTGTAAATATTCTCTTGCACCGTGGTGCCGAACAGTTTGATGTTGTTCATTGTTAGCAACTCGGCAATGGCAAAGGTAGAAACCGTAGGCATAAACACCATCACTATGCCGCTCATCACTCCCGGCATGGAGAGCGGCAGAATCACCTTGCCGAATACGCGGGTAGGAGAGGCTCCCAAGTCCTGCGCAGCCTCAATCAGATTGTGGTCCATCTTCTGAAGAGTGTTGTAAATGGGGTATATCATGAACGGCAGGAAGTTGTAGACCATACCGAACACAAGGGCACCTTCGCCCAGCGGCAGGTTCAGGAAGTCGAACAGCGCCACTGTGGCAAGCGTACGTATCAAGATATTCACCCACATGGGGAGGATGAACAGCACCACCATGGTGCGTGAGGTGTTGAATTGCTTCTGGCTCAGGATATACGCTGCCGGATAGCCCAGCAGCAGGCAGACCAGCGTGGTGATAACGGCTATTCCGATGGAGTAGACAAACGTGTTCATCGCTTCGGGGTGCATCATGAACTTGCGGAAGTTGGCCAACGTAAACGCCCCTCCGTCGTCCGTAAAGGCATAGAGCACGATGAGCAGCAGCGGTACTATGACAAATACAAGCAGAAACAGCGCGTAGGGTACCGTCCAGTTGCGCCGGCGCATGAAGAAATGGGATAACTTATTGAGCACTTCCTTCCTTATTAAGAGATTGAACAATCCGTATATTTTGAGGGGCGATGGTGATACCTACGCGGTCGCCGTCGTCCCACACGTCGTTGGTGTCGACAAAGATGTCTTCGTCCCAGTCCGTAAACACGGTCAGGTGGTAATGGTTCCCTTTGTAGAGGATGAATTTCACTTCACCCGTCAGACGGCCGTCCTCTTCGTTGTCTTCGAGGATGACGTGCTGGAAGTCTACTTCCACTTGCACGGCGCTGCCCGGCTCGATGCCCTGCACGGGGAGGCACTCGAAGTTACAGCCCAGGAAGTCTACGTGCGTCTCGTCCACCAGCTTTCCCTCGAAGGTGTTGCAGGTGCGTTCCTTCTTCATCACGTGGATGTCGAAGGGTTTCACCAGCAGGCCGACTTCGCGTCCTGCCTCGAAGGCATGGTAGTCCTGCACCATCAGCTCGTAGCCTTCGCGCGTCTGCACCAGCATTTCGTAGTGTACGCCTTTAAAGATGCAGCTGGTTACGGTCCCCGTCAGCTGTGCGGCGTCGGATACATCGAAGATGTAGATGTCTTCGGGGCGAATCACTACGTCTACCTGCATCTGCTCGCCAAATCCCGTGTCCACGCATTCAAATTCGTGTCCGCAGAAGGTGACGGCTTTATCCTTTATCATAACTCCGTTCAAGATGTTGCTTTCACCAATGAAGTCTGCTACGAAGGAGTTGATGGGTTCGTTGTAGATGTCCGTCGGCACGCCTATTTGCTGGATGCGTCCTTCGCTCATCACGACGATGGTATCGCTCAAGGTCAGTGCCTCTTCCTGGTCGTGGGTCACATATACGAAGGTGATGCCCAGCTTCTGGTGCATCTCCTTTAGCTCCATCTGCATGTCCTTGCGCATTTTTAGGTCCAGGGCGGCAAGGGGTTCGTCCAGTAGCAGCACTTCGGGTTCGTTGACGATGGCTCGGGCAATGGCTACGCGCTGTTGCTGCCCGCCGGAGAGGGAGTCTACGTCGCGGTCCTCATAGTCCGTCATGCCCACCATGCGCAGGGCTTGCTTTACCTTCTTCTCGATGGTGGCACCGGGCAGCTTCTTCAGCTTCAGCCCGAAGGCAATGTTGTTGAACACGTTGAGGTGGGGGAAGAGGGCGTACTTCTGGAACACGGTGTTTACCGGACGCTTGTGCGGCGGTGTCTGTGTGATGTCCTTTCCGGCAATGGTTATCACTCCTTCCGAGGCTGTCTGAAAGCCTGCAATGAGGCGCAACAGAGTTGTCTTTCCGCAGCCGGACGGTCCCAGTATTGTTACAAACTCGCCCTTACGGACAGACAAATTCACATCATTCAGCACGGCCTTATCTCCGAAAAATTTCGATACGTGCTCCACACCGATGATGCAATCGGACTTTTGCATAAGCGTCTTTTACTTTATCCAAACGAATTAAACAAATCTCAGAAGAAAGCTGAAATAAAATCAAAACAGTTTCTCGGGCTTTCAAAAAGCGGGTGCAAAGTTACATAATTTATCGGGATTTTTCGCCTTACTCTAAAATTCATTATTCCTATGAAGTTAAAATAATAAGTAATACCTTTGTTGGCAGTATTGATATTAAAACTTAATAACATGATGGAAAAGAAGATTGTACTCATCACCGGAGCCTCCTCGGGAATAGGGGAAGGCTGCGCGCGTAAATTTGCCATGAACGGTTACCGGCTTATACTCAATGGCCGTAATGTGGAGAAACTGAATGCTGTAAAGAAAGAATTGTTGGAGAAATATGGAGCCGATGTGTATCTGCTTCCTTTCGATGTCCGCGACCGGCAGGCTGCCCATGCCGCCCTCGAATCCCTTCCGGAGGAATGGAAGGCGGTAGACATACTGGTGAACAATGCCGGACTCGTCATTGGGGTGGACAAGGAACATGAAGGTAACCTGGATGAATGGGACATTGTCATCGACACTAACGTGAAAGCCTTGCTTGCCATGACCCGCCTCGTGGTTCCCGGTATGGTGGAGCGAGGCCGTGGTCACGTTATCAATATGGGGTCCATTGCCGGAGATTACGCTTATCCGGGAGGCAGTGTGTACTGTGCCTGCAAGGCTGCCGTCAAGGCCCTTTCCGACGGACTCCGCATCGACCTGGTGGATACCCCGATACGCGTAACGAATATCAAGCCGGGGTTGGTGGAAACCAATTTCTCCGTCGTCCGTTTCCGTGGTAACCGGGAGGCGGCCGATAATGTATATAAAGGTATACGCCCGCTGACCGGCGACGATATAGCCGAAGTGGTCTATTTCGCCGCTGCCGTCCCCGAGCATATCCAGATTGCGGAAGTGCTGGTGATGCCTGCCAACCAAGCCACGGGGACAATTGTCAGCCGGAAATAGAATTTGTATAAGGATATGATAAAATGATACTATTTTATCTTCGGGGAAACGCCTACATTTGCGCACAGCTAAATGAATATAGAATCTAAACAAGAAAAGCATGAATTTCAAGAAACGAACAAATTTCCTCTTTGGAGTACTGCTGCTGACCGGCAGTTTGTTGGCTCAAAACGTATGTGTATCCACTCCGAAAACCTCTTTGGTGCTTTCGGCTCCTGAAGGCGGTACACTGAGACACTTGTATTATGGTAACAGACTTTCTGAAGCCGACTTGCAGAATATCTCTGCGGCAGAAGCGAACCATGCAGCCTATCCCGAATATGGATTGAATGCTCCCGTGGAGACGGCCCTCGCTGTGAAGCATGCCGACGGTAACATGACCCTCCAGCTCGAAGTATTGAACGTGACTACCGAAAAGGAAGGGAATGTCGTGACGACTGTCGTGGCACTGAAGGATAAGGTGTATCCCTTCTTCGTCAACGTCTGTTACCGTGCCTGGCAGGATGCCGACGTGATAGAATCCTGGACTGAAATCTCCCATCAGGAGAAGAAGTCGGTGGTGCTCAATCAGTTTGCTTCCGGCTATCTGCCCATCCGCCGTGGCGATGTATGGCTGTCCCATCTCTCCGGTTCCTGGGCCAATGAAGGGGTCTTGACGCAGGAACCTCTCACTCCGGGCATGAAGGTTATCAAGAATAAGGACGGTGTGCGCAATTCCCATACTGACCATGCCGAAGTGATGTTCTCCCTCGACGGTCGTCCGCAGGAGAACACGGGCAACGTGATTGGTGCAGCCCTCTGTTACAGCGGCAACTACAAGCTCCGCATTGAGACGCACGATGATGAATACCACCATTTCTTTGCCGGAATCAACGAAGAGAACTCTACTTATTCCTTGAAGAAGGACGAGCTTTTCCGCACTCCCGAACTTGCCCTGACTTATAGTAATGAAGGCTTGAGTGGCGGCAGCCGTAACTTCCATCGCTGGGCACGCCTGCACAAACTGGCGCACGGCACTACCCCCCGCAAGATTCTTTTGAATAGTTGGGAAGGCGTGTACTTTGACATCAACCAGCAAGGTATGGACCAAATGATGGCGGACATTGTCTCCATGGGTGGCGAGTTGTTCGTGATGGACGATGGCTGGTTTGGCGACAAGTATCCCCGTAAGAACGACAGCTCATCACTCGGCGACTGGGTGGTGGACAAGAACAAGCTTCCGAACGGCATTGAAGGCTTGCTGAGTGATGCCAAGAAACATGGCGTCAAGTTTGGCATCTGGATTGAGCCGGAGATGGCGAACACTACCAGCGAACTCTACGAGAAGCATCCCGACTGGGTACTTAAAGCTTCCGAACGTGACGTTGTGTTGGGACGCGGCGGCACGCAGGTAGTGCTTGACCTTGCCAATCCTGCCGTGCAGGACTTCGTTTTCGGTGTGGTAGACAACCTGATGACCTCTTATCCTGAAATAGATTACATCAAGTGGGACGCCAATATGTCTGTCCAGAACCACGGTTCGCAATATCTGACGAAGGATAATCAGAGCCACATGTACATCGAATTCCACCGCGGCTTCGAGAAAATCTGCCAGCGCATCCGTGCCAAATATCCCGACCTTACCATCCAGGCATGTGCCAGTGGCGGCGGTCGTGCCAACTACGGAGTGCTGCCTTACTTCGACGAGTTCTGGGTAAGCGACAATACCGATGCCCTGCAACGTGTCTATATGCAGTGGGGAACTTCCTATTTCTTCCCCGCCATCGCTATGGCATCGCATATCAGTGCTGCCCCCAATCATCAGACGTTCCGCACCATCCCTCTGAAATATCGGATAGACGTTGCCATGAGTGGTCGTTTGGGTATGGAAATCCAGCCCAAAAATATGACGGAAGAAGAAAAGGCTCTTTGCAAGAATGCCATTGCCGAGTACAAGACCATTCGTCCCGTAGTACAGTTGGGAGACATTTACCGCCTGCTCTCTCCTTATGACAAGCAAGGTGTGGCTTCTCTGATGTACGTGGCTCCGGAGAAGGACAAGGCAGTCTTCTATTGGTGGAAGACGGAACATTTCTGTAACCAGCACCTGCCGCGTGTGAAGATGGCAGGGCTCTGTGCCGACAAGCAATACCGGGTGCATGAACTGAACCGTATAGATAATGTTCCCTTGAACTACGAAGGAAAGAGTTTCAGTGGTGCCTACCTCATGGCAAACGGGCTGGAGATTCCCTACAACCATAAGGTGGACTATCACAAGCAGAACGACTATTCGAGCCGTGTGCTTTATCTGGAAGAGGTGAAGTGACATAAGCAAAGGTGAGGTTGGGCCGTGTAAAGGTGAACTTGAGCGGCGTAAAGGTGAGGTTTATGGGTACAGTTGGTACAGTGGGTACAGCGTCTCTTCTATCTCACACACGCATGTATATAAATAATGTACGCGTTATGAAGTAATGTACATAAGCGCATGTGTGTGAAGCAGAAGAGGCGCTGTACCCACTGTACCAATTGTACCACTGTTTGGATGTCCAACTTTTCTTTTCGTACCCTTTTGGGACTTTCAGGTAAGATGGAAACATAAAAAAAGTCCCACAATACATTGATATTGTAGGACTTTTTTCTTTTTGTCGCCTTCTGGCTTTGTTTCTATGTGAACCGCTTGGGGCTCGAACCCAAGACCCCAACATTAAAAGTGTTGTGCTCTACCTGCTGAGCTAGCGATTCAATCCTTCATTGCTGTTAAGCGGGTGCAAAGATAGATACTTTTTTGAAATTTGCAAAATAATATCATCTTTTTTCTTATCTTTGTCCCCATCAATCCTTGATATTAATCATTATCACTGAACATTAATCATTAAATACATGGCAACAGTAGACGATAAAAAGATTATCTTTTCTATGGTTGGGCTGAATAAAACCATTCAGCAGAACAACAAGCAGGTACTGAAGAACATTTACCTCTCGTTCTTCTACGGGGCAAAAATCGGTATCATCGGTCTGAACGGTTCGGGTAAATCGACCCTGCTGAAGATTATCGCCGGATTGGATAAGTCCTATCAGGGCGAAGTGGTGTTCTCGCCGGGATATTCTGTGGGGTATCTGGCCCAGGAACCGTACCTCGACCCCACCAAGACCGTAAAGGAAATTGTAATGGAAGGCGTGCAGCCCATTGTGGACGCGCTGGCAGAATACGAGGAAATCAATCAGAAGTTTGGCTTGCCCGAATATTATGAGGACCAGGACAAGATGGACAAGCTCTTCTCCCGCCAGGCCGAGTTGCAGGACATCATTGACGCGACCGATGCCTGGAACCTTGACAGCAAGCTGGAACGCGCCATGGACGCCCTCCGTTGTCCGCCCGAAGACCAGTCCGTAGAACATCTTTCCGGTGGTGAGCGCCGCCGTGTGGCCCTTTGCCGCCTATTGTTGCAGAAGCCCGACGTGCTTCTTCTTGACGAGCCCACCAACCACCTTGATGCCGAATCCATCGACTGGCTGGAACAACACTTGCAGCAGTACGAGGGTACGGTGATTGCCGTAACGCACGACCGTTACTTCCTCGACCACGTTGCCGGCTGGATTCTTGAGCTGGACCGTGGCGAAGGTATTCCCTGGAAAGGTAACTACTCCAGTTGGCTGGAACAGAAGACCAAGCGCATGGAGCAAGAGGAAAAGACCGCCAGCAAGCGCCGCAAGACGCTGGAACGCGAGCTGGAGTGGGTGCGCATGGCTCCCAAGGCCCGTCAGGCAAAGGGAAAGGCGCGTCTGAACTCCTACGACAAATTGCTGAACGAGGATGTGAAGGAGAAGGAAGAGAAGCTGGAAATCTTTATCCCGAACGGTCCCCGTCTGGGTAATAAGGTGATTGAAGCCAAGCATGTGGCAAAGGCGTTCGGTGACAAACTGTTGTTCGATGACCTCAACTTCATGCTTCCACCCAACGGTATCGTGGGTATCATCGGCCCTAACGGTGCCGGTAAGACTACGCTTTTCCGTCTTATCATGGGACTGGAAAAGGCAGACAAAGGCGAATTCGAGGTGGGGGAGACCGTAAAGGTTGCCTACGTGGACCAGCAGCACAAGGATATCGACCCCAACAAGAGCGTATATCAGGTCATTTCCGGCGGAAACGATCTGATTCGCATGGGAGGGCGCGACATTAATGCACGCGCCTATCTGTCCCGTTTTAACTTCTCCGGTGCCGACCAGGAAAAGCTCTGTGGGGTGCTTTCCGGTGGTGAACGCAACCGCTTGCATCTGGCGCTCTGCCTGAAGGAGGAAGGTAATGTGCTGTTGCTGGACGAGCCCACCAATGACATCGACGTGAATACGCTCCGTGCCCTCGAAGAAGGTTTGGAGGACTTTGCCGGATGTGCTGTGGTCATCAGTCACGACCGTTGGTTCCTTGACCGTATCTGTACGCATATCCTCGCTTTCGAAGGAGACTCCAATGTGTTCTTCTTTGAAGGTTCTTATTCAGAATATGAGGAAAATAAACAGAAACGTCTTGGGAAAGAAGAACCCACCCGTGTACGTTATAGAAAGCTCATGAATGATTGATTTCGGTGCGAATTTGAAAGTATATTCTTTTACTTGTTGACAATACGAAAGCCCTGCTGTAGAATGCAGGGCTTTTTTTGTTTAAAAATATCTCAAAAAAGCCTTTCTACCTTCAAAAAATGTAACATAAATATAACATTAATCTCGTTTTTATTAGTTATATTTGCGACTTAAAACATAAATTAATGTTTAATTAACACTATCTATTAACAAAAAACAGAATTATGAGAAAACATCTAATTCAATTCCTGTTGGTTGCAGTGTTGTCGGTATTTAGTGCCGCTGCATTTGCTCAGACTACAGTGAGAGGTCAGCTTGTTGATTCAGAAACAGGTGAACCGTTAGTGGGTGCCGCCGTCATGGTGGAAGGTACTACACAAGGATCGGTGACCGACATTGATGGCTATTTCAAGCAAAGCGTTGCTTCGAATGCGACATTACTATTCAAGTACGTGGGTTATAAAGACCAGAAGAAGAAGATTACGCAGAAGGGCGCTTCTGTGGATTTGGGTGCTATCCCAATGGAACCGGATGCTGTGATGCTGAAGGACGTAGTGATTACATCGTCTATTGCTGTGGCACGCAAGACTCCGGTTGCAGTATCTACTGTCGACCCCGTATTTATTGAAGATAAGATAGGTTCTCAGGAGTTACCGCAAATCTTGAAATCTACTCCGGGTGTTTATGCTTCTAATGAGGGAGGTGGCTTTGGTGATTCCAACATAAAGATTCGTGGTTTTAAGTCAGAATATGTGGCTATGATGATTAACGGTGTACCCATGAACGGAATGGAAAACCAGAAAGTATACATGAGTAACTGGGGTGGTTTGATTGATGTGGCCAGCAGTATTCAGGTACAACGTGGACTTGGTGCCAGCAAGGTGTCAACTCCTTCAGTAGGTGGCTCACAAAACATTATAACCAAGACTACTGATGCCAAGAAAGGCGGCTTCATCTCTTACGGCATGGGTAATGACGGCTACAGTAAAGTGATGTTCAGTGTCTCTTCCGGTCTGACAAAAGATGGTTGGGCCTTTACTTTATTGGGTGCCAGAGATAAACGCGACGGTTATATTCAAGGTACGGAATCCGAGGCCTACACTTGGTTCATGAGTATTGCAAAACGTATCAATGACAACCATCAACTTTCATTTACAGCTTTTGGAGCACCTCAGTGGCATAATCAGCGTAATATGGCAAATGGTTTGAATATCAAGGAGTATCAGCGTGTAAAACAATGGATGGGTGAGGAAAGTCCCTATCGTTACAACTCTACTTTCGGTTATCGCAATGGACAAGTGATGAACTCTTCACGTAACGAATACCATAAGCCCCAGATGTCTCTTAATCATTTGTGGCAAATCAACCATAAGTCAAGCCTCAGTACAGCAGCTTATATGTCTATCGGTACTGGTGCGGGCTATAGTGGTACGGGGGTAACGGGGTACACCAGCTCTTGGTACGGTACGGCCAGTGATGGTACGGTGAACACTCAGTTCCGTTGTCCTGATGGTACTTTTGATTATGATGCTGTGGATAAGCTTAATGCAGATAACTATACTAATCCGGTGAATGTGAGTGGAATGCCCGGTTATAAAGGTTCGCTGATGATTATGAACAAAGCCTCGAACGACCATTTCTGGACAGGATTGATTTCTACTTATACCACTAAGTTTGGTGATTACTTTGATTTCTATGGTGGTATTGACTTCCGCTATTATAAAGGTTTGCACAAGAATGTCATTACCGATCTTTTTGGAGGGCAGTATTATGTAGACTCTTATAACCGTAAGAGTGTATTGGCTGAGAATAGTGTGAATGGTGGAGTCACCTCCTGGGTAAACCAGAAGTTGGGAGTAGGAGATGTGATTCGTCGTGACTACGACGGTTTTGTGATGTACGAAGGTGGTTTTGCCCAATTGGAGTATAATAAAGATAAAGTGAGTGCATTTGTTTCAGGTGGTCTTACAAATACCAGTTATTGGCGTAAAGACCGTTTTTATTATAGTGGTGACAAACAGCTGTCTTCGAAGAAGCATTATTTGGGAGGCAATGTGAAAGCTGGTTTGAATTACAACCTTGATGATTACAATAACGTATTCTTCAATACCGGATTTATCAGCCGTGCTCCTATTTTTGATAATACCTTCATCAATTCTCAGAGTTCACATGAGCGTAATCCCGATGCTAAGAATGAGAAAGTTTACTCTTTCGAATTAGGTTATGGATATCGTAGCCAGTATTTTTCAGCCAATGTAAACGCCTATTATACTATGTGGAAAGACAAGGCTTTATATGATACCGGATCCTATGAAGACGTAAACGGGGCTTCCCAGCGTTGGACAATGAACATGACCGGTGCGCAGGCTAACCACATGGGTATAGAGCTTGACTTTATTGCCAAGCCTTTCCGCTGGATGGAAGTTAACGGTATGTTCTCTTGGGGAGACTGGCGCTGGAATGGGACAGCGAAAGGCTTCATGATGAATACTGAAGGCCAGATTATGGCGAATAGCCGTGGTGAAGTGGTGACAGATATGAGTAATGTAGATCAGTACAAGTATACCATTGAAATGGATAATGTACAGGTGGGCGGTTCTGCTCAGACTACAGCTGCTTTGGGAGTGACATTCCGCCCAATGAAAGGCTTGCGTCTTAATGCAGACTGGAACTTCTTTGCACGCAATTATGCCGATTATGACATTGATGCGAGCCAAGCCACTCAAAAAGAGGCTTACGTGGTGGAAAAACCTTGGGAGATTCCTTCATGGAGCACATTTGATGTAAGTGCAGGATATACCTTTGACTTCGGTAAGATTCGTGCTACACTGAGCGGCAATGTGAACAACTTGTTCAACCAAGAGTACATAGCCGATGCACGCGATGGAAGTAACCATGACTGGGAGACGGCCACACGTGTTATCTATGGTTGGGGACGTACTTATACTGTAAGATTGAAGTTGAATTTCTAAGCGAACATATTTATGAAAAAACATATATTATTAGGAACCGCATTGGCTTCGCTGTTTGCACTTGGGGCCTGCGATTATAACGAGGATAATTTCCCCGGATTTGATGAAAAAGAAACCATCACGGATGTCAGTACCGATACCCTCGTATTGGCTGATGCCCATTATGGCAAAATAGCTTCTATGCCGAAGAACCAAGGGATAGCTCTCGCCAAGGATCCCGAGGGGCAGACTTATCTTACGGCATTGAACCAGCTGGGTAAAACCAAGATGTTTACTGATATGGTAGCTCCTGAAGATTATCTGCCTGCATTTGTCGATTCGCTCTACGCATATCTGTCAGATGGTTCCAAGGTGCTGGTGCAGTACAATATCGGCAAGGAGCAACCTGAATATCTCTCGAAGATAAACGAAGCTCAGACTTTCGATCTTACTTCTGACAATTACGCTACAGTATGGGGGGAAAGCATGGTAGTGAAATATCTCACCCCTTCTACGTTGAAGAAGCTTCCTGCTTTGTTGAAGGAAGGTATCAAGAACCCGAAGACGGGAGATGTGTGCCAAGTGAATTACGCTTGGTCGGAGACCGAGCCCAGTACAGGCGGCGGTGCAGTGAAAATGGTATACCAGAAAGTAACTTCTATTGATGCCGAAGGAGGTAATTATGTCATTGTGGCTCCGACGAAGGACAATACTTGGATTCCTTTCGGTCAGTTCAAAGACCCGGATAAGACGTATGGTTATATGGAGGGTGAACCGGTAGAGATTGCGGATGGTTTCATCACCAGCGATGTGTCCAATCATATCATGACACTTACTCCTACGGAAAAAGGTTTCACTATGCAACGTCCGGATGGCAAGTTCATCTATCAGAGTGGTACGTTTAACAGTTTCAACATCGGTACTTCCATACCCGAGGGTGGGGATTGGAGCTTTGCTTACAACTATGACCGTAAGGCATTTGATGTAAAAAATGTGGAAAAGGACAAAATCATCAAGCTGAATTTCTATGAAAAAGGAAACTCTTATTCATACGGTTCTTATCCGAATGCTACGTTGGGCATTTATATGAATGAGTCGTTCAATGGAAACGAGGGCGGTTTCACTACTCAAAATGTGAAACTTACCGGCACGTTAACTAATGTATGGAAGGTGGATGGTAAATATGGTTGGAAGGGTAGTGCTCATGTAGGAGATAGCGATTTTGAATCGGAAGCATGGGTGGTTTCTCCTATTATAGATTTAGCAAAAGCGAAGGCTCCTCTTCTTAAGGTAGATATTGCCATTAATTTCTTGAATGGTAACAATCGTGCTGATTTTATTGAATTGCTGGCTTCGGAAGATTATGTGGATGATGTGGCTACTGCTGAATGGAAGACTCTGAATGTACCTCAATGGCCGGAAGGCAAGAATTGGAATTATGTAAATTCCGGTGATATTGACCTGAGTGCTTACGAGGGCAAGAAGATAGCCATTGCTTTCCGTTATAAGAGTACTACAGAGTGTGCGCCTACTGTAGAGTTTAAGAATATGTCACTTACAAGTACCGTATCAGGGTATTATGAGGGTGTGGATATTTATAAGGAGATTCCTGAATCAGAAGCTGAAATGCCTGCTCGTGCCGTTACCCGTGCATCAGACGTGAAGCCAAATGCTTCTGCTCTCTACCAGTATGACGGTTCGGCTTGGACTGCCTACGAAGAAAGCGCAAGTATCGGTATCCGTGTGATGCAACCTGCCGATTATGTTTCTACCGGTTCGGACTATTTGAGCGATGCTGATGCCGTATTGCCCGTTTATCTGAAGAATGCATTCCCTTACGCACAGAGCGGGGATGTCAAGGCAGTAGTTTATTTCGGAAATAAGGAGTATGATGTGATGGCCGATGAATATGGCTTCGATGGCACTGCATGGGTGAAGAAGAATACCGAAACGGAAACTGCTGAAATGGCATTCCTGAAGACTGACGGCAAATGGATGGAAGCAAAAGAGTATTATAGCAATGACTTTGCTGGTGAACTTCATAACGATGCCCAGATTGTGAATGTGAAGCTTGATGGCATGAATTATGTATGGAGTGCAGGTGCAGGTTATACCCGTATCAAGGCAAGCGGTTATTATCAGCGTAACCGCGATACGGAGGCATGGCTTGTAACCGGTGAGGTAGATCTTACCGAAGCTATTGCCCCACAGATGGTATTCACTGCTTCGGCAGACTATTTGTATGGAGGCAAAATTGAGAACGCAGTGTCTGTACATGTGTCCGAAAATTATATCCCTGCGGCTTCTACTGCTACTGATGAAGAGAAGATTGCAGCATTGCAAGGAGCGGCTTGGAGTGATCCGTTGTCGTTCGAGTGGCCTACAAGCTCTAAAGAGATCGAAATGCGTACTTCCATGGCCGACTATGTGGGCAAGAAAGTATATGTGGCATTCCGTTATGCAAGTAATACTGACCCTGGATTTGCTCCTACATTCTACATGAGTAACTTTGTGGTGAAGGAATAATTCCTGAGGTTGTGCAATAGACAATGTGGTAATGGACTTTACTGTCCATTACCACATTTGCATTCTTAGTATCGTAAAATCAAATTTAGAAACATAGATGAAAAAACTGTCTTACTTATTTCTTTTGCTGGTCGGAATTTGGCTGGCTGGATGTGATGATTCTTCAGAGGCTTCGCTCATTCCCGAGATAATACCTACCGAGCAGGGTTCGGATACTTACGTGATGAAGGGCTATGAGTCGAGCGACAATGGTTTCAACGTGTATAAGCCCAAGGCTATCGGCACCCCTTTCTATATCCAGTCCAAAGCTTTTACCGGGCGTAATTACGCATTTGCTCCTGTTAATAGTGAGTCGCTGGAAGGGCTTACTGTTGTTCCGTCTGCCGATGCTTTCAGCGAAAGCGTTGAGGTGAAACCCTCTACGTGCTATTGGGTGCGTTTCAACCGCTACAATCATTATCAGATGGGCAAGCTCCGCGTGGCCTATATTCACGGTAATGAAGTGGGCATAGAGTATGTGGCTTCTGAGGATATAGATGTGAAAAATGCCAATATTGCTGATAACAATAAAGCAGACAATCTTGAAATCCCAGCTCTCAATGCAACCAATCAATATATTGAATACTATGCAGGCGTGTCTGATGAGGAAGGTGCCGGGCAGGTACTCAATTTCTCTTTGGAATACATCGCTTCCAAGAAGCATTCGGCTTGGGTGGCATTCAGTTTCGACCCGATTACTGCGCAAGACAACGTGAAGCGTGCCAACGAGTGGAATCAAGACGACCCCAATATTGACAACAGCGTGGAGGTGACTGAATCCATGCATAAGAGCGATGGGTACGACAAGGGGCATCTTTGTGCCAGCGAAGACCGTGTGTACAGTAAAAGTGCCAATAAGCAGACCTTCTACTACAGTAATATCTCGCCACAGATAGGGAGTTTCAATCAAAAGTATTGGGCGGCTCTTGAGAAGCAGGTGCAGACTTGGGGACGTTCCACCATCAATGGCACATACGACAAACTTTATGTCGTGAAAGGTGGTACTACTGACCGTTTGCTTACCAATTTCACAGGTGTGAAGAAAGCCAATGACGGGCTTTATCCCACCACCAATGCCGACGGGCTGACACTTGGCGGACTCATTTGCCCCAGCTATTATTACATGGCTCTGTTGAGCGAGAAGGCAGGGGTTTATCATACTATCGCTTTTTTAGTCCCTCATTCTGAATTATTGCCAGAAAAACCTGGAAAAGATGAATTTATGGTTTATGCCGTTTCTATTAAAAATTTGGAGTACGAAACTGGTATCGACTTCTTCTGTAACCTGCCTAATGAGATAGAGAAGACTGTAGAAGCTACTTATAGTGCTGACGATTGGGCTTGGTAAAAGCTTCAGAAACTATAAGGAGAGTCTCCCCTTTTAGTATGACGGGCATGTCATGATTTAGGTAGCTTTCTTAAAAGCTGTTTTCGTTTTGATGGAAACTGACTTCTTATCCGTATCTTTGCATATTGATTAAAAAAAGAGATATTCATGGAACTTTCGGATATACTTCATAATTTGAAGATACAAGAACTTACTCCGATGCAGGAGGCTGCTAAGGAAGCCTATCAATCAGCCCAAGATTTAGTGCTTCTTTCGCCTACCGGTTCGGGTAAGACACTGGCTTTTCTCCTTCCGCTGGTACAGACCTTGAAAGCGGATATACAAGGTGTGCAGGCTCTTGTACTAGTACCTTCACGCGAATTGGCTTTGCAGATAGAAACTGTGTTCAAGTCTATGGGAACTCCTTTCAAGGCTATGAGCTGCTATGGCGGACGCCCTGCTATGGAAGAACACCGGACAATGAAAGGCATTCATCCCGCCGTCATTATCGGTACTCCGGGACGTATGAGCGACCATTTGAGGAAAGAGAATTTCAATGCCGCCACTGTCGTCACTCTGGTGATAGATGAATTCGACAAGTGTCTTGAGTTCGGTTTCCATGACGAGATGGCAGAGGTTATCGGGCAGCTTCCCTCACTGAAAAAGCGTGTGCTTCTCTCGGCCACCGATGCAGAGGAAATACCGCAATTTGCCGGAGTAGGAGGTGATTCCCCGTCTTCCGGCTCCCGGCTCATGAAGCTTGATTTTCTTGCTCCGGAAGCCCTTGCTCCGCGTCTGCGGCTGCATAAGGTCGTTTCTCCGGAGAAGGACAAACTGGAAACCCTCTATAACCTGCTTTGTACCCTCGGCTATCATTCCACTTTGGTATTCTGCAATTATCGTGAAAGCGTGGAGCGTGTTGCCGGGTACCTGCAAGCCAGGAAGTTCCCTTGCGACATGTTCCATGGCGGTATGGAGCAGCCCGACCGCGAACGTGCGCTTTACAAGTTCCGCAATGGCAGTTGCGCCGTACTGATATCTACAGACCTTGCCGCCCGCGGACTGGATATTCCGGGTATTGAGAATGTGGTGCATTACCATCCTCCCGTAAACGAGGAAGCCTATACACACCGTAATGGACGTACTGCCCGCTGGGAGGCATCGGGAAATGCATATCTTGTTCTGCATGTCGAGGAGCGGGTACCCGAGTACATTTCTGAAGACATCGAAACGTACGAGTTTCCGGAGACGCTTCCCAAACCGGCCAAGCCCCGATGGGCTACCTTATATATAGGTAAAGGGAAAAAGGATAAGTTGAACAAGATAGATATTGTCGGCTTCTTGTATAAAAAAGGAGGAATGGCGCGTGAAGATGTCGGGCAGGTGGATGTAAAGGAACACTATGCCTTTGTAGCCGTGCGCCGCAGTAAAATGAAACAATTGTTGACGCTGGTACGCGGTGAAAAAATCAAGGGAATGAAAACTGTTATCGAGGAAGCAAAGTGATTTATCTTATAAATATTCATTTTATTTGCGCTTATTCTTTTGAATATGAAGTAATGAAACCGCCTTGCTTTTAGTTTCTCTAAAAGTATTATCCTTGATAAGTAAAGATAACAAAATGGTGCATATATCTTGTATAAACCATTAAAAAGTAAGCTAAATGCGGCTTAAAAATAGAATTTCATCAGGAAAGGTTTGTTTTGAAGAAATATTTCCGTAATTTCGCAAAGTCGAAAGACATTAATGAACGAAATTGTATAACCAAAACAAACTTCAAATGAAAAAGCATAATTTCAATGCAGGACCTTCTATCCTTCCTCGTGAGGTGATTGAGAATACGGCACAGGCTATTCTTGATTTCAATGGCTCAGGCCTCTCACTGATGGAAATCAGCCACCGTGCCAAAGACTTCCAACCCGTTGTGGACGAAGCTGTGGCATTATTCAAAGAATTGCTCAATATCCCCGAAGGATATTCGGTACTGTTCTTGGGCGGTGGTGCCAGTTTGGAATTCTGCATGGTACCCTTCAACTTCCTTGAAAAGAAAGCTGCTTACCTGAATACGGGTGTATGGGCCAAAAAAGCCATGAAAGAAGCTAAGGCATTCGGTGAAGTAGTTGAAGTCGCTTCTTCCGCTGAATCTACTTATACTTATATTCCGAAGGACTATACAGTGCCTGCTGATGCAGACTATTTCCACATCACTACCAACAATACAATCTACGGTACGGAACTGAAAGAGGATTTGGACGTAAACGTTCCGATGGTGGCCGATATGTCTTCTGATATTTTCTCCCGTCCTATCGACGTGTCCAAATATATCTGTATCTATGGTGGTGCGCAGAAGAATCTGGCTCCTTCCGGTGTTACATTCGTCATCGTGAAGAATGACGCGCTGGGTAAGGTATCTCGCTATATTCCGACCATGTTGAACTATCAGACGCATGTGGATAGCGGTTCCATGTTCAATACTCCTCCCGTTGTCCCTATCTATGCAGCCCTGCAGACATTGCGTTGGATTAAGGCAGAGGGCGGCGTGAAGGAAATGGAACGCCGTGCCATCGAAAAGGCCGATATGCTGTATGCTGAAATTGACCGTAACAAAATGTTTGTGGGTACGGCTGCCAAAGAAGACCGTTCGCGCATGAACATCTGCTTTGTGATGGCTCCCGAATACAAGGAATTGGAAGCTGACTTCTTGAAGTTCGCTACCGAAAGAGGTATGGTAGGTATCAAGGGACACCGTTCTGTAGGTGGATTCCGTGCATCCTGCTACAATGCCATGCCGAAGGAAAGTGTGCAGGCTCTGATTGACTGCATGCAGGAATTTGAGAAACTTCATTAATAATATTGTTTTTCACCACAGATTACGCAGATTTGCACAGATTGTTTTTATGATTAAACTCTGTGATAATCTGTGTCATCTGTGGTGAGTCTTTTTAATATCATGAAATTATGAAAGTATTAGTTGCAACAGACAAACCGTTTGCCAAAGTGGCAGTAGACGGTATCCGTAAAGAAATAGAAGCAGCAGGTTACGAACTCGTGCTGCTGGAAAAATATGGTGAAAAAGCCAAGCTGCTGGAGGCTGTGAAAGATGCCAACGCTATCATTATCCGCAGTGACATCATTGATGCTGAAGTGCTGGATGCCGCCAAGGAACTGAAGATTGTGGTGCGTGCCGGTGCTGGTTATGACAATGTGGACTTGGAAGCAGCTACTGCCCACAATGTATGTGTAATGAATACTCCGGGGCAGAACTCCAATGCTGTGGCCGAGTTGGCTTTCGGCTTGATGGTGATGGCTGTCCGTAATATGTATAACGGTACTTCCGGTACGGAACTGATGGGTAAGAAGCTGGGTATCCATGCTTATGGTAACGTAGGCCGCAACGTAGCCCGTATTGCCAAAGGCTTCGGTATGGAGATTTATGCGTTCGACGCTTTCTGCCCGAAAGAAGTAATCGAGAAGGATGGAGTGAAGGCTGTGGGTTCTGCTGAAGAGCTTTACTCTACTTGCGACGTCGTTTCCCTGCATATTCCTGCAACTGCCGAAACGAAGAATTCCATCAATTATGCATTGGTGAACAAGATGCCGAAAGGCGGACTGCTGGTGAACACAGCCCGTAAGGAAGTCATCAATGAAGCCGAGTTGATTCAGCTGATGGAAGAGCGTACCGACTTGAAATACATGACCGACATTATGCCTGCTGCCAATGAAACATTTGCAGCCAAGTTTGCCGGACGTTATTTCTCTACACCGAAAAAGATGGGGGCCCAGACTGCCGAAGCCAATATCAACGCAGGTATTGCCGCTGCCAAGCAGATTGTAGGCTTCCTGAAAGACGGTTGCGAGAAGTTCCGCGTAAACAAGTAATATTTTTAGTAGGCGCGGATTACGCGGATTTCACGGAGTTTTTATTTTCCGTACAGTTCCGTGTAATCTGCGCCTAAGTATTCCATTAAAACATCTAATTACCATGGCAATCATTAAACCTTTCAAAGGAGTCCGTCCTCCCCAAGACTTAGTAGAACAAGTAGCTTCCCGCCCGTATGATGTACTCAATTCAGAGGAAGCCCGCATAGAAGCGGAAGGTAATGAAAAATCCCTATATCATATTATCAAGCCGGAAATAGATTTTCCCGTCGGTACGGATGAGCATGACGAACGTGTTTATCAGAAAGCTGCAGAGAACTTTCGTATGTTCCAAGAGAAAGGCTGGCTGGTGCAGGATGATAAAGAAAACTATTACGTCTATGCCCAGACCATGAACGGCAAGACACAGTACGGTCTTGTTGTCGGTGCCTATGTTCCCGATTATATGAACGGCGTTATCAAGAAGCACGAGTTGACTCGTCGTGATAAAGAGGAGGACCGTATGAAGCATGTCCGCGTGAACAATGCCAACATTGAGCCCGTATTCTTTGCCTATCCCGATAACGCTGCACTGGATGCCGTCATTTCCCGTTATACAGCGGGGAAACCGGTATACGACTTTATCGCTCCGGGTGATGGTTTCGGTCATACCTTCTGGATTATAGACAAGCAGGAGGACATTGATGCCATTACCCAAGAGTTTGCCCAAATGCCCGCCCTCTACATTGCCGATGGGCATCATCGCAGCGCCGCTGCCGCTTTGGTGGGTGCAGAGAAAGCCAAGCAAAACCCCAATCACCGTGGTGACGAAGAGTACAATTACTTCATGGCCGTGTGCTTCCCTGCCAACCAGTTGACTATTATTGACTATAACCGGGTGGTGAAGGACTTGAACGGCATGACTCCCGAAGAGTTCCTGGCCGCTGTGGGCAAGAATTTCATCGTGGAGGAGAAAGGTGAGGACATCTATAAGCCGTCCGGACTGCATAACTTCTCCCTCTATCTGGACGGAAAGTGGTACAGCCTTACTGCCAAACCGGGTACTTATAATGATAACGACCCCATTGGTGTACTGGATGTAACCATCTCCTCCAATCTGATACTGGATGAAGTGCTTGGCATCAAAGACCTCCGTTCCGACAAGCGTATCGACTTTGTAGGTGGCATCCGTGGTTTGGAAGAGTTGAAGAAGCGGGTGGACAGCGGTGAGATGAAAGTGGCATTGGCCCTCTATCCCGTTTCCATGAAGCAGCTGATGGACATCGCCGATACGGGCAACATCATGCCTCCCAAGACAACTTGGTTTGAGCCGAAGTTGCGTTCGGGGTTGGTGATTCATAAACTGGACTAAATGAATTGATATAAACTGAAACGGGGATGTCTTCCACTAAAAGACATCCCCGTTTTTTTCGGATTAAAACAGAATAATAAGGTTATTATGTAGAAAATGCCGACCTTTGCCGAAAAATTGAGAGTATACAATGAAGGTATTGATTCTTAACGGTAGTCCCCGTCGTCATGGCAACATGTCGAAAATGTTGGAGCTGATGAAGCAGGAACTTGAAGGCTGCGGAGTTGGAACAGTTTATATAGACGTTCCACAGTTGCAGGTACATCCCTGCATCGGTTGCATGAAGTGTCGCAGTTCATTGAAGTGTTGTCTGCCCGAGGATGGGGCACAGAGAGTGTTGCAGTCTATGAAAGAAGCCGATGCAGTGATAATCGGTGCCCCTTGCTATTGGGGAAACATGCCGGGAGAAGTGAAAGTGCTTTTCGACCGTATGGTTTACGGTATGATGGGGGAGAACTCCTGGGGAATGCCCCTTCCGCTTCATAAGGGCAAGAAAGCGATTGTGGTAAGCACTTGTACTACCCCTTATCCTTTCAATATTCTCTATAATCAGACGCACGGTGTGGTGAAAGCTTTCAGGGAGATTCTGAAATGGAGTGGTTTCAAGATTGTGAAAACCATTGAGAGGGGAGGTACTAAGAAGCATCCTGAGCTGACGGAAAAGGATATGCGGAACTGCAAGAAAGCAGTGCACAAATTATTGTAAAGTATTGAAAAAGTCAATATGAGTAGAAAAGAAGAATATAAATTGCAGAACGAACAGTTTCTGGAGCAGTTGCGTACGGCAGAAGGAATCAAGGAATTGCCTTGCGGCATACTTTATCGGGTATTGGAGGAAGGCAGAGACGGTCCGACACCACGTCTCAACAGTGTAGTATCTGTGCATTATAAAGGCACGCTTATTAATGGGCGTGAGTTCGATAATTCGTGGAAACGGAATTGTCCGGAGGCTTTTCGTCTGAATGAAGTGATTGAGGGCTGGCAGATTGCCTTGCTACGAATGCATCCCGGAAGTCGTTGGATTGTATATATCCCTTACACCATGGGATACGGTACACGTACCAGTGGACCCATTCCGGCGTATTCCACACTGATATTTGAAGTGGAATTACTAAATATCTCGTGACACTGCTGAACAATTTGCTTTTTTATCTTGTTCTCATATAAGAATTTAGAAAAACTCAATAGGTATGAATATAGATAAGAAAGCAGGGCATATTGACCCGAAAGTAGCATTGTCCCAGGCAGAACATGAAAAGGGAACAGTACCCGGACAACAGATTGGCCTTTACGGTAATGCAGACAAGAGAGATGTTCGTCAGGTCGTAAAGATTCTGAATCCTGACAAAAACAGTATGGAGAGCAGAGGTTAACCCTCTGCTTTTTTTATTACATGCCTCTTTCTTCGTCGAGTCCAGATGATTTGTTGGAGGGTTTTGTATCTTTGTACCCGGAAATGAAACTCTTAAAAACAAAAGCAGGATGCTACGGAAAGGAGACCTCACTCAAGGAGGCATAACCGGTACTTTATTGCATTTTACCCTACCCATGCTGGTAGGGTCTTTTTTGCAGCAATGCTACAACATTGCAGATACGCTCATTGTAGGCCAATGCATTGGTGCAGGGGCGTTGGCGGCGGTCGGTTCGGCATACACACTGATGGTTTTCCTTATATCCGTTTTGCTGGGACTGGCGATGGGCAGTGGCACTGTGTTCTCTTTACATTATGGTGCCGGAAACCATGTAGCACTGCGTCGTAGCATATTCAGTTCGTTTGCACTAATAGGTATCGTGACACTGATACTGAATGTAGTCGTTTTTATCTGGCTCGATCCTATTCTCCGGCTGTTGCAGGTTCCGCAAGACATATACGGCATGATGCGCAGCTACTTGTGGATAATCTTCTGCGGTATAGTTTTCACCTTTATCTATAACTTCTACGCATCTCTGCTGCGTGCAGTAGGGGATTCTGTCACTCCGCTTTGGTTTCTGGCAGTTTCTGTCGTTCTGAATATAGCGCTCGACTTGTTTTTTATCCTACAACTGGATTGGGGGATTCAGGGTGCGGCTGCGGCCACTGTCCTCGCTCAAGGAGTAGCTGCTCTGGGCATCATCATTTATACTTACAGAAGGCGTCCGGAACTGCGATGGCATCATGAAGACATGTGTTTTGACCGTACTTGCTTGAAGGAAATAGCTTCCTTCTCTACACTGACTTGCGTCCAACAGTCGGTGATGAATCTGGGAATCCTGATGGTACAGGGGCTTGTCAACAGCTTTGGAACAGCGGTAATGGCAGCTTTTGCGGCAGCTGTGAAGATTGACTCTTTCGCCTATATGCCCGTGCAGGAATTTGGGAATGCCTTTTCCACCTTTATTGCACAGAACTTCGGGGCCGGACGTTACGACCGTATCCACCGGGGTGTTCGCAGTGCATTTGTCACGGCTGTTGTTTTTTCGCTCCTTGTGTCCGTATTGGTTTTCATCTTTGCCAAACCGTTGATGCTTATCTTTGTCCGTCCGGACGAAACGGAGATTATTGCGGTGGGAGTGGCGTACCTACGCATCGAAGGTGCTTTCTACTGTGGCATCGGCATCTTGTTTTTGCTGTACGGATACTATCGGGCCATCCGTATGCCGGGCATGTCTGTTGTGCTGACCGTGCTGTCGCTGGGCACCCGTGTAGTTCTTTCTTACTGGCTTGCTTCGATACCTGAGATTGGGGTGACGGGCATCTGGTGGTCCATCCCCATCGGCTGGCTGATTGCCGATGTAGTCGGTATCTGGTGCTATCGGTATGTTAAAGGAGTTAGAGGGAGTTAAAAGAAAATCCGGCAAATTTGCTCCACTGTCCTTCGGATATTTTCTTGAGCAAATTCAGGCTGCATGGCCTGCTCCAAAGAGACGGGAGAGGGGGTAATGGAGAATACGCCCCGGAATCCGGCTGCATTCAGTATCCCGGCATCCTCTATCGCTCCTGCCAGCAGGATGACGGGAATATGTTGCCTTCTTGCTTCCTGCAAGATGCCCGAAGGTACTTTCCCCATAAGAGTCTGCCGGTCCGATTTCCCTTCTCCGGTGATGAGGAGGTCGGCATCCTTAATCTTTTCTGCAAAGTCCAGAGTTTCCAAAAGAAGCTCTATGCCGGGTTTCAACTGTGCATCCAGAAATGCGTAGAGACCGCCCCCCATACCGCCTGCCGCACCGGCACCGGGATGCAAGGATACGTCTTTGCCGGTAGTGCGGAATATGACGTCCGAAAGATGCTGCATAGCAACATCCAGTTCCTTCACCATATCCGCGTCTGCTCCTTTTTGGGGAGCGAATACGTGGGCTGCTCCATTGGGACCGAAGAAAGGATTGCGTACATCACACGCCGCCGTGAAACATGCCTTTTTCAGTGTGGGATGGGCAGAAGAGCTGTCTATGGAGCTGATTTCCGATAGAAGGGCACCGCATAGGGCGATGCCTTTTTCCATGCTTCCCACTTCGTGTCCTTCTTTATCGAAGAAACGGAATCCCAATGCTTGCAGCATTCCCAGACCGGCATCGTTCGTGGCGCTCCCTCCAAGTCCGATGACGAAACGGAGGCATCCCCGTTCCAAGGCATCGCGTATCAGTTCGCCCGTTCCGAAGGTGGTGGTTTTCATCGGATTCCTTTTGTCGGCAGGAACCAGTGGCAGGCCGCTGATGGCAGCCATTTCTACGAATGCGGTATTGCCGTCTCCGGAGATGCCGTAACTGGCATCGCACGGTTGCATCAACGGGTCGTGGGCACGGACGGTGATACGTTTTCCGTTACTGGCTGCAAGCAGGACGTCGAGCATGCCTTCTCCACCGTCGGCCACGGGGAGCACGATGGTCCGGCATTCGGGACATGCGGCATGTACCCCTTGGGCGGCAGCTTCTCCGGCTTCTGCCGAGGTGAGACATCCTTTGAAGGAATCGATGGCAATCACTATCTTTTTCATGAATTTGCTTTAATCTTTTTGGTGTGGTTTATTGATTTTTTTGATAAATCTGGCTGGATTCCCGGCTACCACAGTCATAGGAGGAACGTCTTTGGTCACTACACTGCCCGCTCCGATAATTGCGCCGTAGCCAATACGTACTCCGGGGAGGACGGTCGAATTGATTCCTATCCATACCTTATCCTCAATGGTAATCGGACGGCCATAGGTAGCGCTGCGATTCTCCGGATCGGGGTCGTGGTTGATTGTAATCAGATTGACTTTCGGTCCGATAAATACCTCATCGCCAATCGTTATGCCGCCGCGACCGAAGAAAGTGCAGCATTGCTGGATGAAGCACCCTTTTCCGATGGTGATAGGCTTACCGTAGTCGATGTAGAGTGGCGGCAGCACCGTTGTACTTTCTTCAAGCGGTTTACCGAGAATCTTGCCCATATATCCGTGTACCTCTTCGGGGGTGCGGTAACCCGTATTCATTTCTGTGGCAACCTTGATGGTAGCGAAAATGTCCTCAATTAATGCATTGTAGCCCGGCTCGTTGGGTGAAACCATCTCTCCCGATAAATCTTTTTCAAAAATACTTTTCATAATCGTTTGATTTAAATTGTTATACACTCTAATCATTTTTCGGGTACAAATGTAAGGAGGCTATGCTACAATGGCTTTGTTGTACGGTTCAATATGCTTTGCCGTGCAGTCCACGGATAGAAAAAGTTCCGCAATCTATGTGAGACTCACTTCCTGCTGTATGTCTTCTGTCGGAGGAATACCGTAGGTGGCTTTATAAGCTTTCGAGAAATGGGAGAGGTTCTTGAAACCTACTTCAAAACAGATTTCCGATACTTTGCGCCCTCCTTTCCGTATCAGCTCACGGGCGGCTTCGAGACGGCGCTGTATCAGCCATTCCCGTGGGGAGAGTGTGCTGCATTTTTTGAAATCGCGTTTAAACGTGGATAGGCTGCGGCCGGTATAATTGGCCATTTCTTCCATGGATATGTCGTTCATGTAATTGTGTTCCAGAAAGTCCAATATGTCTATTTTCCACGGGTCTGCAAAATCAAAAACGGAAGCATACAGGTTTTTACTCGTATTGAGCAACACGTATATCCCCTCCATCCTTTTCAGTTGCAGCAACTCCTCAGTCGGGTGGATGCTCGAATCGAAATAGGGTGTCATGGATTCGAACAGACTTACAATGTCGGGGCGGTTGGAAGGTAGCTTGTACAAGCTTATTTTATCTCGTTTGGCATCTTTAGGCAGGATGTCCCGGTTCAGCCTGCTGTAAAAGTCACGCAGGAATTTGGGAGTGAACATCAGGAAAATGGCTTTGAACTGCTCTCCATTCCAGGCTTGTTTGGTCATTTGCACACTAAAGTCCTTACGGATAAAGGCACAGTCTCCTTTATGCAGCCGAGTGATTTTGCCTCTTTCATCGATAACCATTTCACCGGAGTACATATATACCAGCACGTGCGAATGATTCCGGTGCGTGCAGCTTCTCCCTCCCTCGAAATACATTGCCAGGAAGAGGTCCGAATAGTGCAATGTCTTGATTCCGTCTGTCATTTTTTCTGTTTGATTATAAATCTGATTCTTCGTACAAAGATAACTCTTTTCGGCAGAAATCAGCTTGCTTATTTCTGCTGCTTTTGATTTTGCATTATCTTTAGATAAGATAAGCTGCACTTCAACATAACTTTTTTCATGCAAGCATGAAAGTTCTCTCTTCAGTTTGCATTATCTTTGCAGCATGAGCGAAGATACGTATAAAACCATCGTTGCCCCTTCCGAGGGCATTTACACTGAAAAGCGCAGCAAGTTCATTGCTATTGCCCTGCCGGTGCGTACAGTAGAGGAGGTGAAGGCGCATCTGGAAACTTACCAGAAGAAATATTACGACGCCCGCCACGTGTGCTACGCCTACATGCTGGGCCATGAGCGGAAGGACTTCCGTGCCAACGACAACGGCGAGCCATCGGGTACGGCAGGCAAGCCGATTCTGGGACAAATCAATTCCAACGAATTGACGGATATATTGATTATCGTAGTGCGTTATTTCGGAGGCATCAAATTGGGTACGAGCGGACTGATTGTAGCCTATAAAGCCGCCGCCGCCGAAGCCATTGCTGCCGCCACCGTTATTGAAAAGACCGTGGATGAGACGGTTACCTTCCTTTTCGAATATCCTTTCATGAACGATGTGATGCGAGTAGTGAAGGAGGAGGAGCCGGAAATCCTGGAACAGTCGTATGATATGGACTGCCGCATGACGCTCCGTATCCGCCAGTCCATGATGCCGAAGTTGCGGGCACGGTTGGAGAAAGTAGAAACATTGAGGTTTGAATAATACAACAAATGGGATAAGAGCCCCTTTCAATAGGGAAGTTGTTCGTTTCCTTTAACGGAACAAGTTGTTTTGTCCTTCGGAACAGACTGTTTTCTTTGCGGAAACGGCATCACTCCTTATGAAAGGCTGACTCCCTCCTTTAAACAAAAGAAAGTTTATGGCATTTAGTGCAACAAAAAGAGAACTGGGCGAGCTCTACACCTTCTTTCGCCTGCTGGCGGATGGAGCCGTGTCACTGGGTACACCGAAAGCTGAAAAAGACGAAACCCTGCGCTGGCCCGTTGCCTTGATACAGAGGGAAGAGCATGACGGTACGCGCCGTTACTATATCGAAGCGCAGGAAGTGCGCGTTGTCAGCGGAACTGCCGGGAAGGACGGTTCGTTTGTTCCGGGCGAGAAGGAGGAACTGCGTTTCCCCCGCGAAGACTTTGGTGATGCGGCAGAGTTGGTTCTGCATCTGCTGAAGAACGTTTCGGGCGAGGAAGTGGAAGTGTCCGAAGGTTTGGAAGCCTTTTTGGATGCTGTCAACATCTTCGACCTGGAAGCAAAGACGGAGGACCGTACCGACTTCTCCGTTGCCTTCTGGCATCCCGAAGCACCTCTAACGGGCTTCAATGTCCGTTGTCGTCTTACCCCGATGAATCCGTTGCTGGACGGAGGGCGCACGGCGAATCTGAAGCTGGAGCAAAGCGGTGTCAAGTTTGCCGTGCCCACGGTGAACAAGGTGAATGCCCTGCCGGAATCTCCTACGGAAGTGGCAGAACGCATGATGATGATTGAGCGACTGGGCGGCGTGCTGAAGTATGCCGACGTTGCCGACCGCGTGTTCCGCTGCAACTTGCTGATGATAGACCTCCACTTCCCCCGCATGCTTGCCGAGATGGTACGCTTGATGCACTTGGACGGCATCACCCGCATCAGCGAATTGACGGAGCGCATCAAGGAGATGAATCCGTTGAAGATAAAGGACGAGTTGATAAACAAGCACCGCTTCTACGAGTTCAAGATGAAGCAGTTCCTGCTGGCACTTGCCCTCGGCATGCGCCCTGCCAAAATTTATAACGGTACGGACTCTGCCGTCGAAGGCATCTTCCTGACGGACGGCAGCGGGCAGGTACTTTGCTACCACAAATCCCGTCCGCAGGTCTTTGCAGACTTCCTCTATCAGAATACGCGTTTGGAGAAAGGTGCCGTAGAGAAAGATAAATACGGCTTCTTGGAGCGCGAGAACGGCGTCTGGTACTTCAAGCTGAATGTAAAGATTGGGCTGGTGAAACGGTGAAACAGCCCCACTGAACACGTACTGATGTGCATTATCAACTATCAATTCTCAAATAAATAAATAAATGAACGAGACATTACAAACCATCAAGGCACGCCGCAGCGTCCGTGCCTATACGGAACAGCAAGTTTCCGCAGAAGATTTGAACCTTATCCTTGAGGCGGCTACCTATGCTCCCAGTGGTATGCATTTGGAGACGTGGCACTTTACCGCCATCCAGAATAAGGAGGTGCTGGAAGAGCTGAACGATAAAATCAAAGGTGCCTTTGCCAAGAGTGACGACCTCCATACACGGGAGCGTGGACACAGCCAGACTTATTGTTGCTACTATCATGCCCCCACGTTGGTCATTGTCTCCAATGAGCCGGACAAGTGGTGGGCCGGTATGGATTGTGCCTGCGCCTTGGAGAACATTTTTCTTGCAGCCAAGTCCCTCGGCATCGGTTCCTGCTGGATTAACCAGTTGGGGCAGACCTGCGACGACCCCGATGTCCGGGCTTTCTTGACAAAGCTGGGTGTACCCGAGAGCCATAAGGTATATGGCTGCGCAGCCCTGGGATATGCTCCCGCCGATGCTCCGGTGAAGGAGAAAAAGGTGAAGGAAGGTACGGTGACCATCATCCGCTAAACAGAGATACCCGCAGGAGAGGTGGCGGTCAGGTAATTAATCATACATGAAGCAAAATAACGTATAATTCCGCCACTCTCCGTTGGGCTTCCTCTTCACAGAGGAAATGGGTTATCGCTGCATATTGATGATGCCGCTGTCCGTATCACTGTTGTTCAGCCCCTTGTTGCCTGCCTTGTGCTTGCGTCCGAACTCGAATGTATAACCCACGCGCAGCACGACCATCTGTCCCGTCTCCCTGACGAATGTCTCGGAACGGAAAGGAGCCACTTTGCTGATTCTTTCTTTTCCCACTTTATAGTTATTGGTGAAAGGAAACATAATACCGATTCCCGCCTGAAGGTTACGCCGGGTGTACATTGCCATGAATGCCGTCTGGTTTTCGTTCTTCTTGATGGTTTCGCCGAAGAAATTGTTCTGCACTTTCCGGAACTGCCCGAGCAGCGAGAAGTCTTTATATTGCACTTGCGCCATCACGCTGTAATAGAATTCATCGTACATATGGCTATAGTTCAGGCCTTCCGACCAACTGCGCGTATATCCTCCCGAAGCATAAAGCGTCAGGAAATCCTTCAGCCCGAACAGCGTAGCGCCGTTAATGCCGACCATCAGTTCCGCATTCAGGCTTTGGAACGACCGCTGGTTTTCATCTTTCAGTATCAGTTTGCCGTCCTCCACGAAGATGCTTTCCATGATGGGATTGTCATAATACTGGTGGCGCACGCTCAGATTGGCATTGAACTGCTTCTTCGAATAGCTGTAAGACAAGGAGTTCGTGAACTGTTGATACGTTTTCAGCAACGGGTTTCCGCGGACTATCTGTATCGTGTCCATCGCTTGCTCCACATCAGTCAGCGAGCCGAGCGACGGTATGGCAGGACTGATGTTGAACCGGTAGCGCAGGAGTCCCGCCTTCTTCAGATTATAGCTCAACCGCACGGTGGGCGTGAAGGTATAGTAAGCATGGTCTTCCTCACTTTCCTTGAACCAGGCACGTGTCATTCCTACACTGCCCGCATAGCTGAAGTCCTTTACCTTGCCCTGCACCTCGAAGAAAGCGGATGTCTGCGACTGGTCCATCTTCGAAGTGGTAGGGTTGGAACCTTTATACTCATTCTCTGTCCGCATCTGATAGTGGCGGGCACCGCCGCTCAGCTTCACCTCCTTGAAGTTCTTTTCATAGATGGCTTCGCCAATGACGGAGCGCTTGTCACCGTCCACCAATGTCTGGATGTCTGCCAGCGGTGCGTTCTCGTCTTTGTACTCCTTGTATTTCCGGTTGTTCTTGGTATGGATGAGCGTTCCCGTTACATTCACCTGGATGCTCTGCTGATGGGGCAGGGTATGCTGGAAGTAAAGGTCGAGCGCCGGAGAGTAGCTGGATGTATGGTTGTTGACGTATGAATAGATGGACTCCGTGCTGCCCACTGCCCACATCTTGTTCAGCTCATTCTGGTAGGGGGCATTGCTGAGGTTGTTACGGAAAATGGCATTGAATACATATTTGTCCGCTTTCGTCAGATTGTACGTCAGATTCAGGTTGTTGATGAAGCTCAGGGAGGGAGACTCGTCTTCGATGCCTTCCTTGATGCGGTCGATGGTACGGTCGCCCAGATAGAAGGTTTCATGGGATTCGAGGCGGCTGTGATACTTGCCGTTCTTGTTGAAGTAGTCGATGCCCCATTCGGAGTTCTTGTAATTGAACTTCGCGCTCAGGAAATTCTCTCCCCATAGGGTGTGGGGCGAATCGGAGAGTTGGAAGTTCACAACACCGCCCGTTTCGCGGCGGCGCAGGATAATGTTGACTACGGCGCCCAGTTCATCGTCTCCGTACTGCTTGCCGGGGTCTTCGATGAACTCCACACGCAGTACGTCTTTGGCTCTGACGGCCGCTATCTCCTTGTCTGTCACTTTAATGCCGTTGATACGGGTTTGTACGGCCCCACCACCGCTGACGCTCATGCTGTTGCTCAGATTGTCCACTTGCAGACGGGCAATGCCGAGATTGTTCAGCAGGTCGTAGGCACCGAACGAGCGTTTCAGCTGGCTTTCGGAAGGCAGGATGATTTGCCGGTCTACCCGCTGCAGCACATTGCTGGCGGATACCGTCACTTCACCGAGGCTTACGGCATCTTCCTGCAACTGTACATCGCCCAGGTCGAGGCTTTTATTCAGTTTCAGCAGTATGTTTTCACTTTGGAGGCCGATGAAGGAGATGGAAAGGCGGTAATCGCCTGCCTTGATTTTAGGGAGGGCGAACTTGCCTTGTGCATCCGAGGTTACTCCGGTCACCAAAGTAGAGTCTATGGTCCATAATGACACATTGGCGGCTATAACTGCCTCTTGCGAGGCGTCCGTGACGCGTCCTTTGATGGAGAGGCTCTGTGCCTGCGTACTGAGTACGGAGAGGGCAAGCAATAGTAAAAAAAGTTGGGTTTTCATAATCGTTTGTATTAGTCTGTTACTGTTGGATAGGGATGCAAAAGTCACTCTTCCCGTTAAGGGAAGATGCTGAAGCTTGTATATCAGTTGTTTATACTTTCCTCGTCTGTCCGATGAAAGTTAGGAATGCATGAAGGAATAAATCTCGTACATCAGTGTCGAAACTTTGACAATCGTAAGTCCGAAGAGGAGTCCGAAGGTAATCCATAATGCAGTCTTTGCGTATCTCTTCATGAACCGTCTTTTTTAAGTTTGTTATATCGTTCTGTTATTTCTTCTATACTGATGCCGAGCAGCTCCATGCTGCGGAACATGTCGGCAAGCTGGTTTTCAAAAAACTCTTTCTTCTGTATTCGCATCACTTTCTTCACCGCATCTTTGGAGAGGTAGAATCCCATTCCCCGTTCCGGGTAGATGATGCCCTCTGCCTGGAGGTATTCATAGGCCTTCAACACGGTACGCGAGTTCACTGCCAGTTGTGTGGAGAGCTCCCTCACGGATACCACCCGCTCTTCTGCCTGCCATTCGCGGGTGAGAATCTTGCTGAAACAGAAATCTACAATCTGCTGGTATATCGGTTTGTTGGTCTTGAAGTCCATAGGCTACAGTTGTTTTTCTTTGAGCAGGAAGTAGCTCGATACCCATGAACCGAGCAGCACACTGATGGGAGCCGCATAATTGCAGAAAGTCACGATGGCTTGTGCACCGGCCGACAACGGATAGTTGGTGTTGGGCCATGTGGCAATGTTGTCTATCCAGTATCCGTCCGCTCTGGCTTCGGGCATGAGGGAGGCCACAAAAGTTACAATTCCTATGCAGACGGCAATGGAGCCTACAAAGATGGTGAAACTTTTCAGCAGGACTTGCCGACTGAAGGCGAAGTAGCCGATGAAGGCGGAAGCATGCAGGATTGCATTGGTCAGTATCTGGGTGTTGTGTATCCGGAACATCGTGATGTGCGTTGCGAAATACTGCAGGAACTCGCTGCCGCTTAAGGACAGCAGACCTTTGAGGCAGGCTATCAGTAGACCGCAGAATAGGGGAAGCAGCAGCAGGTATTTTATCCAGATATGCAGGAACTTCTCGAATGCCGATGCCGGCAGCAGTATATCGAGAGTAGAGTTGCGTTTGCTGAAATTTGTTTCCAGCAGGCAGGGGGCAATGAGGATAAACCATAGTACGTAGCGGGAGAATTCGGTGGCAGAGGTATGTTTGCCGTAATAACTTCCACCGCGGTTTATGTCGTAGAGAATGCACAGGATGCAGATGAACGATACGACGGCTGCCGACCAAAGCAGGTGCCTGCCGGTCTCATTCCTTTTATATTGTTCCAGTAGCAGGAAGCGTTTCAGATTAAAAGTTGCGTTCATAGTTCTGTTTGTATGATGGATTTTCATTGAAACATGCTCTTTATCTTTTCCGGTTGTTGCAGCACCGCTTTATACAGCAGCTCGATGTCCGGTGTGTTCTCTTCTCCGTCCTCGTTGGGGAGAATGGAGAAATGGCCTGCCAAGTCTTGTTCGCTGTAGATGCTTTCTGCCGGCAGAATGTCCGTACGGGCAAAGAGAAGCCGGTTACTGATTTCGTCCAGCGAACGGTTCAGTAATATTTCGCCTTTGCCAAGGATGACGAGATGGTCCAGCAGATTCTCGAAGTCGTGCGCCTGATGGGTGGAGATGAGCAGCGTGCTTTCATCGTCCATGCTGCGGCTGATGATACGTTTCAAGGCTTGGCGGGAGGTGATGTCTAGCCCGTTTGTCGGTTCGTCGAGCAGGATGTATGGAGTATGCAGGGCAAAGGCGTATGCCAGCATTGCCTTCTTCTGTTGTCCGTAGGAGACGGAAGAGAGTTTTTGTTTCCGGTCGATTTTCAATTCTTCCAGGTTCAGCTCGAATTCTTCTTGATTGAAATGTGGATAGAATACGGAATGGTGTGCAGCGAAGCTGACGATACTCTCGGTTGGCATCTGCATCTCTTCGGGCAAGAAGAAGTAACGGTTTAGCGCCCCGGGCTGTCTCTCCACCGTGTTTCTTCCGTCTATACTGCACTTTCCGTTTTTGGGGAAGAGTAGTCCGCAGATGAGATGCATCAGCGTCGTTTTGCCTACGCCGTTTTCTCCCAGAAGTCCATATATGCCGTTTCCTATTTCCAAAGATATGTTGTTGAAAATAAGTGGATTGGACTTGTAACCGTAGCTCGTATTCTCTATCGTTATCATAATTTTATTAGTGTTGCACTGATGTACAACACTGCAAACGTAGGGTAAGTTATGGAGAAAAGCAAGGGGGAGAGATACTTATTAACTTCTTTTAGCGGTTGTGCGCTTGCCGTTTGCTTACAGCATCTTCACCAGTATGTCCCATACAGCCACCATGTGGCAGGCTGAACCGCCCAATACAAAGAAATGGAAAACCGAATGCATGTACCGTGCCTTGCGCAAGGAGTAGAAGGCGGCTCCCGTGATGTAGCATACCCCCTCGGCAATAATCCAGTAGCAGGCTGTGGGGGAGAGGGCGAAAAGCTGCTTGAATACTACCAGTACGGACAGCCCCATCAAGATGTAGCACACTGTTTCCACGTAACTGTGCTCCTCCATCTTGCGGAAGCTGACAACAGTGCCGATGATGGCGCATAGCCAGACGAAGCCGAAAAGTCCCCAGCCCCAACCGCCGTCCTCTCTCAATGCAATGAGTGTGATGGGGGAATAACTGCCTGCAATGTGCCAATAGATGGCTGCATGGTCCCAATGCCGCAAGCGTCGTTTCCACGGATTATGATGTTTCAGGGAGTGGTAGAGTGTGGAGGCAAGATATGAACCGCCCATGCCGAACAGATAGAGCCATACGCCGCATGCTGCCCAAAGATTCTGCGCCTGGTAGCATTTTATCAGGAATAGTGTACTTACAATTACTCCCATGGCAATGCCGATGCCATGGGAGATGGAATTGATGGTTTCTTCTTTTTTACTATAAAATAGTCCGTTACGCTTTCTTTTCATCAGTCGAAGCATCCATAGCATGTGGGCAACAGTTTACGGTCTCCCAACGTGTTGTCTACACGTGCCACGTTCACCCAGAACTTGTTTTCGCGCACGCTTTCTATCGGGTAGGCTGCTTTTTGGCGGGTATAGCTGTGCTCCCATGTGTCGGCTACCACTTCGTATTCGGGATGCGGGGCATTCACCAGCACGTTGTCCGTCTTGTCGGCTTCGCCGTTCTTCACCTCTTGAATCTCGTCCCAGATGGTCAGCATCACGTGGACAAAGTTGTCGAGTTCGGCAAGGCTTTCGCTCTCCGTCGGTTCAATCATCAGTGTGCCGTGTACCGGGAAGGAGAGGGTAGGGGCATGATATCCATAATCCATCAGGCGCTTGGCGATGTCGTTTTCGCTGATGCCCGTCTCTTCGTGCACCTTACGGCATTCCAATATCATTTCGTGTCCTACGAAGCCGGTAGCACCGCGGTAAACGATGCCGTATGTATCCTTGAGGCAGGCTGCCAGGTAGTTGGCGCTGAGGATAGCTATCTTCGTGGCACGCGTCAGCCCTTCTGTTCCCATCATGCGGATATAGCCGTAAGTAATGGGGAGGATACCTGCACTGCCGAAGGGAGCTCCGGACACCTGGTTGGCAGCATTGCCGAACAATTTATGTCCCGGAAGGAACGGAACCAGATGCTCTGCCACGCAGATGGGACCTACGCCCGGTCCACCGCCACCGTGAGGAGAGGCGAACGTTTTGTGCAGATTCAAATGGCAGACATCCGCACCGATAAAGCCGGGATTCGTCAAGCCTACTTGGGCATTCATATTGGCGCCGTCCATATATACCTGCGCACCGCAGGCGTGTATAATGTGGCAGATTTCCACAATTTCCGTTTCAAAGATACCGTGTGTGGAAGGGTAGGTAATCATTAGGGCGGCGAGGTCCGCCTTGTTTTCTTCCGCTTTGGCGCGCAGGTCGGCCATATCCACATTGCCTTGTGCGTCGCAGGCGCAGGTCACGGTGGTAAAGCCTGCCTGGATGGCAGATGCCGGGTTGGTGCCGTGTGCGGATGCAGGTATCAGTATTTTATTGCGGTGCCCTTGTCCTATACTTTCCAGATAGGCGCGGATGACGCGGAGTCCTGCATATTCGCCTGCCGCACCGGAGTTGGGTTGCAGGCTGACACCGGCAAAGCCGGTAATTATCTTCAGCTCTTCACTGAGGTTGCTTATCAGTTCGCGGTAACCTTCGGCCTGGTCCTCGGGCACCAGGGGATGCATGTTCATGAATTCCGGACGGCTGAGCGGCAGCATCTCTGCGGCAGCGTTCAGCTTCATGGTGCACGAGCCGAGGGAAATCATGGAGTGTGCCAGTGAGATGTCCTTGCGGTCGAGACGCTTGATGTAGCGCATCATCTCCGTTTCCGTATGGTATTTGTTGAATACTTCATGTGTCAGATAGGTGCTTTGGCGTTTCATCTCCGCGCTGATGCTGCTTGCCATGGGTACGTCGCTTGCCTTTTCCCAATCCCTTCCGGCGGCAATGGCAAAGATGGAGAGCAGTACGTTGACGGCAGTGATGTCCGTAGTCTCATCGATGCTCATACCTACGTCCCCATTCTTGAAATAACGCAGGTTCACTTCCTTGCTCAAGGCGATGGTACGTATCTGCTGTGCCGAAATGGTGTCGGGCAGTGCAAAGCGGAGCGTGTCGAAATATTGTACATTGACCTGCTTGTATCCCAGTCTGTTGATGCTCTTTTCCAAGAATACGGCAATGCTGTGGATGCGTTCTGCAATGGTGCGGATGCCTTCCGGACCGTGATATACGGCATAGAATCCTGCCATTGTAGCCAGCAGTGCCTGCGCGGTACAGATGTTAGAAGTCGCCTTTTCACGCTTGATATGTTGCTCGCGGGTTTGCAGCGCCATGCGGTAGCACAGCTTGCCGTATTTGTCTTTCGACCAGCCGATGATGCGTCCCGGCATATTGCGCTTGTACTCGTCGCGGGTGGCAAAGTAGGCTGCCGACGGCCCACCGTAGAACATCGGTGTACCGAGCCGTTGTGTGGTTCCGAAGACGATGTCAGCTCCCCATTCTCCCGGAGGGGTGAGCAGGGCGAGGCTCAGAATGTCGGCGGCAACGGCCACTTTGCAGTTGGCCGCATGGGCTTTTTCCACGAAGGCGCGATAATCTTCCACGTTGCCGGCGGCGTTGGGATATTGCAGTACGCAGGCGAAGATGTCCGGCGTGAATTCCATTTCATGGTATTTTCCTATACGCAGCTCGATACCTTGCGGAATGGCGCGGGTAGTCATTACCGCCAGTGTCTGCGGGAAGACGGCTTCGTCTACAAATACCACGTTGGCACCCGATTTCTGCATGTCGCGCGGACGCAGGGCGTACATCATCGTCACGGCTTCGGCTGCGGCAGTCGCTTCGTCCAGCAGGGAGCAGTTGGCAAGGGGCATGCCGGTGAGGTCGCATACGGCAGTCTGGAAGTTCATCAGAGCTTCCAGGCGTCCTTGTGAGACTTCGGTCTGATAGGGGGTATAGGAAGTGTACCAAACGGGGTTCTCGAATACATTCCGTTGGATAACGGCAGGAGTGATGGTATTGTACCATCCCATACCGATATAGGTTGTGTAAAGTTTGTTTTTGGCAGCCAGTCCTGCAATGTGCTGTCCGAATTCATACTCCGTCATTGTCTTGGGCAGAGCCAGCGGTTCTTTCAGGCGGATGTTGGCAGGAATGGTTTTATCAATCAGCTCGTCCAGGCTTTTCACTCCTATTTTTTGGAGCATCTTCTCCTCGTCTTTTTCGCTGATGCCGATGTGGCGGTAGGCCAATAGGTCGTTTTTCATGGCTGTAATGATTTAAAAGTTTGCTGTATATTTACCGGAAGAACGGATTCTCCGCTTTTTCTATTCCTATGGTAGTCGGTGCTCCGTGTCCGGGATAGACAATCGTGTCGTTGGGCAGGATGAACAGACGGCTGCAAATATGCTCTATAAGTTCGTCGAAGTTGCCGCCGGCAAGGTCGGCACGGCCGATGCTGCCTTGAAACAGCACATCCCCCGAAAACATGCAGTGGTCTGCCGCGCAATAGTACACCAGGCTGCCCGGCGAGTGTCCCGGCACATGGATGGCTTCCAGTTCCGTATTGCCGAAGGTGATGATGTCTCCATCGTGCAGATAAGTGCCCAGGGGCACGGGGGCTTCCTGCAGTTGGAAGCCGAACATGCGGCTTTGTTTCGGCGCTTCGTCAATCCAGAACTCATCGGCCTGGTTGGCTTCAGCCTTCAATCCGAACTCTTTCAGCATGAAAGGATTGCCGAAGATATGGTCCAGATGCAGATGGGTATTCAGCAGATGTTTCACATTCAGCCCATTCTTGGTGATGAAGTTTTTCAAGGCCTGCTTTTCTTCTTCATAAAAACAGCCCGGGTCAATGACGACCGCTTCATTGGTTTCGTCCCAAAGCACATAACAGTTCTCCGGGAACATATTAAACTCAAATCTCTTTATTTTCATATTATGTATTTAGATTTATCCCCCTACATATACTACTTTCTTTGTCTCGAAGAACTCCTCTTCAAAGAACTCCTTCAGGTCCCACAGCGTAGTCTTGTTCTTGACGGGCATGGTTTCGTTTCCCAATTCGCCCCCCTTGAGGCAAATCAGTCCGTTGGGCAATGCATTCTGCTGTTTGGAGGAGATGTTCTTGCGGATAATCTTCAGTAGGTCTGTCAGTGGCATCACGGCACGGCTCACCACAAAGTCGAACTTCCCTTTTTCCTCTTCTGCGCGGGCATGGCGGAAGGTGACGTTTTTCAGCCCGATGCTGTTGGCTATTTCGGAGGCTACGCGTACTTTCTTTCCGATGCTGTCCACCAGATGGAATTGTACTTCGGGGAAAAGGATGGCAAGCGGGATTCCCGGAAAGCCTCCTCCCGTGCCGAGGTCCATAATTTGTGTCCCCGGTCTGAACCTGATTACCTTGGCTATGCCCAGAGAGTGCAGCACATGGTGTTCGTACAAGTTCTCTATATCTTTGCGTGAAATGACATTAATCTTAGAGTTCCAGTCCAGATAGAGGTCGTAGAGTGCGGCAAACTGCCGTTTCTGTTCTTCCGTCAGGTCCGGGAAATATTTGAGTATTAAATCCATTGTGAATTTTATGTTGATAGACAATTGATTACAGTTCCTATTCGCCGTCTGTTTTTATAGCGCTGCTTAATACAATGAATTTACCGTTCATCAGAGGGGCTATGTCCTCATAAGACAACGTGATTTTGGTTGCTCCCATTACGTATGGGGCAATTTCATATACATTATAATAGAAGGTGATTCCCGTTGGGTCCAGGTAGAAATTCTCGATAGGCTCCAGGTCACCGGTGGTGGCGTAGCCCATGTCCTCCAGCTCTTGGCGGGTGCTGACGTTGTTGTCTGCCATCAGCTGTTTCCAAAGCAAGTCGGTCAGCGCTTCCTTATAGTCGCCTTCAAAGAGGTCGTCCAGGCGGATGGGGCTTAGGGTCTTTAGGTCGAGGTTGAGGAAGGTGGACATATAGATGCCGTGTGCGCCGCCGGTATATTCGTTGTAATCTATACGGTAGGTCAGTACTAAGGTATTGCACAACTGCACATGGCTTTCGATTCCTTTATAATAGGAATACCAGGCTCCTATGCTCTGCTCGTCCTGCTTGTCCTCCTCGTCTTTCTTGTACATCGGCTCCAGGTCATTGCGGTAGTCGCCGACATATTTCTCCGTATATTTCTTGACAGCTTCTTCGGGTGTCATCGCCATGTACTTGTCGCCGAAGCAGGCAGAGAGGAAGAAGGTGTTCAGACTGTCTTTCAGCCTTACGTCGGATGACTGGCTGGCGTAGGCAACGTTGAGGATGAGGTTGCAGGCCGGCTTGGCTGTGTCTCCGAAGAGATGTACGGTTTCGTTTACTTGTATACTGTCGAACTCCAACGCGTATGCGTTTTTGTTCACGGTGTTACCGCAGGAAAAGAAAAAGCCGCTTGCCGCAAGCAGAAGGACAAGTAGGCTGACAGTTTGCTTTTTCATATTGAGTTTCGTTTATAAATCAACATATCAATCAAAAAACTTTATCGACAAATATAGAACTTATTAACGAACTGCACACATAAAAAAGGAAAAATTAATTCCGGCAAACGGTTAAAACTTTCTATCTTTGCAGCGCTTATGAAGGAACTCCGTTACATACTGGCTGTACTCTTTTCCTCCCTTATCATTATAAGCGGAGTGGGGATTTCTGTAGTTCAGTATTGCTGTGCCGGATGCGAGACGACACAAAGTTGCTGCACCTCCGGCTGTTCCAAATGCCATAATGCACATCGTGCCTCACGGCAAACATGCAAGGATACCGGCTGTACAGCCGTCTACTACAAGGTGGATTTCGTGAAGCATGCACACGAGTCTGTTTCGTTCGTGCCATTCCTTACACTGTTTTGCGAGCAACTGCCGCTGTTTGATCACTCCTTGCCGCAGGTGGCTTGTACTCCGAGAGTTGTTTCAGGAGCACCGCCATATGTCGTCGGCTCGCGTCATTATCTGGCGCTCTATTCCACGCTTCTCATTTAGTGTTGTTTTATACGGGGCAATGACATGAATTGTCCGGAGGGAACTGTTTGTTTTTTAATCACTTCTTTAAGTATAAAACAGAAATGAAATATAGTTTGATAGCCATTCTTCTGTTCTCTTTCACCGCCTTGCAGGCGCAGGTAAAGGGAACGGTAAAGGATAATTTGGGCGACCCGATTGCGGGTGCCAACCTCTTCTGGCAGAGAACCACCCAAGGTACCACCACTTCGGCGGACGGTACTTTCTCCTTGTCCAAACCCAATGACAAGCATATGCTTGTAGTCAGCTTTATCGGTTTTGAGAACGATACGATACACGTCAGTAACCGCAATGAGACGCTCGACATTGTCTTGCGCGAAGGGGTGGAACTGAGCGAGGTGAATGTGGTCAGCCGTAAGTTGGGCACCATGAAGCTGCGCAACAGTGTGATGAATGAAGATATGATAAGTAGCGCCGAGTTGAGTCGTGCCGCCTGCTGTAACCTGGGAGAGAGTTTTGTGACCAATCCCTCGGTGGACGTCACCTACTCTGACGCCGCCACCGGTGCCAAGCAAATCAAGCTTCTCGGCTTGTCCGGTACGTATGTGCAAATGATGACGGAGAATATCCCCAACTACCGCGGCTCTGCCGCCCCCTACGGACTGGGTTATGTACCCGGGCCATGGATGCAGAGTATTCAGGTGAGCAAGGGCAGTTCGTCCGTGAAGAACGGCTATGAGGCCATCACGGGACAAATTAATGTGGAATTCAAGAAACCCCAGTTGCCCGAGGCCGATTGGTTCTCCGCCAACCTCTTTGCCAGCAGCACCAACCGCTACGAAGCCAATGCCGATGCCACGGTGAAACTCTCCAAACGTTGGAGCACCTCTTTGCTGGCGCATTACGAGAATGAGACCAAAGCTCACGACAGCAACGACGACGGCTTTGCCGACATCCCCCGTGTGGAGCAGTACAACCTCTGGAACCGCTGGGCATACATGGGCGACCGCTACGTCTTCCAGGCAGGCATCAAAGTGCTTACGGAAGACCGCAACAGCGGGCAAGTCAGCCATGGCAAAACGTCCCTGGCAGACCCTTATAAGATAAGTATAGGTACCGACCGCTACGAAGCCTTCACCAAGAACGCCTATATATTCAATAAGGAGAAGAACACCAACCTGGCATTGATCCTTTCCGGCTCCCTGCACAAGCAGGATGCCTTGTACGGACGGAAAATCTACGATGTGGACCAGCACAACGCTTATGCCTCCTTGCTGTTCGAGACGGAACTGACCAAGCGTCAAAGCCTTTCTGCCGGACTGAGCTTCAACTATGACTCCTACGACCAGCACTATCGCCTGGACAATGACGCCGCACAGCCTTTGACGAAGAAATTCACCAAAGAAGCCGTCCCCGGCGCCTACGTGCAGTACACCTACAACTGGGACGATAAACTGGTGCTGATGGGTGGTATCCGCGGCGACCATAGCAGTGAGTACGGCTATTTCGTCACTCCGCGTTTCCATGTGAAGTACAATCCCAACGAGTATGTACATTTCCGTCTTTCGGCAGGAAAGGGATACCGCACAAACCATGTGCTGGCCGAGAATAACTACCTGCTGGCAAGCAGCCGCCGGATAGACATCGCCAAACGTCTTGACCAGGATGAGGCCTGGAACTATGGCGCAAGCGCTTCCGCCTATATTCCCTTGTTCGGCAAAACCTTGAACCTGAATGCGGAATACTATTACACGGATTTCCGCAAGCAGGTGGTGGTGGATATGGATACGGACCCGCATGCCGTTCTGTTCTACAACCTTTACGGCCGTTCCTATTCGCAGGTAGTGCAGGTGGAGGCAAGCTATCCGTTCTTCCCGGGTTTCACCTTTACCGCGGCTTACCGTTGGACGGATGCCAAAACGAATTACAACGGAGAGCTGATGGAGAAACCCCTTACCAGCAAGTATAAAGGTTTGCTGACGGCTTCTTATCAGACACCTTTGGGATTGTGGCAGTTTGATGTGACTTTGCAACTGAACGGTGGCGGGCGCATGCCGGCTCCATACGAACTGACAGACGGCAACTGGTCGTGGGAAAGGCGCTATGGCGGCTTCGAGCAGTTGAGTGCCCAGGTGACGCGCTATTTCCGTCGCTGGTCTATATACGTCGGTGGCGAGAACCTGACAAACTTCAAGCAGAAAAACCCCATCATTGATGCTTCCAATCCCTGGGGAAGCAACTTTGACGCTACGATGGTGTGGGGACCCATGCATGGAGCAAAAGCCTATGTAGGTGTTCGTTTTAACTTGCCGAGAATATAATATTATTTATTAAATCAATAGCGAAACAATGAAAACAAGAAGATTTTTAATGACTTTGGCAGTTGTACTCTTCTGTGCATCTGCCGCAATGGCAAAAGACATCCGTACAGCCGTGTTCAAGGTGGCACAGATGAAGTGTGAGAACTGTGTAAGGAAGATAAACAATAACATCCGTTTTGAGAAGGGACTGAAGGACTTCAACACAGACCTGAAGACAAAGACGGTAACCATCACGTATGATGCCGACAAGACCAATGTGGAAAAGTTGAAAGAAGGTTTCCAAAAGTTCCATTATGAAGCGGAGTTTGTCAAGGAAACCAAGCAGGACGATAAGAAGTAATTGAACAAACTGCTCATTTCGGTTGTTGCTTTATTAAAGCGGAACAACAACCATCTAAAAAATAAATCGAATGAGCAATATAATTACTAAGGCACATCCCGTGCTGGATATGCACAGCACGGGATTGCGCGTCGTCGGTGCATGGCTTTTTGCCATCGTGCTGATACTGTTTTCTACAGTCTTTGTGCATATACCCTATACCCGTGAAATACAGATGGTACTGGCAATTCCGGTACTGCTGTTTTTCGGCGCTCCTTTTTATGCCGGTGCCTGGAAGGGAACCCGGTCGGGCCGCAACAATATAGACCGTCTGGTGGCACTTACCACCTCTGTGGCTTTTCTGTTCAGTGTGTTCAATACTTTCTTCCCGGATTATTGGCTGGGCATCGGGCTGGAACCGCATGTCTATTATGGGGTTGCCGCCGTCATCATCGCTTTTTCTCTGACTGGCGAGTTTATGGAGGAACGTGCCCGGAGAACTGTGTCGGCGGCTATCTGCCGGTTGGGAGGCTGGCAGCATAACGCAGCCCGCGTACTGCCGGAGAAGCAACGCATTGACGACCGTGTTGCCGAGCTTTTTGTCCCGGTCATTCTCATCATTTCCCTGCTGACCTTTTTTATATGGGTGTTCTTCGGAGGCATAGATGTAGTGTCACACGGTCTGTTTGCCGCTTTGTCCGTATTGGTGGTGGCTTGTCCGTGTGCGGTAGGGCTGGCCACTCCAGTAGCTTTGGCGGCGGGCCTTAATAAAGTTGCCCGCAATCATATCCTTATCAGGGACACTTCCGCTTTAGAGCAGATGCGCAATGTGGATGTGGTGGTATTCGACAAGACCGGGACCTTGACAGAAGGACATCCTACGGTAATAGGCTGGCTGTGGGCGCAAGGGCAGGAGGAGCATTATAAAGATGTACTGCTTGCTGCCGAGTCTACTTCGGACCATCCTCTGGCAGAAGCAATCGTTACGGCCCTGGAAGGGGAGGAGCAGGTTATCCCTGCCCACCTGGACGGTTTTGAAAACATTACCGGAAAAGGTGTCAGAGTGGCCTATCAGGGTGCGGAATATTGGGTAGGAAGCCATAAACTGCTGAAAGATTATCAAGCCAATTTGTCGGATATCCTGGCCGATATGCTGACACAATATGAATCGGACGGAAACAGTATTGTCTACTTTGGGCGTGAGAACGATTTACTTGCCGTTATTGCCATCAAGGACCAGTTGCGGGTGACTTCTATGGAAGCTATCCGGGAACTGCGTATCCAGGACATCGAGATATGCATGCTTACGGGAGACGGTGAGCGTACAGCTTCTTCCGTGGCCGGCAGTTTGGGTATCATGCGTTTTGTGGCTGATGCCATGCCCGACGACAAAGAGGATTTCATCCATAAGCTGCAGCTTCAGGGTAAAACGGTCGCCATGGTAGGTGACGGCGTGAACGATGCGCAAGCCTTGAGCTGTGCTGATGTAAGCATTGCCATGGGAAAGGGGACCGATACGTTGATGGACACCGCCATGATTACTCTCAGGACTTCAGACCTGCTGCTGTTGCCCAAAGTTTTCCGGTTGTCTCGCCAGACTGTGAGCCTCATGTACCGGAATCTGTTCTGGGCTTTCATCTATAATACAGTGGGTATCTTTGTCGCGGCCGGAGTACTCTATCCCGTCTATGACATCCTGCTGAGTCCTGCGCTGGCAGGTGCTGCCATGGCTCTTTCCTGTGTATCCGTGGCTTTGAGCAGCCTTCGTCTGAGTTCCAGGTTCTGACGGCTGTATTCTCAGCTGTTCCTATACTCCAGCGGACTCATGCCCATGTGCCTCTTGAAGTATTTTCCAAAGAAGGAAGCACTGGGGAAGTTCAGGGAATAGGCAATCTCCTGAATGGTCATGTTGGTTGATTTCAGCTTGGCTTTCACGTCTACGATGACGACGTGGGCGATGATGTCCAATACATTTCTGCCGGTCACCTGCCTCACGGTGGTGCTGAGGTGTTGCAGGGAGATGCCCAGTTTGTCGGCATAGAATTGCGCGCGGCGTTCGCGGGTATAGTTTTCGATGACGAGCTGCACCAGTTCGCGGCATATTTCCTCTTTCCGGCTCTTATTCCCTTTTTGCATCTGCGGACGGTGGCAATACATTCTGTCTATGCCGCTGAGGAGCATGTTCAATGTGCTTTGAGCCATTTTTGTATCGGGAGGATAGGGACCGGTCGTGATGCGTGCCCATAGGGCAAAATAGTCCTTGAAGTAGGAGGCGACGGTAGGGTTGACAGCCAGTACCGGATACTCCAGTATGTTGGAGAAAGAGCTCAATGTAGACTGGATGAGGTTGACTCCATTGAGGCAATGGGAAGAAAACCCCACGAATCCCAGGCACACTTTTTCCTTTTGTTCGTAAAACTGTATGATAGTTCCGGGAAGCAGGGTAATAAAATCCCCTTGCTTGATTTCCGTATCCATCAGATTGATGGATACCGTGATGGAACCTTCTATGCATAGTGCAAAGATGCATGCTTTCAGGCGGCACGACTGTTTGTATATGTTTAGAATGTCTTCCGTTACTTCAGTCCATGCAATCATGTCTACTGGCAGGTCGACTTGAGGAAATTCCATACGCTTTGTCGTTTAGAGTTTGCACAAAGGTAATTCTTTTCCGGGAAAAAGTAACGGAAGACATTCTGTTTTTAAAATGAAATGTTCTTTTTTTAAAATGTAACGTCCATCTTTACGACGAAAGTACGTGGCGCGCCCACTGCCATGGGACGATAGCTGTACTCCTTGTTCAGCAGGTTGTTTATCATGAACTGGAAAGCTACTTCCTTGGTGGCTTTCACCCCGAAGCGCATGTCCACTGTGGCATAGTCCGTATTATGCTTTTTCCAATAGGATGCCAGGGTTTCCCCGTTGGACGAGCCGAAGAGGATGCCGCGCACGTAGTCCAGCAGGTCAGGTTCACTTTTGCTGCGTTCGTCCAGCATAATATAGTCCACGGCAAGTATCTTGCTTTTCCAGTTTACGTTGGCACCTATGTTGATGCGTTTCCACTGAAAGTCCAGCGTGGCCTTGAAACTGTGTTTCGGACGATATTTCAAGTACTTGCCGTCATTGCTTTTCTCCTTCATCTGAAGCGGGTCGGTATAGGTGTTCTCCAGGGCATTGCGTTTCTTGTAGTCGGCATCCCTCGGTTCGGTATATACATATCCCAGGTTATAGAGCAGCTTGGCGTTTTTGTTGAAGGTGTACATGCCGTTGGTACTGATTTCCATTCCATAAATCTGTGCTTTGGACACGTTGTGGAACTGTGCCCCGATGCCGAAACCCTTGCCGTCCTTCAGCATTTGTATGGCGTCTGTAACGCTGTTTATCATGCTCAGGTCCGCATTGTTGAATAGGCCGAACTGGAATTCCACCATATCCTTGTATTGGGTATAGAAAGCGGCGACATCTGCAAATCCTTGTAAATTGCCTGCCTTGTACCCTTGCTTGAATCCCAGCTCGGCATTGAATCCTTTTTCCGGCTGTACGTTGTAGTTGGGATATACACCTACACCTCCGATGTCTTTGCGAAGGTATTTCTCGGTGATGGAGGGATTACGGTAACCCTGGCCGAAGCTGGCACGCAGGAAGCTGTAATCGGCTAGCTGGTAGTTCAGCCCGGCACGGAACACGGGGCGGAAAGGAATCTTGCTCCCGAAAACCTTTGTGTCGGCTTCCCGGTAGTGCTTGTCTATCCGGTAGTATTCGGCACGTACACCGGCCGATACGCTGAGGCGGTCCCAGAAGCGCTGGTCGTATTGCATATAGGCGGCAACATTGTCACTTTGATGTACTTCTTCCGTTTCGCCGGAGAAGGTGCGGATATGTTCGTAAGTCAGACCCGTGGTGATTTGTGCGCCGCCGTCCCATTTCTTGTTGAACTGATAGTCCAGATAATAGTCGTAATTCTTGTCCGTCCGTGTTGGTGATTGATTGCGCTTCGGATTGAGTACACCGGATAGCCAGGGAACCAGGTCGCTGGGTAGTTTCCCTTCAAGCAGTCCTCCCATGTCAGACGGCAGGCCGTTGCTCATTACCCAGGAGATGAGGTCGCAATAGTCGGCAGTGGTGGCATTGGGGAATATGTTGTCCAGAGAGCCGAAGACACCGTCCATCAAATCACTCAGCTTGTTGCTTCCCAGCCATTTGATAACTCCGGTCATCAGTGGCTGGAGGGCTGTGTAGTCTCCATTGGCAATGTTCTGGATGACTTGTGCGTCGGTGCCCATGTTGCCCAGAATATCCGTAATGGAGGCGGATTGTGTAGGGCGTACCACATTGTCCGCACTGTAGTAGAAACGGCCCTTTACTTTGTGTGAAGTACCTCTTTCAGGATTGGTGAAGTTGAAGAAAGGGTCAATGCGGAAGTTGTTGGACTCACGTCCCATATTAGTAAAGGGAGAGGGGCGGTAGGCCTCGCCGGGCGAGCGCCAGATGAAGAAATCCCCGTACTTGTTGGAAAGGAAATCCACGTTGAAACCGTAGTTCATCAGTTTCATACCCATATCCGGCTGATAGTAGGTGAGGTTTCCGTTGATGTGGAAACGTTTGTTGTAACCTTGTTGGCGGTAGCCCTCGTCGGTAAAGAGATTCAGTCCGCCGCTGACGTCAAAGTTACCGATGCGGCGGGAGTGGGTGAGGTCGAAACCTTCGTAGAGCGGATTGCGTACACCGCTGAAAAGGCTGTTGCGCAACAAGGGCTTTACCGGATATTTGTCCTCTTTCCAGAAAGATTTGTCACTCCATTGGTAATCGCTGTTGTCGGGGTCGTCATAGATTCCTACATAGGCACTGAAACGGGTCTGAGGGGTCAGTCCCGGCCGTGCGGTGCGTATGTTGATGATGCCGTTCAGGGCCGACGAACCATAGAGCACGCTGGAGGCTCCTTTGATGACCTCTACCTGCTGCACATTTTCCAGAGGTACGCTGTTCCAGTTGATGACTCCGTTTTGGGGGCTGAGCACGCTCATCCCGTCTACCAGTACCAGGCTGCGGGCACCTACGCTGTAAGTCCAGCCGCCACCGCCTCGAATGCTGGGTTGCTTGTCGATGATATCCACCCCCGGAATGGTCTGCAGTGTCGAGGTGATGTCTGTGGGAGCCTGGCGGGCAATGTCACTGGCCTTTATCAAATCCATGGAGACCGTCACATCGCTCAGCTTCTGTTCAAACCGTCCGGCCGAGACCACGACATCTTCCAGCAGGTTGGTGCTTTCCTTCATGTACACGTCTTTCTGCATAATGTCTCCTTTGCTGATGACGATGGGCATTGGCACATCCTCATATCCCACGTAGCTGAATACCAAATCTACACCTCCCGCCGGCAGGTGTACTTCGTATGCACCGTTTATGTCGGTCACTACGCCTTGCGTGTCTTTCAGCTTGTAGGTGACCGATGCCCCTGCAAGCGGTTCATTGGTCGTTGCATCATATACGTGCCCCTTCAATATCTGTGCAGATATGGAAAAGCTGAACAGTAACGCTGCGAATAGCGTTATTAGAATTCTTTTTTTCATAAGTCTGTCTTTTTGTGAATAGTTATATCAGAATGTTTGCAAAGTACGTGAGATATTATCAGATTATCAAGGTGTATTTTTATGAATTGATGCTACATATTTAAGATAAATTCGGGGAGTGAATTCAAAAAAGTGCTATATTTGCTTGCATGAAACTGGAAATATCAGATTGGAACATGATTCCTTATGCCGGAGCATGGAGCCGGCAGACGGAATGGTTTGACGCACTTGTACACGCCAAGCAGGCAGGAGAGTGCTATGTCAATCATATTGTGCTCTGCGAGCATCCCCATGTCTATACATTGGGGCGTAGTGGGAAAGAAAGGAATATGCTGCTGGGAGAAGAACAACTGCGCAGGATAGGGGCTACGCTCTATCATATTGACCGTGGCGGAGACATTACGTATCATGGTCCGGGACAGTTGGTCTGCTATCCTATTCTGAACCTCGAGGACTTTTCTTTGGGGTTGAAGGAGTATGTGCATCTGCTGGAAGAGGCGGTAATTCGCGTTTGTGCTTCGTTTGGCATCGCGGCCGGACGCCTGGAGAAGGCAACGGGCGTATGGTTGGAGGGCGATACTCCCCGTGCCCGTAAGATTTGTGCCATCGGCGTGCGCAGCAGCCATTTTGTCACCATGCATGGATTGGCACTGAATGTGAATACCGATTTACGTTATTTCAGCTATATCAATCCCTGCGGATTCATAGACAAGGGTGTCACTTCTTTGCAGAAAGAGCTGGGACACGAGGTGCCGATGGAAGAGGTGAAGGAGCGTCTTTGTAAGGAGCTGGTAAATCTTTTGTCATGAACTATTTGGCACATATATTCCTTTCCGGTCCGAACAGAAAAGTACAGTTGGGTAATTTTGTAGGCGATGCCGTAAAGGGAAGCTCCTATAAGAATTATCCGTCGGATATAGCCAAGGGTATTCAGCTTCACCGCGCTATTGACGACTATACCGACCATCATCCGGCTGTCTGCGAGGTGGTGCATAGGCTTCAACCAGAATTCGGACGCTATTCGGGGGTATTGTTGGATATTTATTTCGATTATTTGCTGGCTTCCCGTTTCGAGTCGTTCTCCGGAGGCTCCTTGAGGAAGTATACCCGGAATTTTTATCTTTCCCTCCTTATCAATTACCGCTATCTTCCGCTACGGTTCAAACGTTTTATCTGGCATTTTATCCTGACCGACCGTTTGCGGAAATACGCCACTCTGAACGGAATAAGAGAATCTTTGAACATCATGGTGGAATATCATCATATTGATATATCCGTAGATAAGGCAATTTGTTACCTTAAAGAGCACGATGAGGAACTGTTTGCTGTGTTCCAGCCATTTTTTATTGAATTGCAGAGGTTTTGCGCTGAATATCAGCATAATTATAAGTCACAATTTTAAGGACGAAGAAGGAATGAATATCGTGTCGGCAAGGAATTAATATCCTGCCGACACGATATTTGTTTTTTGTATCACACGTTGTTGATTTCCTGCATGACATGTTATTGATAGCTTGTGCCCTGTGGAATCAGCTTCCCGTACTCCGCTTCTCCCTTGCCAGTACCGAGATGATGTACCCTCCCTTGCTGTTCACCTTGTTCCAGTTTGTTCCATTGAATATTTTCCAGACGTAGTTTCCCAGCCTGCCGTAGTCCGATAACTTCAGAATCTTCCTGATTTCCTCCCGGTCGGTGATGTAGAGCTTTTCCAGATTCAGCATGAGGCATTCCAGGTTGTGCGTATTCCTGTTGTAGGCATATCCGGGAATGTCCAGATCAGGATTTCCCTGCGCTCCTCCGCTTTCCCCCGGGGGAGTAAGAGGGGGAAGTGCTTTACTTTCTTTTGCTTTACTTTCTTTTGCTTTGCTTTCTTCTACTTTGCTTTCTTTGCTTTGTTTGGAATTGCATGCATTTTCGGGGAAAATGTCCGCATCCTGCGTACAATTTTCCCGTTTTTGCGTACAAGTCTCGTCCTTGTCCGGTTTATCTTCCTCCGTCTCTACCAGCAGATAGGGTAGGGTGGTGAGGTCCCTTTTTCTTCTTTTGGTGGCTTCCAGCCATATTTTCTGTATCTCGGTAGAGGTCAGCACCCCTTGCTCCTTATAGGTTTTGGGGTCGAAAAAGGCTTTCTCCACCAGGATGTCCACGATTCCCTGCATCTCCTGCTCGTTGATGTCCTTTCCCGCCTTGTTTGTGAACAGTGTGCATTGCTCCGCGTTCCATTTCAGGTAATATCCGTTTTCCTTGTGTATCTTGCACAGCAGTTTCATTACCGCCGCCGTTCCTTTCAGTCCGAACCTGGCTTCCACCAGTTCCACTGCTATCTCTTCGAATAGATTTACTTTGAGGGGGAAGTATAGCATTCCCCCGTACATCATGGCCATTGTTTTTAGTGTTTAATGATTAGTGATTAATGGTTAATGATTAGCATATGGGGCTCCATTCGAGGAAGTTTTCCAGCTGGAAGGTTTTCCATGCCTGCAGTTCCACGTCCCAAAAGGCTATGGTGCTTGTCACTCTTGTGATGTCATAATCTCTTCTGAAGTCTGCCTTGTAGGGCAGTAAGGTGGCTTTCGCCAGCCTGAATGTCCCGTCCTGCTTGTGGTAGGCTATGAGCGCGTGTCCGTATTGCATGTGGTCTATCAGGCTTTCTATCCGTCGGGTCATCCATGTGGCGCATGTTTCCGTGTAGCTCTTTTCCAGCATGATACGTATTTTCCATAGGTTTCTCAGTGCTTCGTGAAGTGAAGCGTGCTTTGTCAACTTTCTCATTTTGTTGTCTTTAAAATTAATAATTGTATTAGTTTGGCAGGAGGTACGCTTGTATATAAAAAAAGATGCCGCATTCGTTGAGAAAGCGGCATCTATAGGCGGTGTGGCTTCATCCTTACCAAAGTGGCGGCAAAGATAAGTGGTTTATTCCTTAAGTTGTTTATATTTAATTATTGTCAATAAGTTTCGTGGTTTCTGCCCTTTTTTGTTTTATTCCCTATATCTTTCCTGCTACCTTCATTTCCCGCCACACTTCACCGAACTCTTGTATTATAGTGTTTTCTGACAGTCTTTTATAGTCTGGCGTTCTAAAGTCGAAATGTGAGTATGCCCATTGTGCCAATGCCTTGTTGCTTGTCGGCTTTTCTTCTATAAAGTATCTTGATTTTTTCCATAGGATGATGTCTTTAATGACTTCTTTCCTATATTGTGGCAGTATTCCTATAACCTCCCCGCTTGAGGGACGTCCTACTCCTGCTTTAGGAGCTGATATGCCGTGCTTTACATCCGTTTTAAGGGTGTCTCTTTTTGTTTTTTTTCCTTACTTTGGAGTGTCTCTTTTGCCTTCATTTTCTAATGTTTTTGGGTTAATAATTAAAATTACTGTAGTTTGTAAAATAAATGCAAAGGTATATCAAGTTTTTTGTTTTTGTGGAGTAAGGATGGAGATAAAAAACTGGGTTTTATCTTTATGATGGGTTAATGCGTTGATATATAAATGGAAATGACTTTGACTTGGAAGTGTTTTTTAAACGTTCGTTTAATGGACGCAAAGATAAGACTGTTTTTTATATCCTCAAAATGTTTAATAAAAATATTTTGGAAAACCCATCGTGTATCAGTTTAATTTACAGTAATTCAGTATGTTAAGTATCTTATTTAATATTTAAAATTTCCATTCCCTTTTATTAACTCATTCCCTATTTCATTTCCTGAAATTTGACGTCCATTAAACGAACGTTTAAAAAACGCTTTTTGTTTGTAATCCGTTCGTTTATAGCCTTTTACCAGAAGGCAATGACGAACTGCGAAAAATCTGTTAGCAAGAAGGGCATAAAGCTTGTCGTATTTTACATAAAGTGTCCGCAAGTGATTGAATTCCAAGTGTATGCAAGGAGTTTAAAGCCCCAGGAGAACGCTCTTATCTGAACAAAAACATAAAATGGGAATAGAGAAAGAAACTGAAATCTGGTATGCTATGCGTGCCACCTACCGCAGAGAACCAGATGCTATGCGCCTGCTCAAGAAGGAAAATTTGGGCTGTTTCATTCCTATGCAATACAAGATAAGTATAAAAAAAGGAAAAAAGGTACGTGCTCTGGTCCCGGTCGTTCATAATCTGCTTTTTGTTCGTGCCTGTCCTTCCGATGTGCAGCGTGTCAAGTCCCAGGTAGCATACCTGCAATATATCACCGACACCCGTAGCGGCCAGAAAATCATCGTCCCCGATGTGCAGATGCAGCGTTTCATAGCCGTTGCCGGTACTTACAACGACCATCTCCTGTACTTCCAGCCCGAAGAACTGAACCTTTCGAAAGGAACTAAAGTACGTATCACCGGCGGTGACTTTGCAGGCCAGGAAGGTATCTTCCTGAAGGTGAAGGGCGCGCGTGACCGCCGCGTGGTCATCGAAATCCAAGGTGTCATAGCCGTTGCCCTGGCCACTGTCCATCCCGACCTGATAGAAGTCGTGTCATGACATGCATTCTACTGCGGGTCAGGTCATCCAACAAGCCGGAATTAATAAATAAACATCAATCATAAACAATATGTCTCTTTCTGAAGAAACACTTACGCTTCAGCGTGCCGCGCACGATCTGATGTATTTGGGTATGGACGGCAGTCCCGTCTACAGCGATGACCTTTCCCGTCGTAACGGTGAGGTTTATCGCCTGACCACCTCTTTGTACAATTCCGTATTCCAAGGTTCCACTGTCGAGGAACAGGCGAATGTCTGTCTCGCCCTTCTGATGGGCTACAACGCTTCCTTCATCGACCATGGTGAAAAGCAGGGACATGTCCAGGCAGTCCTGAACCGTTGTTGGGACCTTCTTGAGGCTCTTCCCGCCTCACTGTTGAAACTCCGTCTTCTCACCGCCTGTTATGGTGAGGTCTATGATGAACCCTTGGCCGATGAAGCCCGTAAAATCATTGCCGGTTGGGATGGGAAATCACTCACTCCCGAACAGCAGGAGGCCATCGAGGAGTTTGAGAATGTGGTGGATAATCCTTATCCATGGGAGTATATTGAGGAGTAGAAGAAACGAGAAATTAGTCTTTCCTTAGAGGAAAAAAAATATTTCTTTACTATGTCTGGTGAGTATCTCCCTGATAATTCGATGTACTACCGTGGTAAGTCCGAGCCTCTTTTCCTCATTGCTGATCTCGATAATATTCCCGGTGAGTTCATCCGCTATTCCATCATCAACCAATCTTTATGATTCAAATAATAACTCTCATTTTGAGAAGTCACACATCTATCAGCTATGATGTACAAGGTTTATCTTGCAAAATTTTTGTATGATGGCAATTGGAACATGATTTGCAGAAATTTGAGTATTTACCTAGTAGGTGTCAACTTTCCAGTATAGATAACAGACAATGAGCAACAAAGAGTGGATGTACCTCATCAGAAGAAGAAATTTTTAAAGTATTTATATCCTATGGCACCGAAGACAATTTTGTTCGTCTTTGAGATATAAGCTATCAACTCTTCGAGTTCTTTTGGAACGAAGATATGGTAGTCATATCAGTCTATGTCCTTCTGAATGTCCATTTTTTGATATTATCGGTATTGAAAAACCGCAGAGGATCTATAAAAATAGAAAAGAATTATAATAGTATAACCCAATTAAACAATTAGATATTATGAGTTGTTTTGCAGGTAAAACCCTGTTAATTACAGGTGGTACTGGTTCATTTGGTAACATGGTACTTAAGCGCTTCCTTGAGAGTGATATTAAGGAGATTCGTATCTTTTCACGTGATGAGAAAAAACAGGATGACATGCGTCATCATCTTCAGGATACCTATCCTATTAATATTGTAAATAAAGTGAAATTCTATATTGGTGACGTTCGTGATCGTAAGAGTGTTGATATTGTGATGCGTGGTGGCGTGGATTATATTTTCTCTGCAGCTGCTCTTAAGCAGGTTCCTTCTTGCGAGTTTTTCCCAATACAGGCTGTTGAAACCAACGTATATGGTACAAATAATGTACTTGAATCAGCTATAGAACATGGTGTAAAGAATATCGTTGTTCTTTCTACAGACAAGGCTGCATATCCTATTAATGCCATGGGTATTTCTAAGGCTATGATGGAGAAGGTTGCTACAGCAAAGGGGCGGCAGCTTGGTGCTAATGCAGACACAACTATCTGTTGTACTCGTTATGGTAACGTAATGGCTAGCCGTGGTTCTGTAATTCCTCTTTGGGTTGAGCAAATGATGGAGGGTAAATCTATTACTATAACTGATCCAAACATGACCCGTTTTATGATGACTCTTAATGATGCTGTTGATCTTGTTATTTATGCTTTTGAACATGGTGAAAATGGTGATCTTTTCGTTCAGAAAGCACCCGCCGTTACACTTGATATTCTTGCTCAAGCTTTGAAGGAAACGTATGCAGAACTTGATCCTAAATATCTTGATACAGAGGTTAAGGTTATTGGCACTCGTCATGGTGAGAAACTTTATGAAACTCTTGTAACTCGTGAGGAGATGGCACGTGCAATCGATATGGGTGATTACTATCGTATCCCTTGCGATGGTCGCGATCTTAACTACGATAAGGTTGAAGGTGGTAATCCAGAGATTGAAAAGATGGAGGAATATCATAGTCACAATACTACTCGTCTTGATGTAGAAAGTATGAAAGTACTTTTGCATAAACTGACCTTTATTCGTGAGGATCTTGGACTTCAGTCACGGGCTAAGGCAAAAGAAATTCGTTCTGAATAATAGTTTTGTTGACTAATGAAAATATTGGTAACAGGAGCAAAGGGATTCATAGGAAAGAACCTTTGCTCTCAACTTCATAATATTGCTGACCAGAAGGCACGTTGGTACAAACTGCTCAAACCTATCGAAGCCATTTATGAGTATGACATTAATAGTACTCCAGAGAAGCTGGACGAATGGTGCAAAGATACAGACTTTGTTTTCAATTTGGCTAACATAACCTCATTACTCGATACACTAAAGGAATATAGTAATACCTGTCCTGTTATGATCAGTTCGTCTTCTTTGGCAGCTCTTGATAATTCATACGGTCAGTCAAAGAAAGTATATGAAGAGCTTATGTTTCAGTATTCTCAGGAAACTGGAGCTAAAGTCCTTGTCTATCGTTTTCCAAATTTGTTTGGCAAATGGAGCGATCTTGCAGATGTTGATATAGTTTCATGCATGTGTAATGACATAGCAAATGGACACCCCATCCAGGTGGACGATCCTAACTTAATGCTAAATGTTTCATATATTGACGATGTAGTCGATAGTTTGATCTCTTGTCTTGTTGGTAAGGAATATAAGGAGGGTAAGTACTGTTATGTGCCTAATGTATATAAGGTACGTCTAGGTGATATCGTAGATCTTCTTTATTCATTCGATAAGGGGCGTTACGACCTACAGATTCCTTGCGTTTCTGATGGATTCCGTAAGGCACTCTATAGTACCTTCGTCTCTTATCTTCCAGAAAATAAGATATCTTATCCACTTGAGATGAGGACTGATGATCGTGGCTCATTTTCTGAATTCATTCGTACCGAGAACCACGGTCAGGTTAGCATCAATATCAATAAACCTGGAGTCACAAAGGGACAACATTGGCACCACAACCTTGTGGAGCGATTTCTTGTAGTGAGTGGCCATGGCCTTATCCAACTTCGTAAGGAAGGTTTCGACGAAAATGGTCAGCTTTATCCCGTACTCAATTATGAGGTGAGTGGCAAGAAACTCGAAGTGGTAGAGATGATTGCGGGTTATACACACAACCTTATTAATCTATCTGATACTGAGGATATGGTTACCGTCATTTGGGCTAATGGATGTTTTGATCCTAACCGTCCTGATACTTATTGCGATTTTGTAGAACCAAAGAAAGATTAAATCCATGTTTAATAATAAATCTATTTTGATTACAGGTGGTTCTGGACTCTTTGGTCGTTGTTTTATAGAGATCATTCTCCGCGATTACCCAAACGTGAGACGCATCATCGTCTTTTCACGCGATGTACAGAAACATAATGAGATACAGCAACTCTATCCTGAGAAGCAGTTCTCTCAACTTCGTTTTTTTATTGGTGATGTGCGTGATCGTGAACGTTTGATTCGTGCTTGTGAAGGGGTTGATATTGTCATCCATGCAGCAACCATTGCTTCAATCGAGGCTGCAGAATACAACCCAGAGGAGTGTGTAAAAACTAATATCGGTGGTGCTGAGAATGTTATTGATGCCGCACTCAAAACCGGTGTGCATGATGTGATTGCTCTTTCATCAGATAAGGCATGTGCTCCTCTCAATCTTTATGGAGCAACTCAATTAGTGTCCGATAAACTCTTTGTGGCTGCTAACAACATGAAAGGAGCTAAGGATATTCATTTTTCTGTGGTCCGTTATGGCAACGTGATGGGGAGCAAGGGTTCTGTTATTCCTCTTTTCCTTAAACGTAAGGAATTGGGTGGTCGTAGCCTTCCTATTACCGATAAGCGAATGACTCGTTTCATTATTTCTAATCAAGAGGTAGTAACAGCGGTTGAGTTTGCCCTTGAGCATCACTTGGGGGGTGAAATATTTGTTCCGAAGACTCCTTCTTACCGTGTTACAGACTTGGCTACTGCTATTGCACCTAATATGAAACATGAGGAGATTGGTATTCGTCCAGGTGAGAAAATTTATGAGGAACTCATTTCAAGAGCAGAAAGTGGAAATACAATAGAAATGGATGGTTACTACGCTATCTTACCTTCGCTAACGTATACTGGTCATCGAGCATTAGACAACTACCTTGAACACTATAATGCTCAAACTGTTGCTGATGGCTTTCACTATTGCTCTAATGAGAATCCTGTATTTGAAACGGTAGAATCCCTTCGTGAAAAGATTCACCTCTACATTAAACCGCCAATAAAATTCTAGTTACTTATGATAGACAAACCCATTTCATATGGCCGTCAATTCATTTCCGAAGACGACATTCAGGCAGTTGTTGAGACTTTGAGAGGTGATTACCTCACTTGTGGTCCTGCTATTGCTAAATTTGAAGAAACATTCAATGAATATGTACATGCAAAGTATTCTGTAGCAGTTTGCAATGCTACTGCTGCTCTTCACATTGCTGTCATGGCATTGGGCGTTAAGGAAGGTGATAATGTCATCTGTACTCCTATGACTTTTGCTTCTTCTGCCAACTGTATTCGCTTCTGTGGGGGTAACGTTAAGTTTGTTGATATCGCCCCTGAAACTTATCTCCTTGATATCAATAAACTTAAGGAGACTCTTTCTGCTGTTCCTAAGGGTACTTACAAAGGTATGGTACTCGTGGATTTTGCCGGTTATCCTCACAATATGGAGGAGTACCGCAAGGTGGCCGACGAATACGGTATGTGGATACTCGAAGATGCTTGTCATGCTCCTGGAGCATACTTTATTGACTCTACTGGCGAGAAGGTGTATTGCGGATGTGGTAAATATTCCGACATAACCGTCTTTTCTTTCCATCCAGTTAAGCATATCACTACCGGTGAGGGCGGTATGGCTTGTACCCAGAACAAGGAATACTACAAGAAGATGGCTCTCTATCGTACTCATGGTATTACCCACGATGCAGATAAGCTCCAGCGCGAAGATGGTCTTTGGTACTACGAAATGCAGGAACTCGGATACAACTATCGTATCACTGATATTCAGGCTGCTCTCGGAACCTCACAACTCAAGCGTGCACGCAAAAATGTAGAAATCCGGCGTGAACTTGTCCGTAAGTACAATAAGGCATTCGCAAACATTCCAGGAATCAAGACTCCATACGAGGCTTCTGATGTTTATCATGCTTATCACCTCTATGTCATTCAGGTGGAAGACCGCCTCGGTCTCTATAACTTTCTTCGTGAGAACAATATCTTCGCGCAGGTACTCTATTATCCACTTAATCTCATGCCGTACTACAGGCAGTTTGGCAACAAGGAGGGTGACCTGCCAGTCGTTGAGGACTATTACAAGCATTGCCTTGCTTTGCCTATGTTCCCAACTCTCACGGAAGAGCAGCAGCAGTATGTAATCAGTAAGGTTAAAGAGTTTATTTGCAAGTAAATGAGTATTTCAAGTAAACTTGTCCTCGGTACCGTTCAGTTTGGACTCCAATACGGAATAAATTCCGCTGGTCGTCCTTCAATAAAACAAGTATCAGATATACTAAACAATGCCAAGGCGGGAGGTATCTTGATTTTGGATACTTCCTCGGCCTATGGCAATGCAGAAGAAGTCCTGGGTGATGTAGAAGCTGGCGAATCTTTTAAGATTGTCAGTAAGTATCCCAAGTGCGATAAGTCGGTTGCCGAGGCTTTCAACAATTCTTTGAAGCTTCTTGGTACAAATCACTTTTATGGGTATCTTCTTCATCATTTTGAAGTCTATTGCGAAAACAAGTCCGTCTGGAATGACTTCGTTCAGCTTCAGAAAGAAGGTAAGGTAGATCGCATTGGTTTTTCTCTCTATGAGCCTTGGGAACTTGATTTGATTCTCAACGATGGCATTCCTTTCTCGCTCATTCAGGTACCCTATAATATCTTCGACCGTCAGTTTGAACCATACTTCAAGCAACTTAAGGAAATGGATGTGGAGATACATGTCCGCAGTACCTTCCTCCAGGGACTTTTCTTCAAGGATAGGGAAACACTTCCTGAGAAACTTCAACCGCTCAAGAAGTATCTCATTCAGCTCGATGAATATGCGGCAAGCAAAGGTATCTCTATAGGAGACCTTGCTCTTAACTACAACCTCCATAATCCATATATAGATGGCGTATTGATAGGAGTGGACAACAAAGAACAGCTTCTTCAGAATTTTGCTTCTGTAAAGGATGTAGAAATTAATCTTGATATAAAGGTTGAAAATACAGAATTATTAAAACCAATTAATTGGAAATAATATGAAGATTTTAGCTATTACCCAGGCACGTTATGGGTCTACCCGTCTACCTGCAAAGATCCTTAAGGAGGTGAACGGACAGACGCTTCTCGAAATTCATCTCAAACGCATCCTTCAGTCAAAAACGGTTAGCAAACTCAAGATTGCCACCACTGACGAAGAAGGCTCTAAATACATTGTGGAGGTTGCCAACAAGATTGGTGTTGATTACTTCAAAGGTTCTGTTGACGATGTACTTTCACGTTTTTACGGAACGGCAGTATCAGAAAAGCCTGATTATGTGATCAGGCTTACTTCAGACTGCCCTTTGATTGATCCAGATATTATTGATGCCGTAGTTACATTCGCACTTGAACATCCAGAATATGATTATGTGCATACTGATGCAAAAAGTTTCCCTGATGGTCTCGATACGGAAGTTATGAAATTTTCTGCTATTGAGAAGGCGTATAAAGAGGCTGACTTGAAATCTGAGCGCGAGCACGTCACTCCTTATATCTGGAAGAACGGAACTGCTAACAGAGGTAACATTTTCAAGACCTATAATTATCCGAATCCGGCTGGCAATTTCAATGCAGATGACTATCGTATTACTATAGATGAGCTAGAAGATTTTGAGGTAATAAAGACTCTTATTGAGAAACTCGGTATAGACAAGGACTGGAAGACCTATATTGACTACCTCCTTGAACATAAGGAAGTCTATGCAATCAATAGCAGGTTCTCGAACAATGAGGGCTACGCCAAATCAATTGCAAACGATTCTGTAATTAACAAATAAATATTCAATACAATGGGTAAAGGACAAGAGCTTTACAAAAAAGCAAAAACGTTGATTCCCGGAGGAACATCGTTGTTATCAAAAAGACCTGAGCAGTTATTGCCCGAGAATTGGCCGGCATATTATAGCAAGTCAAAGGGATGCCGCGTATGGGATCTTGACGGCCGTGAGTATATCGACTGCGGTCTTATGGGTGTGGGTACCAATACACTTGGATATGCTCGTGAGGAGGTTGATGAAGCTGTGATGAAGGTTGTTCGTGACGGTAACCTTACCACTTTCAACTGTCCTGAAGAAGTTTATCTTGCAGAACGACTCATCAAGATGAATCCATGGGCTGGTGGTGTACGATACACCCGTGGTGGTGGCGAAGCCAACTCTATGTGCGTACGTATTGCACGTGCCTATACTGGTAAGGATAAGGTGGCAATCTGTGGCTATCACGGTTGGCACGACTGGTATGTATCTGTAAACCTTGGCGAGAACGATGCTCTTGCGGGACACCTTCTCCCTGGTATTCCTACAGCAGGCGTTCCTAAGGGACTCCGTGGTTCATCTATTCCTTTCCACTATAACGACTTTGAAGAGATTGAGAAAATAATCCGCAATACGCCTGATCTTGCAGCTGTCAAGATGGAGGTTTGCCGTAATTTCGGTCCTGCTGAGGGCTATCTTGAACATATTCGCAATCTTTGCAACAAATATGGGGTAATACTCATTTTCGATGAGTGTACTTCAGGTTTCCGAGAGACATTTGGTGGACTCCACAAGAAATATGGTATTTATCCAGATATGACCATCTATTCTAAGACTATGGGTAACGGATACGTTATTGCTGCAGTTCTTGGAAAGAAAGAAATAATGGATGCAGCTCAAGGTTCTTGGATTAGTTCTACCTTCTGGACCGACCGTATTGGACCTACCGCAGCACTTGCAGCGCTCGATGTAATGGAGAAGGAAAAGTCTTGGGAACAGATAACCGCAAAGGGGCTTCAGAATAAGAAACGTTGGCAGACACTAGCTGACAAGTATGGTTTGAAGATAAACCAATGGGGTATTCCTGCACTTGCCGGTTACACATTCGACTCTCCTAATGCTCTTGCATACAAGACTTATGTGACCCAGGAGATGCTTAAGAAGGGTTACCTTGCAGGAACGCTCATGTACACTTCACTTGCTCATACGCAGGAAATACTCGATGGCTATTTCGAGGCTCTTGATCCTGTTTTTGCAGATATTCGCGACTTTGAAGATGGTAAAAATGTAATGGAGGCTCTTGAAGGCCCTGTATGTCAAGCCGGTTTTAAGCGACTTAACTAAGTCCAAATGACTAGACGGAAAATCTTCTTTCGGGCAGACGCAGGCGCACAGATAGGTTACGGACATTTCATCCGTACCCTTGCACTTGCTGACATGCTCCGAGACGATTTTGATTGTACATTCTTCACTCAGTCTCCCTCTGAATATCAGCAGAGGGAGGCTGAGGAAGTATGTCCTCTCGTAGCTTTACCATCCGACGATAGCAAGTTTGAAGAATTCATAGACTGTCTTAAAGGCGAAGAATTCGTTGTACTTGATAACTATTTTTATACCTCAGAGTACCAGAAACAGATCAAGGAGAAAGGATGTAAACTTGTTTGTATTGATGATATGCACGACAAGCATTATTATGCAGATGTAGTAATCAACCACGGCTTGATAGATAAGAAACTATTTGATATAGAATCATATACACGCCTCTGCCTTGGTCTCGACTATGCTCTACTTCGCAAACCTTTTATCCAAGCTTCAAGTACCGTTAAAAATCCCAATAGTTGGTTTATTTCATTTGGAGGAACAGATTATCTTAACTTGACGGAAAAAGCATTGCAGGCAATCCATGATGATCCTCGTGTTGACAGTATCACTGTTGTCATTGGTGATGCTTATAAGTATATAGAAAACCTCAAAAATTACCCAAAGGCAACTATTGAGAAGAACTTGACCGCCGAGGAGATGGCTGACGTTATGTGTAAAGCGCAATACGCTATTTTGCCATCAAGTTCTGTTTGTATTGAAGCGTTAGCCTGCCGCTGTAAGGTTGCAGCAGGTTTCTTTGTAAGTAACCAACAGCCTTATCACGATGAATGGAGCCGCAATGGTTTTATTTTGGGATTGGGCAATATAGCAGAGAATATTCATTCTAGTATCATAGACCAACTTTCTGAAAGTTCATTGTATGTACAAGTGGCTTTCACAAATATCGTCTCAAAATATATTGAGATATTCAAACAACTATAGTATGGCTTATCCATCAATCATACATACGGAACATTTTTGTTTCAAGAGTTATACACTCTTGTCTGATAGTGAGCACAAAACTATTTGGCAGATGCGTAATGATCCTGGGATTAGAATGTATATGGACAATCCCGAACCGTTTCCGTTTGAAGGGCATCAGAAGTTTGTCACTTCGCTGTTGCAGAATAGCGAAAAGGCTTACTATGGTGTTTATGAAATTATAGGGAATAAACTGATTGGTAATCAGTGTATTATAAATGGCAGTGTTGAAAAAACTGCAGAGTCCGGCCAATATATTTTCCCTTCTGAACAAGGACACGGCTATGGTACTCTGATGAAATATGAGTTTATAGACTATCTTTTCAAACAAGGATTACTGCAACGAATTATCGAAAAAGTAAAGAAATTCAATGAACGCAACAATCGCCTAAATCTAAAACTCGGGTTCAGGCTGTATGAGAGTGATTCTGAATATAATTACTATGAGGTAAATCCAAAAACTCTTAATGCACAATAGGCAATAAGCGTCCTGCAGTAGTCTGAAAGTCGATTATTATGCAGAACTACACTTATTGCTTGTGTGTATCAGGAAATCTTGGATACATAGTGTAACAGAGGCTTCGCGATAAAGGTATAAATATTGTTAGTGTGCTTACCGATTCTCATTCTGATGGAATTGTAGGGTATTGTGAACAACAATCACTTAAATGCTTCAAGGGTAACCCAAGATGCTTGAAGGCTTCTAATTGGTTGGATGATCAACTGATACGTTTCGATTATTTGCTCTCCATTAATTACCTGTTCATTCTTGAAGAAGACATCCTAGAACGGGCACATGTGGCTGTCAATTTCCACGGTTCGCTTCTTCCTAAGTATAGAGGACGTACTCCTCATGTATGGGCAATCATCAATGGAGAGAAAGAATGTGGTATTACAGCACATTTGATGAGCGCTGAATGCGATGACGGGGATATTGTTAAGCAAATACACATTCAAATAGAGTATGAAGATACTGGTGCAACAATCTTAGAGAAGTATAATGGAATTTACCCAAACCTTGTTGACGAAATCGTAACCTTGATGGAGATAGGTAACATTTCCACCACAAAACAGGACATCACAAAAGCTACATACTATGGGAAACGAACACCAGAGGACGGAGGTATCAATTGGGACTGGCAGAAAGAGCGTATCCGCAATTGGGTACGGGCTCAAGTACGACCATACCCGGGAGCATTCTCGCACATCGGCAGTGAGAAGATAACCATTCATAAGGTTTCCTATAGCGATTATGGCTTCATTGACATCACCCCGAATGGGAGTGTCCTTGCGGTAATAGAAAGCAAGCCTATCGTCAAAACGCAGAATGGCGCCATCGTCTTGGAAGATTATGAATACGTAGGTACAATTAAAGAAGGGCAGATATTAAAAACAATATAATATGGGTAAGACATTTATTGTAGCTGAACTATCAGCAAATCACGGACATAAACTCGAGACCGCACTGACTTCTGTTAGGGCCATTGCTGAAGCTGGCGTAGATGCTGTAAAGATTCAAACTTATACAGCAGATACACTTACGCTTGATTGCAAAAAGAAAGACTTTATAGTGGATGGCGGAACCCTTTGGGACGACACTACGTATTATGATCTCTATAAGCAAGCCTACACCCCATGGGAGTGGCATAAGGCTATCTTCGACGAGGCAAAGAAATGCGGACTTGTTTGTTTCTCTACACCATTCGACAATACAGCCGTTGACTTTCTTGAGGAGTGTGGTAATCCTATTATGAAAATTGCAAGTTTCGAGATAACCGATGTCAATCTCATCCGTTATGCTGCAAGTAAAGGTAAGCCAATGGTTATATCTACCGGAGTAGCCACGATGGAGGACATTGGGCTTGCTATCAAAGTTTGTCACGAAGCAGGCAATCACGATATTACTCTCCTTCGTTGTGTATCAGCTTATCCGGCTCCAATGGAGAATGTTAACCTTCGCACTATGCTTGATATGAAGGAACGTTTTGATGTTAAAGTAGGCCTCTCTGACCACACTATGGGCTCTGATGTGCCTCTTGCAGCAGTAGCTCTTGGAGCCGAAATGGTCGAGAAGCACTTCATCCTTGATCGAGCCATTGGAGGTCCGGATGCAGCTTTTTCAATGACTGTTGAAGAGTTTAAGGCAATGGTTACTAGTATCCGTAATGTAGAGAAGGCTCTGGGTGTTGTTGACTACCCAACAGATCCTTCCCAGATCAAAGGCCGCCAGTTCTCCCGCTCACTCTATGTAGCAGAAGACATGAAGACTGGTGATATCATTACCGAATTGAATGTCCGTTCCGTTCGTCCAGGATATGGTCTTCATCCCAAATACCTCAACGACTGTTTAGGTAAGAAAGTTAATCGTGATTTGGAGAAGGGCGAGAGAATGAAGTTGGAGTATGTTTTGAATAGTAAAATTTTTAAATAATATGACAAAAGTCCTATCTGTAATTATCCCTTCATACAATGTAGAACAGTATTTGAAGAAAACAGTTGAGTCTTTTTTGCAGTGTAAGACTCTATCTGAAATTGAACTAATAATTGTAAGTGATGGTTCAACGGACAAAACTGTTGAGATTGCGAATAAGTATAAAGGAGAGTACCCTGAGACTGTCGTTGTTATTGATAAAGAGAATGGAGGCCATGGTTCAACAATTAATAGTGGATTGAAAGTAGCAAAAGGTAAATATCTGATTGTTGTTGATGGTGATGATTGGGTTGATGCAAATGCTATTGATTTGATTGTTGAACAGCTTAGAAATGTAGAGGTTGACGTCGCTATATCTGGTCACTATCGAAATTACATGAACGAAGGAGTAGAGGAACATTGGGATTACGACGAAACTTCAGGAGAAGTTCGAACATTAAAGTATCTTCTTGATAAGAGTTATCAGATACCAATGACTGATACGTGTTATCGGACTGAGATGCTTAGAGAAATTGGATTACAGATTCAGGAGAAAACATTCTATGTGGATGAAGAGTTTTGTACTATTCCATATCTAAAAGCCAATCGCTTCCTTTTTACAGGACAATCTTATTATCATTATCGTCTCGGTAGTATGACGCAAAGTGTCTCTCCTGATAATATGATAAAGTGTGTAGATCATAGATTAAGAGTGTTCAATAAACTCTTTAATATTCTTAATACTGCACAGTTTAATGTAGACAGTAGAGAATATTTTATGCGTCGATTATCTGCTGTAGTAAATACTACTTATCTGATTTACTATGTTTATTATAGTAATCGACAAAAAGGTCGAAGTTTAGGCGATAATTTTTATATAAAACTCTATGCTTCAAATAAAGAGTTGGCTATCAGGACAAGTCGTATAAGAAATCAGATGAGATTTTTAAATATGCTTCACATCTCACGTAAAGGTTATGAATTTTTGAAAAAAATTATTCACTAATATGAAACAAGTGCAATATCTAATCGTGGGAGCCGGTATTTCTGGCTTAAGCTTTGCTAGGTTTTTAAAGGAAAAATCTTATTTAATTATAGAAAAAGAACCTACTGCAGGAGGTTTATGTCGTACACATTACAAAAATGAGTATGTATGGGATTTTGCTGGTCACTTCTTCCACTTTTCAAATGAGGAAATTAAGTCTTTTTTTGACAAAAGAGTAAAAGCTGATGACCTTGTTTTTTGTAATAAAGAAACAAAGATTATCTTTAAAAATAAGTGTATAGATTATCCTTTCCAGACAAATATTCACCAGTTAGAGAAGCAGGATTTTATTGATTGCCTATACGATCTTTACTTTAAGGAGTCAAAGGAAAACTTTGAGGATTTTGAAGATATGTTATATGCAAAATTCGGTAAAAGTATAACAGAACTTTTTCTTAAGCCGTATAATGAAAAGCTATATGCTTGTTCGTTGAAGAAACTCGACACAAATGCCATGGGGCGTTTCTTTCCTTATGCCGATTTGAAAGATATTATAAAGAACATGAAAGAAGCTCGGGATTTTTCATATAATAATTTCTTCGAATATCCAAAGAGAGGTGCTCAGGTTTTTATTGAGGCTTTGTTGAGCGATATTAACATAAACAATTTGATGCTTAATACTGAGGTTAAGAGTGTTGACACAGAGAATAAGAAAGCTACAATTGAGAGTGACGGAGAAGAGATGACTGTAGAATATGAGTATCTTATTAATACTGTACCACTTAATGTTTTTATTGAACTCTGTAATACCGAAGTTTCTGAAAACTTGTTGAGCTATAATCAGGTATTAGTATATAACATTGGTTTTGATTCTGCATTAGAAGACACATCGAGCCATTGGATTTATTTCCCTGAAAAAAAGTATTGTTTTTATCGTGTCGGTTTTTATAATAATATTTTGTCAAAAACAAAGGGTAGTACATATGTAGAGCTTGGCTTTGATCCAAACATAGAGATCACAGAAAGAATTAAGGATATGTATTATCATAAGACTCTCCAAGATTTACGGGATTGTGGTATAGTTTCTAATCAAAAGGCAGTTGCGCATGAAACTCTGGTGATAAACCCTGGCTATGTACATATTACGGAGCAAGGAAAGAAATGGGTGAAGGAATATATGGCTGAAATGGCGAAAAAGAAAGTATATTCTATCGGACGTTATGGTGCGTGGACTTACTGTTCTATGGAGGATTGTATGCTTCAAGCATTGAAACTGTCAAAAGAAATTGGATAAAAGATGATTGCAATAATTGTAGCGACACCGTTGCAGATGTTTAACGCAACGATGATAATGAGACATCATTATCCTAAAGCAAAGGCTGATTTATTCGTACTGAACATAGCATGTGATATGCATGACATAATCAGTAAATACCAAAAACTTCCTTTCGTAAATAGTGTGTACTATTTGGAAGATGTGTGTCATAGATTATCCAGAATAGGAATAATTCGAGATTTTTTAATAACCACGAAAAAACAGAAATTTATCTTAGATTCCGTGAAGAATGTTGAATATACAGACTTGTTTTCCACATGGGTAGGGAAAACCAACACTTGGCTATTCTCTAAGTTAAAGAGAACAAATCCTGACTTAAAACTTCATTTTTATGAAGAAGGATTAGGAGTATATCTTAAAGGACTTTTCGATACGGTACATGGCTTAAAGTATATGTATTATCTCTTGGGATATAAGTATGAAGGAGACTATTTGCAAGATCTCTATATGTATAATCCAGACTTGGCATTTAACAATGAGATTATCAAAATGATTCCTATTGGAAGTGCCCAAGAAGAAGATATAATGTATATTAAATCTGTTTTAGAGGTCGACAATATACTTCAATACAGAACTAAAGGTATATATTTCGAAAATGATTTTCGAAGTACGGAATTTGAGGGGGTTGACGAGAAGCAGATAATTGATTTGCTCTATAAGTCTTTAGGAAAGGATCAACTTACAGTACGGATGCACCCAAGAAATCCAAAGGATAAATACCAATTTCAAAACTATATTATTGATCAAAACAGTAAGAACTCATGGGAAGATATTCTTATTGCTTTGGATAATCTAAATGATTTGGTTCTAATTACTCTCAATTCTACTGCAGTTTTTACTCCAAAGATGATTTATGGAAAGGAACCTGTTATCGTTATTCTTGGGAAGATGATAATGAACGAATATTCTTATCAACCATGGGCTCAGAATTTCTGGGATGATAAGTATTCAAGGTTTGTACAAAGAATATGTGAGAACTACAACAATAAGAAAAAAGTAATTATACCAGAATCGTTTGAAGAGATGGTACTACTTCTTAAACAATTGTAACTATGGGAAGAATTGTTATTTCAAATCAAATAGAATCTCTTGCAAAAATAGAGAAGAAAAATGAAATGCAAGGCTTTGTTGTTAATAAGCAAACAAAGAGCGGATCTTTGAGTATAGTGTCTTATCATAAGAGACTAAGACGTATTGAAAATGCGTACATAAATGGCAATGACTATTGTATTTCTGCAGGAACTCTCACATATAATAAACTGATTGGAACAGAAGCCTTGAAGGGAATATTTGAAGCATTTGATGGTGATGTGGATAAACTTCGGAAACAAATCTTGGGCAATTATTGTTTGTGTATATGTAAAAATGGTGTAGTTTCAATCTTTGTAGATAAATACCATGTATATAAAGTATTTTATCGAATTGTTAATGGAAGAATTATTCTTTCTTCGGATTTGATAGATGTACTTCTTGGGGTATCTGATTTTGATGAATCAGAGTATGACTTAATGCTTGAATCTTTTCAATGCAGTCCTTATGGAGAAGATACGTTTGTAAAAGACGTAAAAAAACTATTGGGTCGCCAGGTTATTTCAATTGATACAAGAAAAAATAATATTGAAGTTAGGAATATTGGATACCGACGTGAACATAAACAGTACAATGATATAAATGCGGCAGCAAAGTTTATGGCTTCAAAAATCCAAGATGGTTATAGACAATTAGCTGAAGGTTTTGGTCAAGATGTAGGTATAAACATGACAGGAGGTTTGGATAGTAGAGTTGTACTTGGAGGATGTCTCGCGGCAGGTATAAAACCAACTCTTCTACATGCTCAAGGAAATTCTCCAGCAGTTACAGGAACAGAGGTTGGAGATCTCCGGTGCGTAGAGTCTATGTCTAAAAAAATGGGGTTGTCAGTTCTATTAATGGATTGGAAATGCGTATATCCTGATAACTTCAACTTATGGGACGATCTTTTTGCAAAGTATGGTTTTGATTATAAGTTTTATGGTGGTAATCCCAATTTTTTTGTATCCTATGAACGTTTGGGCAACTCAATTCCATTGATCTTAGAGACGGGGCTTTTCGGAGAATGCATGCGTATAAGAGAACAGTATAATGAGAGGAAAAAACCATTTGAAAACATTCAAGCTTTCTTGCAAGAGTATCAATTAAGTGGAACCAATAGCTCATATCTTGTGAAGGATGATTTTTATTCTAATTCTCATAATTTATTTGATTATGTAAAAGATAGATTTTCATCAGATTTGAGAGCTTTTGGTTTCAATCCAGATGCCCCTCTTTCTATGGATCAATTTGAGGAAGTACGATATGTTCACCATAGATCGACAGATGCAGTATTAATCAATTTTCTGAATCAGTTAACAGGGTGTATTTCAGTATTAAGTACAGAACAGGTGTGTGAATGTCTGTATGATTCTACTCATGAGTTTAGAGCCTATGGAACTCTTCAATTGAAGATTATTGAGAACTTATCACAAGATTTGTTCAATATTCCATTTTTCTCTCATTGTCGTGAATGTATTGTAAATAAGTCCGATTACAGATTATATAGAAAGGTGTCATTCAATGAAAGGGTAGGTAAATTCTTACGTACTCTTGGATTAAAAGATTCTTCTTTTTATTTGTTTTTGAGGAGTTTGAAATATAAATTTCTCAAAAATGACTCTGGAGTCCAACATAATATGATGTACTCTTCAGAATTGGATAGAATATTACCTGTAATTAAACAAGTAATAGATGCTGATACAGATGTAATTCCTAAATATATCAATACTGACCATATTCCATCGGATGATTCTCTTATACACATTATCTATTATGCAATGAATATTCACGGATTAAAATTGATAAAACAAGGTATATTTAAATAATTTAATGAAAGTATCTTTTCTCCAAAATAAATTTCTGCAAAAGTTAAGTATCTATACCATATCATCTTATATAAATAAGGCTATACCTTTTTTGATGTTGCCGATACTAACTAATTATCTGTCAACTGACGAATATGGTGAAGTCTCTATGTTTTTAGCACTTATGAACCTTCTTATAGCGGTTTTTGGGTTGAGTATAGAGGGAGCACTTATGAGGAAATTCTATGATAAAGGAGACTCTTTTCCTACTGTTTTATTTAATTACTTGTTTTTGCTTTTATCTTCGTTTTCAGTATGCTCGGTATTATTTGTGATATTTTCAAGTAAGATCACAACATATAGTGGTGTGTCTGTACAGTATTTAGCAGCGGCAGTACTTGGTTCTTTTTTCTCTGTTATCTGTTATTGCGTTAATTCTTTACATCAAGCTGAGGGTAAGGCTACTGCCTATGCTATATTTACTAATGGTTGGAGTTTCTTAAATGCACTTTTATCCATAATTCTTGTAGTGTTTTTTAGTCTTGGTGTAGTAGGTCGTGTTTATGGTATTGCGATATCTACTATACTTATGGGAGTTGTTGGGATACTTTTGTTGTGTAAAAATGGTATTATACCATCGATAGATAAGAAACTAATTTTAGAGGAGTTGAAGGTATTTGGACTTCCTATGTTACCTATGAATTTGCGTGGAACTATTCTTGGGTTTACTGATAAATTATTCATTGCGAATATCATTGGTTTATCAGCCGCAGGTGTATATACGGTGGGTACCCAATTGGCAATGATAATAGATATTTTTGTTAGGTCGATAGCACTTGCCTATACACCATGGGTATATGCAAAACTACAGGATGCAAGTAGTGAATCTTTAAAGAAAATAGTGAGATTGACTTATACTCTAATATTGATAATAATCATCGTCTCTTTTTCGTGGATAATCATTGCTCGTTTAGCATCGCCACTATTAGTTAGTTCAGATTACGAGGATTCATTTGTATATCTTAACTGGCTTATTGCCTGTAATGGTATTTTAGGTGTTCAACTACTATTAGTGAATTTTATTTATTATTCTAAAAAGACAAAGCTGTATTCTCTTTTGAGTATTTTCTCAATATTTCTGAATATTTTTTTAAATTATGTATTTATTACGACTCGAGGAACAATAGGAGCTGCTCAGGCAACTCTAGTGGTCTATGCTACAACATTATTATTTACAGTACTTATTGTATATAATCAGTATAAACAAATACCTTGGTTTACAATATTCATTTGTCATGGATCAAAATAGTATCATATCATATACAAAAGCACAAAGATATCAAACTGATTTACTGCTGTTTTTATGTGTATTTGTGACAGATGCAATGAGTATACCATTGTCTCAAAATATTAAAGTTGCATTGTCCACAGTTTTATGTGGATTTATTGTTTTGAAAGACATCGCAAATGGGAAGTTATTTAAAGATAACTATAGAACAAAATGGGTTTTAATCCCTTGTTTATTCATAATAATACCACAACTTATTTATTTTGATTTTGTACTATCGTATGAAAGTAAAATCTTGCAAATTTGGGCAGGCTATATACTGTTTAAAAAGATTCCTAAGGAATTATTTATCCAAAAGTATGTAAAACTTTTGTATTATATATGTATTATTTCTATTCCAATATGGCTCTCTACAGTTATGAGATTAAACTTTTGGGAATGGGCCCCATCATCAGGTGATGGGCAGTACAAAACCTTGTTCTTTTATTGTGTTGATACTTATGGTGAGAACGGCAGAAATAATGGTCCATTTTGGGAACCTGGTGTATTTCAAATGTATATAAATATTGCAGTTTTATTTTTGTTATATTCAAAAAATAATATAAATATAAAATATTTATTA
>NZ_QTMD01000004.1:0-6925 GCF_003602995.1 Bacteroides sp. AF25-38AC | reverse complement strand
ATATTCAAAAAATAATATAAATATAAAATATTTATTAATTTTTGTTATTGCATTAGCTACAACTTATTCTACTACTGGTTATATATGCTTTGCATTAGTTTTGATAACTTATTATTACGATAAAAGTGACTCTATTAAGGGATATCAGTTTTTTTTATTAATATTAGGTATAGTTAGTGTATATGTCTTTTTTACAAGAAACCTAGAATTGTATGATAGAATATTTGGAAAATTAGACTCTACTTCGGTAGCAAACGCATCTATGGTAATACGTACAAATGAAATTATTTTTTATTATGAATTATGGAGATCAAACTTGAGTTATACGCTTTTAGGTGCTGGAGCGACAAATGCATATAATATCGTTATGGGGCAACATTCCATAGCGGATGTATTCTTTGAAGGGTCTACACAAACAACATTTAGGGAACTTGCAAGTTTCGGTATCGTATTTACATTTATTCGTTTATGCTTATTCTTTCGATTTTCTAAGATTTTTTGTAAAAAGACTTTATCGCAATTTATTATTGTATTGATTATAATAATAATGATAAATACTGAAAGTATGATTTATTCGATGTTGTTTAACAGCCTCTGGTATTTAGGCGTAAATAATATAGATAACAAGAGGTAATTAATTTTTTCCAGAATAATAATAAGTTGAATAATTAATAAACATTATATGAAAAAAATAATGTTCGTATTTGGTACTCGCCCTGAGGCCATCAAGATGTGTCCACTGGTTAAGGAATTCCAAAAGTACCCGACAGAGTTCGAAACTATTGTTTGTGTAACTGGTCAACATCGCGAAATGCTAGATCAGGTACTAAAGATCTTCGATGTGACTCCTGATTATGATCTCAACATCATGAAACAGGGACAGGATCTCACTGATGTAACTGTACGTGTCCTCACAGGTCTACGTGACGTGTTCAAGGAATGTTGCCCTGATGTTGTGCTTGTCCATGGCGACACCACTACTTCCACTGCTGGTGCCTTAGCTGCATTCTATGCCCAAATTCCAGTTGGTCACGTTGAAGCGGGGCTTCGTACCCACAACCTTTACAGCCCGTGGCCAGAGGAGATGAACCGTCAGGTGACTAGTCGTATTGCCACCTACAACTTTTCGCCAACCCTTCTCTCCGAGAGTAATCTCAAGGCTGAGGCTATCCTTGGTAATATCTATGTGACTGGTAATACCGTTATCGATGCCCTTCATATGGTAATCAATAAACTCAATACTGATGATGCTCTAACTAAGGAACAGGACAATGTGCTTGCGGTTGCTGGTTATGATGTCACACGTTTAGCTGATGGCAAGAAACTCGTTCTAATCACCGGTCATCGTCGTGAGAATTTTGGAGATGGATTCATCCGTATGGTTACCGCCATGAAAGATCTGTCAGAAAAGTATCCTGAGGTGGATTTTGTATATCCAATGCACCTTAATCCTAATGTACGTAAATCTATTCACGAGGTGTTTGGTAAAGATCTTACCCGTCAAAACTTCTTCTTCATTGAGCCTCTGCAGTACCTTGAGTTTGTTTACCTCATGAGCAAGGCTAATATCGTGCTTACTGATTCTGGTGGAATTCAGGAAGAAGCTCCGGGTTTGGGTAAACCAGTACTTGTGATGCGTGATACTACTGAGCGACCTGAGGCCCTCCAGTCAGGTACTGTACATCTTGTAGGTACTGATTATAGTAAGATTATGAAAGAGGTTAGTAGCCTTCTTGATAATGCTGAGGTATATACTAAAATGTCGCAGGCTGTTAATCCTTATGGTGATGGTAAGGCATGTGACCGTATTGTGAGAGCTCTTAGGGGCGAAGAAGTTGAACGTTACGGAGGATAAAATATGGTTGTACTTATTAGATGTAACGATATACAGTCTGATCCTAGAGCAATGAAATATGTTCGATACCTGCAAGAAAGATGTATTGAACATAGGCTTATCGGTTGGGATCGCGACGGAAAGAATCCTGACTTGCCTAATTCCGTTATGTGGAAAGAGCAAATGGGGTATAACGTTGGTGGTTTCAAGGCTGTTAAGAAACGTATTAGATGGATGTGGTTTGTGTATAAACAATTATGTACATTGAAGTTTAAAGATGCGATACTTCATGGTTGTGATATAGATTCTGCATTTCCTGCAGCTTTTTATAAAGCAACACATAATGGTAATAAGTTAATATTTGATGTGTTCGATTGGTTTTCTGCTACACTCTATAATCAAAGGCTATATATTTTGACTGCTTTTAAGTTTATGGAGAAATATACGATCAAAAAGGCTGATAAGGTTATTCTTTGTGAACTAGAACGTATTGAGCAAATACCATTTGAGATTCCTTCTTCAAAAATTAGTATACTTCCAAATATTCCGTTTTTTAATTGTGTTGATTTTTTAATAAAAGACATAAGGAAACAATTTAATAACAATAAAATTACTTTTTCTTATGTTGGTGGTTTTTCAACAGATCGTTGCCTTTCAGAAATCATATCATTGGCAGAAAAGGGGATTATTAATTTATCTATTGCAGGTTTTGGTAACGTTAAATTGGAGAAAAGATTGTTGAAAGACAATAGTATATATCCAAATATCAGATATTATGGAAGGGTAAAGTATGAAGATGGTCTGAATATATCATATAATTCAGATATAATATATGCAATGTATCAAAAAGTAAATCCTAATAATGTATATGCAGCTCCTAATAAATATTACGAAGCCATGTTTCTTGCTAAACCAATTTTCTCAACCAAAGGAACAATTGTTGAAAAGAAAGTATTACAAAATAACATGGGCTATGTATCTGATGAAAAAGAAGAGGATATACTTGAGGTTATAAACAGAATTGATATGGATGATGCTTTAGAAAAAGGTAAAAATGCGAACAAAATTTGGAGAGAAATATTCTGTAACTATACAAGAAAATATTTGGAAAAGGAATATCTTGAATTTTAAAAAACTAATGTAACACTTATTGGGTAATGAAATTCTTTATTTGTGGATGTAATGGCATGGCTGGTCATACCATCTCTCTTTATCTTAGGGAACAAGGATATGAGGTATTTGGTTTTGATTTGAAGGAATCTACTCTTATTCCCTCTATTGCGTGTAATGCTTTTAATACGGAAACCCTTCGTAAGGTTATTGCTGAAGGTAATTACGATACTGTTATTAATTGTATTGGTATACTTAATCAATTTGCCGAGCAGAATCACGCACTGGCCTCATATATTAATTCTTATTTTCCACACTTTCTTGCGGATGTAACAAAAGGAACAAATACTCAGATCATACACATGAGTACTGATTGTGTCTTTTCTGGAACAAGAGGTGACTATGTTGAAACTGACCATAGAGACAATGAAACGTTTTATGGTAGGTCTAAGGCATTAGGAGAGTTGGATGATGATAAAAATGTAACATTACGTGATTCAATCGTGGGTCCTGATACAAATCCTAATGGTTTGAGTTTATTGAATTGGTTTATGGCACAGGAAAATGAAATAAATGGATTTACCAATAAAATGTGGACTGGATTGACAACTTTGGAATTGGCAAAAGCGATGGAAGTAGCAGCAAAGGAGCGTGTTCATGGTATCTTCAATTGTGTACCAGATCATTCTATATCTAAATATGAACTTATTTCATTATTTAATCATTATCTGAAGAATGATACTGTAAAAATTAATCCTGTTAAAGGTACGTTAGCAAACTTTTCTTTGAAAAGAACTCGTTTTGAGTTGTCATATATTGTTTCTGATTATGATACTCAAATTAGAGAACTTGCAGAATGGATTAAATTACATAAAGATATGTATCCTCACTACAATTTATAATATATGACTGTATTTACCAATAAAAGAATCCTTTTATTTTCTCCTTATGGTTGTACTAAACATTATGGTGTTGCCATTAAAGAGGAACTTGAGAAGAGGGGAGCTCATGTAGATGAATATGATGAACGACCTTCTGAGAAAGATTATATGAAAATTATTATACGTTTGCTAAAGAAGAAAGTTCCACAGATATTTTTGCGTTATATACAGGATGTGATAAAAGAGAATAAGACTAAAGATTACGATTATATCCTAATATGTAGAGGAGAGGCTTTTACTCCAGTAGCTATTAATTTTTTAAGGAAAGCATATCCTAGGGCGAAGGTTATTTTATATCTCTGGGATGTAATGCGTAATTGTGTTATGGATGATGTGCTTGCTTCATGCGATAAAGTAATGTCATTTGATCCTGAAGATGCAAAAAAACATAACATAGGTTTTAGACCAACATTTTTTGTGAATGATTACCTCCAAGTAAATGAAATGTCTGAGTTTGATTATGATTTGGAGCTCATTTGTACCTTGTATCATCCTCGTCATAAAATGATTAAGCAATTACGGAAGAATTTTGCATCTCAAGGTTTGAAGTTCTATGCATATCTTTATGTCCCAGGCTTGATTCGTTATATACAGGAGTCACTCTTTCATTTTCCGTTCTATAGTTTTAAGGAGATTAATCTGAAACCAATCTCAATTCGAGAAACAGTTGAAGTTCTAAATAAGACAAAATGTATGCTGGATGTCAATCCGCCATACCAAGTTAGTTTGTCTACTCGTGCCTACGAGGCAATTGCGTCCCGTAGAAAATACATTACTACAAATAAACACATTATGGATTATGAGTTCTATGATCCCAATAATATTCTAATCATAGATATTGATAATCCTGTGATACCAAAAAAATTTATTCAGACACCTTTTAATTCTGTAAGTGAGGAAGTCCTTTATAAATATTCTGTTGCTGGATTGGTAGATGATTTATTTAACGACGTATGAATATATTGATAACTGGTGTTCATGGATTTGTTGGAAGCAATCTTGTTAAGGTATTGTCGTCAAATAATACAATCTATGGACTTGATATTGTTGTCCTTGAAAAGGAGGGGGTGGCAAAGACTTTCTTATGGGATGATCTGTCCCAGTTGACTAACATGCAGATTGATGCTATTATTCATTTGGCCGGTAAAGCGCATGATACACGTAATAAGAGTACGTCTGATGCATATTTTAAAGTGAATACTGGGCTTACGCAGAAAATTTTTGATTGGTATATGATTCACTTCAAGGTACGTAAGTTTATCTTCTTCTCGACAGTGAAGAGTGCTGCTGATCATGTGGAGAGTGGGATTCTTACTGAAGAGTGTGTACCTACGCCTGTAGGTTCTTACGGCGAGAGTAAGATCAAGGCGGAAGATTATATTATCGGAAAATTTGCACCAGAGGCATTGGAACATCCGTTTCATAACTTCAGCGATGAAGACCATTTTAAAAATTTGTCACTTTCTGAAATATCTGATACGGATTTGTACAAGCAAGTTTATATCATTCGTCCTTGTATGATTCATGGTCCTGGTAACAAAGGGAATCTCAATTTGCTGTATGGTGTGGTGAAGAAAGGTATCCCTTGGCCATTGGGGGCTTTTGAGAACCGTCGTTCATTTACAAGTATAGACAATCTTTGTGCTGTTATTGAAGGATTGCTGACCAAAAATGTAGCAAGCGGTATCTATCACATGGCAGACGATGAAGCGCTATCTACCAACGAATTGATAGAGGTGATTTGTTCTGCTATGGGAAAGAAACCCCATATTTGGCGTATTCCGAGGGGATTGATGAATGTTGTGGCGAAAATTGGCGGTTGGCTTCATTTACCGTTGAATCCACTCCGTATGCAGAAGTTGACAGAAAATTATGTGGTGAGTAATGAGAAAATTAAGAAGGCTTTGGGATTGAAGAAGATGCCGGTAAGTGCTAAAGATGGTTTAACCGCTACAATTAGAAGTTTTTTAGCTGATAAGTAATATATAATCATGAATATTGTTATTTATTTAATAATCTTAGTTCTGCTCTTCGGGGTGGAACTTTTTTATTTTAAGATTGCCGATAAGTGTAACATCATTGACAAGCCCAATCTCAGGAGTTCGCATACGAGTATCACCCTCCGTGGCGGGGGTATCATCTTCTTGGCAAGTGTATGGATTTGGGCTGCTTTCTTTGGAGTGGTTTATCCTTGGTTTTTGACAGGTTTGACAGCCATTACGGGTATCAGTTTCGTAGATGATATCCATAGGGTGTCGAATCGGATCAGGCTGGTGGTACAGTTTGTCGCCATGTTGTTGATGTTCCAGGATTTTGGCATTCTGAACCCTGAGAGTTGGTGGATGATTGTGGTTGCGTTGATTTTGTGTGTGGGTATCATCAATGCGTACAACTTTATGGATGGCATCAATGGTATCACAGGAGGATATAGTTTGGTGGTACTTTTTCCATTGATCTACTTAAACTCAAAGTTGTGTTTTGTGGAGAACAGCTTTTTGATAGTGGTACTGTTGGGTGTACTGGTTTTTAATTTCTTTAATTTCCGTAAGAAAGCGAAGTGCTTTGCCGGTGATGTGGGCAGTGTTGGTATCGCATTCATTATCCTGTTTGCTTTGGGCAAGTTGATTTTGCTGACGGGGGACTTTACTTATATCCTGCTGTTGGCTGTGTATGGAGTGGATAGTGTGCTGACAATTATCCATCGTATTTTATTGCATGAAAATATCGGTGAGGCTCATCGTAAGCATGTCTACCAGTTGATGGCAAATGAGTTGAAGATACCGCATGTGGTGGTTTCTATCATATATATGTGTTTACAGTCGGTGGTTTCGTTCGGGTTGCTTTTATTGCCGATGAATCATTGGATTTATTTTATGATGGTATTGCCGGTATTGTGTGTTGTGTATGTATGGTTTAAGAGGAAATATTACTATTTGCATGAGGAGTATCTTAAATGTTTAAAGTAGTAATCTGATAATTTGGTAAGCAGTCAAAAATTGGCTCATAATTGAAATCTCTATCTTCGCTGCGAACAAAAATA
>NZ_QTMD01000039.1:29554-34890 GCF_003602995.1 Bacteroides sp. AF25-38AC | reverse complement strand
AAACGAACAAAGCCTCCGTATCCTTATCAGACACGGAGGCTTCTTCTGAAAACGGCGACTACCTACTCTCCCACTGTTACGCAGTACCATCGGCGTGACCGGGCTTAACTTCTCTGTTCGGAATGGGAAGAGGTGGAACCCCGGTGCTGTAGTCACCTGAATAAGGCAGACATGATGAGAAAAAAGTAAAGTGTCCATATATTGCTGAACGTATATACCTCCATACACGGAAGGCAAAAAGTGGACGGGCAATTAGTAATGCTCGGCTATGACATCGCTGCCTGTACACCTGCATCCTATCAACGTTGTAGTCTACAACGACCCTGAGAAATCTAATCTTGTGGCTGGCTTCGTACTTAGATGCTTTCAGCACTTATCCAATCCCGACTTAGATACCCGGCAATGCACCTGGCGGCACAACCGGTAAACCAGAGGTCAGTCCAACACGGTCCTCTCGTACTAGTGTCAGAGCCACGCAAATTTCATGCGCCCACGATAGATAGAGACCGAACTGTCTCACGACGTTCTGAACCCAGCTCGCGTGCCACTTTAATGGGCGAACAGCCCAACCCTTGGGACCTTCTCCAGCCCCAGGATGTGACGAGCCGACATCGAGGTGCCAAACCCCTCCGTCGATATGAGCTCTTGGGAGGGATCAGCCTGTTATCCCCGGAGTACCTTTTATCCTTTGAGCGATGTCCTTTCCATACAGAAACACCGGATCACTATGCTCTAGTTTCCTACCTGATCGACTTGTAAGTCTCCCAGTCAAGCGCCCTTATGCCATTACACTCTGCCGACGGTTACCAATCGTCGTGAGGGCACCTTTAGAAGCCTCCGTTACACTTTTGGAGGCGACCACCCCAGTCAAACTACCCACCAAACAGTGTCCCCGCAACAACGGGTTAGAACTCAAATAATCAAAGGGCCGTATTTCAACAGCGGCTCCACAAATACTGGCGTACCTGCTTCGAAGCCTCCGGCCTATCCTACACATCAATTACCCAAATTCAATGTTAAGCTATAGTAAAGGTTCACGGGGTCTTTTCGTCCCATCGCGGGTAATCGGCATCTTCACCGATACTACAATTTCACTGAGCTCACGGTTGAGACAGCGTCCAGATCATTACACCATTCGTGCAGGTCGGAACTTACCCGACAAGGAATTTCGCTACCTTAGGACCGTTATAGTTACGGCCGCCGTTTACTGGGGCTTCAATTCAATGCTTCTCTTGCGATGACATCTCCTCTTAACCTTCCAGCACCGGGCAGGTGTCAGGCTGTATACTTCATCTTTCAATTTTGCACAGCCCTGTGTTTTTGTTAAACAGTTGCCTGGACCTATTCTCTGCGCCTCGCCGTAAAGCGAGGACCCTTTATCCCGAAGTTACAGGGTCAGTTTGCCTAGTTCCTTAACCGTGAATCACTCAAGCGCCTTAGTATATTCAACCCGACTACGTGTGTCCGTTTGCGGTACGGGTACCTGCAGGATTAAGTTTAGCGGATTTTCTTGGAAGTATGATTACACGCACTATTGGATTGTTCTAAGAACGCTCCATACTGTCAGGTTCGACTCTTGCTCCGGATTTGCCTGGAACAATCAGCATCTACACCCTTCAACGGACTATTCCGTCAGTCCGCGGCGCTGTCACGACTCCGTCTCCACGTCACTCCCACAGGTAGTACCGGAATATTAACCGGTTCTGCCATCGGCCTCGCCGTTCGGCTGAGCCTTAGGACCCGACTTACCCTGATCCGATTAGCGTTGATCAGGAAACCTTAGTCTTTCGGCGAGGGGGTTTCCCACCCCCTTTATCGTTACTTATACCTACATTTGCTTTTCCACACGCTCCAGCAAAGCTCGCGCTTCACCTTCGACGCCGAGTGGAATGCTCCCCTACCGATGATTTCTCATCCCAAAGCTTCGGTAGAATACTTATGCCCGATTATTATCCACGCCAAACTCCTCGACTAGTGAGCTGTTACGCACTCTTTAAATGAATGGCTGCTTCCAAGCCAACATCCTAGCTGTCTTAGCAATCTGACTTCGTTAGTTCAACTTAGTATTCATTTCGGGACCTTAGCTGTTGGTCCGGATTGTTCTCCTTTAGGACATGGACCTTAGCACCCATGCCCTCACTCCTGACATAGAACTGACACGCATTCGGAGTTTGTCAAGACTTGATAGGCGGTGAAGCCCTCGCATCTTATCAGTCGCTCTACCTCATGCCAGTATAAGTCAAGGCTGCACCTAAATGCATTTCGGGGAGTACGAGCTATCTCCAAGTTTGATTAGCCTTTCACCCCCACCCTCAGGTCATCCAGAAGCTTTTCAACGCTTATTGGTTCGGTCCTCCAGATGGTGTTACCCATCCTTCAACCTGCCCAAGGGTAGATCACTTGGTTTCGCGTCTACTCCTTCCGACTATACGCCCTGTTCAGACTCGCTTTCGCTTCGGCTGCAGATCTGAAATCCTTAACCTCGCCGGAAAAAGTAACTCGTAGGTTCATTATGCAAAAGGCACGCCGTCACACCAGAAGGTGCTCCGACCGCTTGTAGGCACATGGTTTCAGGAACTATTTCACTCTTCTGTTCGAAGTGCTTTTCACCTTTCCTTCACAGTACTGGTTCACTATCGGTCTCTCGGGAGTATTTAGCCTTACCGGATGGTCCCGGCAGATTCACGCAGAATTCCTCGTGCTCCGCGCTACTCAGGATACCACTAGGCTTCGCTTGGCTTCGCATACGCAGCTGTCATGCTCTATGGCTGTACTTTCCAGAACATTCTGCTCACCAACTTTCTTGCCACGGCGTGGTCCTACAACCCCACCCATGCCGTAACATGGATGGTTTGGGCTATTCCCCGTTCGCTCGCCACTACTGGGGGAATCATTGTTTATTTTCTTTTCCTGCAGGTACTAAGATGTTTCAGTTCCCTGCGTTAGCCTCCTGCAATGCAGGATGATACTTCTTCAAAGTACCGGGTTGTCCCATTCGGAAATCCGCGGATCAAAGGTCATTTGCACCTACCCGCAGCTTATCGCAGCTTATCACGTCCTTCATCGCCTCCGAGAGCCAAGGCATCCGCCATGTGCCCTTACTTACTTTTTGTCTTACCGATCACGTATGGTCGATATATACTTTCAGCTTTTAACTTTACTTTTTTTTGGTCACATCATGTCAAAGAACGGTGTTTCAATTATAAAACAATAATCAAAACGGAGTGGAGAATAACGGATTCGAACCGTTGACCCCCTGCGTGCAAAGCAGGTGCTCTAGCCAGCTGAGCTAATCCCCCTTCTTATAAGTGGAAAACGGAAAGTGGAAAGTGGAAAATCCGGAGAGTTCCCGATTTTCATTTCTCAATTTTCAGTTTTCAACTTTGAAGTAGTCCCAGGCAGAGTTGAACTGCCGACCTCTACATTATCAGTGTAGCGCTCTAACCAACTGAGCTATAGGACTGTCAGTCAAACCCTCGCCTTACGGCTCGGCTTCTACTTTTCTCGTATATTTTAATAAACAAGTACGCGCAGTACAAGAGGTTCTTATGGAAGCATAACTTCAAGAACCAACGATCGAGTCGAGACGTCACTCCAGAAAGGAGGTGTTCCAGCCGCACCTTCCGGTACGGCTACCTTGTTACGACTTAGCCCCAATCACCAGTTTTACCCTAGGGCGCTCCTTGCGGTTACGCACTTCAGGTACCCCCGGCTTTCATGGCTTGACGGGCGGTGTGTACAAGGCCCGGGAACGTATTCACCGCGCCGTGGCTGATGCGCGATTACTAGCGAATCCAGCTTCATGGAGTCGGGTTGCAGACTCCAATCCGAACTGAGAGAGGCTTTAGGGATTAGCATCACGTCGCCGTGTAGCTGCCTTCTGTACCCCCCATTGTAACACGTGTGTAGCCCCGGACGTAAGGGCCGTGCTGATTTGACGTCATCCCCACCTTCCTCACATCTTACGACGGCAGTCTCGACAGAGTCCCCAGCATAACCTGATGGTAACTATCGATAAGGGTTGCGCTCGTTATGGCACTTAAGCCGACACCTCACGGCACGAGCTGACGACAACCATGCAGCACCTTCACAACTGCCTTGCGGCTGACATGTCTCCACATCATTCAGTTGCAATTCAAGCCCGGGTAAGGTTCCTCGCGTATCATCGAATTAAACCACATGTTCCTCCGCTTGTGCGGGCCCCCGTCAATTCCTTTGAGTTTCACCGTTGCCGGCGTACTCCCCAGGTGGAATACTTAACGCTTTCGCTTGGCCGCTTACTGTATATCGCAAACAGCGAGTATTCATCGTTTACTGTGTGGACTACCAGGGTATCTAATCCTGTTTGATACCCACACTTTCGAGCATCAGCGTCAGTTACAGTCCAGCAAGCTGCCTTCGCAATCGGAGTTCTTCGTGATATCTAAGCATTTCACCGCTACACCACGAATTCCGCCTGCCTCTACTGTACTCAAGACACCCAGTATCAACTGCAATTTTACGGTTGAGCCGCAAACTTTCACAACTGACTTAAGCGTCCGCCTACGCTCCCTTTAAACCCAATAAATCCGGATAACGCTCGGATCCTCCGTATTACCGCGGCTGCTGGCACGGAGTTAGCCGATCCTTATTCATACGGTACATACAAAAAGGCACACGTGCCTCACTTTATTCCCGTATAAAAGAAGTTTACAACCCATAGGGCAGTCATCCTTCACGCTACTTGGCTGGTTCAGACTCTCGTCCATTGACCAATATTCCTCACTGCTGCCTCCCGTAGGAGTTTGGACCGTGTCTCAGTTCCAATGTGGGGGACCTTCCTCTCAGAACCCCTATCCATCGAAGGCTTGGTGGGCCGTTACCCCGCCAACAACCTAATGGAACGCATCCCCATCGATGACCGAAATTCTTTAATAGTTCCACCATGCGGAAGAACTATGCCATCGGGTATTAATCTTTCTTTCGAAAGGCTATCCCCGAGTCATCGGCAGGTTGGATACGTGTTACTCACCCGTGCGCCGGTCGCCATCAAACTTAGCAAGCTAAGTTCATGCTGCCCCTCGACTTGCATGTGTTAAGCCTGTAGCTAGCGTTCATCCTGAGCCAGGATCAAACTCTTCATTGTAAAAGTATCTTGACTGCGCAAATTAAAAATTAAAGTGCGACAGCTTAATTATCTGTTCAGGACGCTCGAATTCAAAAGTTTATCTTTACCTATCTATATAGAATAAGTATTGACGGTTCTTTTGTTTTACCCAGGTACGACGCGCCTTAATTATTAGTTTCCAATTATTAATTTGCGAAGCACCTGCTCTTGTACTACTTGTATTGTTTAT
>NZ_QTMD01000039.1:0-29544 GCF_003602995.1 Bacteroides sp. AF25-38AC | reverse complement strand
GAAGCACCTGCTCTTGTACTACTTGTATTGTTTATGTAAATCTGTTCAAAGATCGCTCGTTTCACGATTGCTGTTCTTTTCAGAAAGCGGATGCAAAGGTAAGAACTTTAAAGCATATCTTCCAAATATTTTCGGAAGTTTTTTTCATTTTTTCTTTTTCCTGTATTTTCAAATCCTTTAAACAAGGATAAGAAAAGCAAAACAAGAAAAGTTCTTTTTCTTTGCGAGTCGGACTGCAAAGATAAGGAGAATTATTAATAAGCTCCAAATGTTTTTCGAAAAATATTTTTATCTCTTTTTATTTCTCTGTGTCACCTTCCACACTTCTGTTTCAGTATTTCAATCTTACCACTTTCCTTCTCTTGGAAAGCGGGTGCAAAGGTATAGGATTTAACAATACAAGCCAAACATATCTATCATTTTTTTTAATAAAAATGAAACTTTTTTGTAACTTACTGATTCATAAATGCATTTCGCATGAACAATTTTGAAGAAAGGAAAAAGAGAGAAAATAACTATACATTATATATATACGTGCGCGCGAAGAGCACGAAGAAAGAGAATAAAAACATTTTATAAGCATGCCGGATTGGGTGGTGGCGGTTCTGTCAGTATAGTCGCCGCATCAAAGCAGGGACATTGTTTCACCCACTCTTCCGGCTCTATCTCCCCGTTATGGTTCAGGTCGGGGCTCAGGTCGCGGTGACCGCAAAGCCGGGAACCGGGATAATCCTTCAGCAGCAGCAACACAAGCACATGCAGGGAGTGCTTTTGGAAAAGGGTGCGTGTATCGGCAGGGCGACCGCACTCGTCAAGACCGCCTTCGTAACAGACACCAATGCTACCTGCATTCCAACCCCGGACATGGGCACCAGGCAGGGACAAGGGACGCAGGGACTTGATGTCACCGTTCTTGCGGATATAAAAATGATAACCTGCGCCGGAGAAGCCCCGGCGCAGGTGGTCTGTCGTCAAGTCGTGCTCCGTATAGCAGCGGTCGCAGCGGGTGGCGGAACAATGGACGACGATAAGATTGATGAATCTCATGAGAATTAAAAATTAGAAATTAAAAATTAAAAGTGAAGGAAACCCGCTACACTGTCATGGCATGGGCGCTCAGGGCACCAATAAGCGCGGAGGCTACAGCGATTATCACTTTCAGAATCTTATCCCAAACAGATGATTTTGTACTCATAAAATTAAGGATTAATAGTTAAGAATTAATGGTTAAGGATTAGTGATTAAGGATTAAGGGCTAATGATTAATGGTTAATCATTAGGGATTGATTAGCGATAAGCGATTTGCTTGTGTTCATTAACCATTAATCACTAACCCTTAATCATTCCTTCTTTATCCCAGCGGATTTTCGCCCTGGTCGCCGTCGTCGCCGGAGCCGCCTCCGGAACCACCGCCTTGATTGCCGCCGCCGGAGCCGCCCTCCTCGGGCTTGTCGAGCACAAAGCCCACATTCGCCGGGCTGCGGGTCACGGCGGTACTGCCGTTCACCAGCTTCAGCTCCTTGTCGGGGATAAAGCGGATATTCACCTTCGAGATATTGCGCACCGTACATTTGTCCGAGGCCTCCATGCCGGGACAGCGGAACGTCATGTGGAAAGTGCCCAGCTGGTTCAGCTTCACCTTGTCGCCATTGGCAAGGTTGCCTTGAATCTCCTCCACCAGGGCTTCGATGACGTGCTTCACGTCGCCCTTCGTCATGGCACAGTTTTTCTGAATGGAGGCGGCAAGGACATCGATGTCCACGGTGCCGCAGGTCTTGGGTTTCTGACGGAGATAGTACAACATGGGCGAAGCCGGGTTGCTCACGATTTTACGGCGCTGGAAGCGCTCTACAATTACATCCATAAATTTAAAAAGTTAAGGTTTAAGTTAAGAAAAATGAGTTATAAGAGAGAAGTGGGTAAGGGAAGGGATAGGGCGCCCGAATCAATGATTATTCCTTTTCTTAAGCACATTACAAAGATACAACATTAAGAAGCGGAAGTCAAGTGTTTTGCCATTTTTTTTACTACAAAAAACACGGAGACACAGAGTTTTTCAAGCAATAAGAAAAATCTCCGTGTCTTTGTGTCTCTGTATTCTATAAATTTCCATCCATCACTTTGCATTCCTCGTCAGCCACTCCAATGGTGGTATGTAGTCCACCAGTTTTGTCATGCTTTGGTTATGATGGAAATAGACTTCACCGGTTTTGCCATTACGGTGCTTGGCTATGATGACGATACCCAGGCCATCGGTGGGATAAGTACTCTTCTTATCGACGGTCTTGCCGTAGAGGGCAGGGCGGCAAAGCAGCATTACCATATCCGCATCCTGCTCTATGGCGCCGCTCTCGCGCAGGTTGCTCAGGGTGGGGCGATGGTCTATGCTACCGTCGCTCGCCCGGTTCAGCTGACTCAGCAGCAGTACGGGGATATCCAGCTCCTTGGCCAGCAGCTTTGCCTTGCGGCTTGCCTGCGCCACTTCCTGCTCGCGGTTGCGGTTTTTCTGGTCACTCCTCATGTCACATAGTTGCAGATAGTCCACAATCACCATGTCACAGCGATTCTTGCTCTTCAGCAGGCGGGCGGAAGAACGCACGCGGTCCATGCTCGTCATCGGATGGTCGTCTATCAGTATGGGCAACCGCGACAACTCGGCAGACGCCTCATGCACCTGCCTCACCTCGCCGGGTGTGAGCTGACCGCTACGCAGGTGTTGCGGGTCTACCCCCTCCGTAGCTGCAAGCAGCCAGCGGTCTCCCAGGCGCTCGCCTTGCATTTCGAGGCTGAAGACCACCACATGACGCCCCGCCATGGCAGCGGCACGGGCCAGGTGGAGGGCAAAGGCCGTCTTCCCCACCGACGGACGGGCAGCAAGGATGTTCAAGTCGCCGCGCTGCCAGCCCGCCGTAACGTGGTCCAGAGCGTCAAAACCCGTAGGGATACCCGTAATGCCGTTGCATCCGTGCTCCATACGCTGCTCCACCTCGGCCAGCGTGTCGTCCATCAGCCGGTCTATGGAGCGAAGGTGGTCGGCTACGCCGCTCTCGTCCTCCAGCCCCTCCAGCAGTCGATGGGCTTCCACCAGGATGTCGTCAATATCCATCGACTCGTCGGCACTGAACGCCAGCAGTTGCTGGAATCCCGTACGCATGATACGCCGCGTGTGCAATTGCCTAAGGATGAGCGCATGATACTCCAGATGAGCACTGGAGCTGACCTTCGAGCTGATGCGTAACAGTTCGTAAGGCCCGCCCACGGCATCGAGTTTGCCACGGGCTGCCAGTTCGTTCTTCAGCGTGATGGTATCTATGGACTTTGCGCTGCGATACATCGATTGCAGGGCGGCAAAAATTTCCAGATTCTTCTCCTCGTAGAACATCTCGGGACGAAGTTTGTCCGCCACCAGAGGCATGGCAGCGCGCTCTATCATGCAGGCACCGATGACAGCTTCTTCGAGGTCACTGTCGTGGGAAAAAGTAGTTTCAGTCATCATATTCATTTTCAAAAGATTTGTCCGCCAGATAGGTGGCGGCTTGTTTACAATATTTTTGGTTGTTCAGATGGTCGTAATATTCGTCGATGTTGTCCAGTGCCCGCTGTTTCTCGCCTGCCGTCAATTTTTTCCATTCGCGACGGGCCCGGCCGATGTTTACCTTGGGATGCTCGGTGATGTCATGAAACTTTTCCCAGAAGATGCAGAAGTCCTCTCCCACCCCAGCCACCGGCGCTGCCTTCTTCTTCCGCGGGGCTGCTTTAGGACGGGCATTGCCAGTAAGGAAATCATAATCGGGGATACGGATGTGCATCACGTAGGGGTTGGCCACCCGCTCCACGATGCCGGCGTCGAACATCTTGTTGAAGAAGTAGCGCGTACGGTTGCGGGGCCACCCCAATATCTCCATCCAGCGGGCCAGGGAAAGTACGGACTCGCCACGTACACAGTCGAAAAGGTGTCCCCTGACGTTGCAGGTCACCGTGCTGTAGTTGACGTGTGTCAGCACAAAGACAAAGGCTTCGAAGGCATCGGCGGCTTTCTCTCCGGTTTTCATATTCATTTGTTCCTCAAACAAGGCTTTGGGGAAGAGGAGATAGCCTTTCTTCAGCATCTCCGTTGTCATGGGGCTCATTTCTTTTTCCATTTTTGTCTATTCTTAATTCGATAATGCGACAAAGGTAAGGGACCAGCCAGGGGGATACAAATAAGCAGTTAGAATCGGCTAAAAATTAATGAAATACATAAGGTGGCGAGAGAGGGGTTCACCTCATCCTCCACCACCCTATATAATAATATACTAAAATAATCAGAATGTATTAGAAATACATTCTCTATTTCGCATATTTTTTAGAGACCAGAAGATACGGATTTTTCACGGTCATATCCTTCACGTGGTCGGGCATCCCCCAGTAGCTCAGGAGGATGCCTATCTGTACGGGGGTGAGGTGGGCAGTCCTGGCGGTATAGCCCTGGTCCGTCAGATCCTTCAGCAGGCAAGCGTGTTCCGCAATGGAACGGCGCAGGGCCTTTACGGCCGAGCAGGCATACGCGTAGTTTGGGTAATAGGCCACTGCCACATCTGCAATGCGATGGCATCCCTCGAGCAGCCATTCAAAACTTTGTTCTTTTATCATTTTGCATATATTTATTAATAAAACATGTTGCAAAGTTAGAATGGGAGGGAAAACTGGGAAAGTTCGAGTGGCAATAAGAAAACTTGCTCAAGAAAAATGAATGTGTCAAAACGGTTGATGACACACCCTCACTGTCTTATTGATAAAAGCAACACTTTCATACTATAATAGGGAAGCACACATTTTGCGTATTTCATGCAACTTATCGGTCAGCGATTTTTCTTTAAGAGAGACAGCCATATTATATCTCGCCTGCCTATTAACGAGAAGTTCCGCACTAATCCCTAAGGCTGCTTCTACCATAAGAGCGAAGTCACTGGTTACATCTCCCTCTCCCTCTTGAAGTACCCCAGCACCGTGGCCGGTGTAAGACAGCAGCGTTCCACGCTTTTCAGGCGGCTCTGAAAAGTATATCGGGAGCATAGCACAAGGCAGAACCAAGTATAGTTCAAGCTACGGTGCAAGCGGTGCTGAAGGTGGTCGAAAAAACGGGAAACACGGGCAAAGAAGCTAGCGATACGCTCGCGGGGGACAAAACGGGAAGGCTGTGCGGCAGCATTGCGGGAGCGCTTGGCGGTACGTTCCATCTGTGCAAGGGTATACTCCAGTTGCTCGATGTCATTGCGGGTGTTCTCCATGGTTCGTTCCAATTTCTCGCGTCGTACCTGCTGCTTGGCATATCGTTCTTTTCTGTCAGCGATTCGATTTTTGAGGTCTTCTGCGGTGAGGTTTATTCCTTTGTTCTGGATTGATTTCATTATAAATGTATGTTTTATAGTTGTTTGTCTGTATATAAGTTCACGAAAACACATCATCCGTCTGCACCGAATGCATAATGCATAAAAGGCAAACGGATGATATATTTTACGCAAAGTTACTACAAAAAAGTGAAATGCGGAAAGATATAGTGATAGAATTGAGTTACAAGGGTTTTGGTTGAAGTGGCGATAATCCGTGAAGCCATTACAATCCCTGCCGAAGCCAAATCCTGACGCCGCTACGTTACTTGTTCGTAACCATGCCCGAAAATGCGACAAACGGGTACGAATAGCGAAACAAGGCTCTAAGGAATAGTGAGTTATCCATAACTCATGCGAAAAATCAGGTTACGGAAAAAGATTGCGCCGTTCCTCCCCGTTTTGCGTACCAACACCGGACTCTTCACCAACTAATTTTGAAACCCAAAAATTAAGGACAATGAAGAGTACATTTTCAGTAATCTACTACCTCAAGCGTCAGGTAGTGAAAAAGGACGGGACAGTTCCCGTCATGGGACGCATCACGGTGGACGGCAGCCAGACACAGTTCAGCTGCAAACTGACTGTCGATCCGAAACTGTGGGACACCAAAGGTGGACGTGTCACGGGCAGAAGCACGGCGGCACTCGAAACGAACCGTATGCTTGACAAGATGCGGGTACGCATCAACAGGCATTATCAGGAAATCATGGAGCGTGACAACTTCGTCACGGCGGAGAAGGTGAAGAACGCCTTTCTCGGACTGGAACACCGCTACCACACGCTGATGCAGGTGTTCCGCCAGCACAACGAGGACTACGAGAAGCAGGTGGAGGCAGGCATGAAAGCCAAAGGCACGCTGCTGAAGTACCGCACCGTTTACAAGCACATGCAAGAGTTCCTCGACATCCGCTACCATGTGAAGGACATCGCCCTAAAAGAGCTTACCCCGGCTTTCATCTCCGACTTCGAGATGTTCCTGCGCACGGACAAGCACTGCTGCACCAATACCGTGTGGCTGTACGTCTGCCCGTTACGGACGATGGTATTCATCGCCATCAACAACGAGTGGCTGACGCGCGACCCGTTCCGCGAGTATGAAATCAAGAAGGAGGAAACAACACGCAGTTTCCTGACCAAAGATGAGATCCGCCTGCTGATGGAGGGGAAACTGAAAAACGCCAAACAGGAATTGTACCGCGACCTCTACCTGTTCTGCGCCTTCACGGGGCTGTCGTTCGCGGATATGCGCAACCTTACGGAAGAGAATATCCGCACCTACTTCGACGAACACGAGTGGATAAACATCAACCGCCAGAAAACGGGCGTGGTGTCCAACATCCGCCTGCTCGACATCGCCAACCGCATAATCGGCAAATACCGGGGACTGTGCGGGGACGGCAGGATATTTCCCGTTCCGCATTATAACACGTGCCTTGCCGGTATCCGTGCCGTCGCCAAGCGTTGCGGCATCACCAAGCATATCACGTGGCATCAGAGCCGCCACACGGCAGCCACGACGATATTCCTCTCCAACGGTGTTCCCATCGAAACGGTCAGCTCCATGCTCGGACACAAGAGCATAAAGACGACGCAGATTTACGCAAAGATAACCAAAGAGAAGCTCAATCAGGACATGGAGAACCTTGCCGCAAGATTGAACGGCGTCGAGGAATTTGCAGGTTGCACCATCTAAAAAGAAAAGCCATGAAACGTGACACAATCATCATCGAGGACAAGGCAGTCAGCGTAACCGGTAACGACGTGTGGATGACCGCCACCGAAATAGCCGGATTGTTCCATACGACCGTCCCGGCAGTGAACGCCGCCATCAGAGCCGTCCGCAAGTCGGACGTGCTGAACGACTACGAGGTGTGCCGCTACATGCAGCTTGAAAACGGGCTGCACGCGGACGTGTACGCCCTTGAAATCATCATCCCGGTCGCTTTCAGGGTGAATACCTACAACACCCACCTGTTCCGCACATGGCTGGTGGGAAAGGCACTCTCACAAGAGAAACGGCAGACATACGTGATGTTCATACAGAACGGAAAAGCCGGGTATTGCTGATTGCACATACCCCATAAGACAAGTAAACGGGTAGCACCACAAAAGGTGTCACCCGTTTACTTTTTCATGAAACCGCCTCACTCCAGCGGCTTGCGGTAGTTCGCTTCCAGTACCCCGCGCAGCCCCGTTTCCGGGTAAAGCACCTTCCCTCCCAAAAGTATGAAGGGCAACACGCGGTTGTTGCGGTATTCCTGCAAGGTGCGCCGGCTCACACGGAGCAGTTCCGACACCTCGCCGTCCGTCAGGTAACGTTCCCCGTCCAGCGGAGGACGGTAGCTTTCCAGAAATGCGGACAGCCATTTCGAGCCTTTGCGCATATCCTGCACCACAGAGGCTATCGGCTCGTCTTCCATCGTAAAAACATCGTTGTTCTCGTTCATCATAACTTCGGATTCAGTGGGTGAATAAATCAAATCATCTGCCGTGCGGATAGAGCGTGCCGACAAGCGGTATCAGCCGCTTCACCTCCTCTGGCTTGTAATAGAACCTGCGGTTTATCTGCGAGTAGCCGATAAGCCGCCTGTCACGCAGCGTCTGCAACGTGCGCGGGCTTATTCTCAACTGCCCGCAGACCTCCTCGCCCGTGAGCCATCTTTCCATGCGCCCCGTGTCGCTTTTGCGCCTCAGGGCGGCGACCTTCTCCGAGAGTGCGCCGAATGCCGCCACCATCATCTCGAAAGTCTTTTTCTCGATAGATACTATTTCCATATTCATGTCATTTAGAGTTTGCCGCAAAGGTAACGAAACGGCATACAAGACGTATCGTTTTCCGCTGAAAGGCTGCCTGTTGCGCCGTTTGACCGGGTTACGGAGCCATCTTCCGCAAAAATCTTACGTGAGTCACGTAGTGAGTTGTTAAAGCCCCTTTTGTTTATTGCCGAATTTTGTCGCAGAAACAAAAAGAAAGGACTGAACATGAAAGTGATAACAATGGAAAGTTCCGCCTACAAGGAGATGATGGCGCAGATTGCGAACATCGCAGGGTACATCCGCGAGGCAAGGGACGAGAAGAAACGGAAGCGGGAAACCGAAGACAAGCTGCTTGACACGGCACAGGCGGCGAAGATGCTCAACGTGAGCAAGCGCACCATGCAGCGTATGCGCACCGACCACCGTATCGAGTATGTGGTGGTACGCGGAAGCTGCCGCTACCGCCTTTCCGAGATACTGCGGCTATTGGAGGACAACACAGTAAGGAACGAGGAAGGGACAATAGACACCCTGTTCCACAACCACACGCTGCGCACGGGCGGCAAACCAAAAGGAAGGAGGACATAGGTCATGGAACTGCTCACACGAAACAACTTCGAGGGCTGGATGCAGAAGCTGATGGAACGGCTCGACCGTCAGGACGAACTGCTGCTGGCGATGAAGGCTGAGGGGAAACAGCCCACTATCACGGAAAGCATCCGCCTTTTCGACAATCAGGATTTGTGCATGTTGCTCCAGATAAGCAAACGCACCCTCCAACGCTACCGCAGCGTAGGCGCATTGCCCTACAAGACGCTGGGCAAGAAGACCTATTACAGCGAGGAGGACGTGCTGACATTCCTTTCCAACCATATCAAGGACTTCAAAAAGGAAGATATAGCCTTCTACAAGGCTCGTATCCATAATTTCTTTCATAAATAACCCATTAAAACATTTTTCAGATGGCAAAGAAAAAAGACGAAAAGGACGTGCTGGTAGTCCGTGACGAGAAGACAGGCGAGATCAGCGTGGTAGCCGGGCTGAACGCGGACGGCACACCCAAGCGCACCCCCGCAAAAGCGGAGAACGCGCAGAGTTTCCTGCAATTCGACCGACATGGCGACGTGCTGGACAACTTCTTCAAGAACTTCTTCCGGCAGTGCAAGGAACCCAGCCGCTTCGGTTTCTACCGCATTGCGGCAGACCAAGCTGAAAATCTCTTAGAGGTGATGAAGCAACTGCTGAAAGACCCCGAAGCGAACAAGGAGCTGCTCGCCCCTCACAAGGTGGACACCTCCGACTATGAGAAGAAGGTGCAGGAAGAGATGGCAGCACAACAGACAGAGAAACAAGAACCTCAAAAACAGGAGAACATGGAACAACGGAAAGAACAGCAACAGGACAAATCCGAACAGATGCAGGGCAAACGTGGCTACCAGCCCATCGACGAGAGTAAAATCAACTGGCAGGAGCTGGAGGACAGATGGGGCGTAAAGCGGGACAACCTTGAAAAGTCCGGCGACCTTACGAAGATGCTCAACTATGGCAAGTCCGACTTGGTAAAGGTCAAACCGACCTTCGGCGGCGAATCATTCGAGCTGGACGCCCGCCTCTCCTTCAAGAAGGACGGTGAGGGAAACATCAGCCTCGTGCCGCACTTCATCCGCAAGGAGCAGAAGCTGGATGAGTACAAGGAACACAAATTCTCCGACAATGACCGGAAGAACCTCCGCGAAACGGGCAATCTCGGTAGGGTCGTGGACATTGTGGACAGGGAAACGGGCGAGATCATCCCCTCCTACATCAGCATCGACCGCAAGACGAATGAAATCACGGACATTCCGGCAAGCAGGGTGCGCATCCCGGAGCGCATCGGCAAGACGGAAATCACCACGCAGGAGCGGGACATGCTCCGCGCCGGACTGCCCGTACGCGACAAGCTCATCGAGCGCAACGACGGCAGAAAGTTCGTCACCACCCTGCAAGTGAACGTGGAGCAGCGCGGCGTGGAGTTCGTGCCGGGAACCGGCAAGTCGCCCCGTACCGCACAGACACAGGAAACCAAAGGCGACACATCGAAAAGTCAGGCGCAGGGCGGGGAAAATGCCGCACAGACCAAGAAGGAGCAACGCCGCAACACGTGGACGAACGAGGACGGCAGCATCCGCCCCATCAGCAAATGGAGCGGCGTGAGCTTCACCGACCAGCAGAAAGCCGACTATGTGGCGGGTAAAGCCGTGAAGCTGGAGAACGTGACCGACAAGCAGGGCTTCCATGCCACGATGTATATCAAGTTCAACCCGGAGAAGGGACGCCCGTACCGCTACGACACGAACCCTGACAATGCACAGCAGGTTGCTCCGTCCAACGAGAGCCGCACGCAGGTGGCGGTGAACAACGATGGCAAGACCAACGAGGCTACAAAGAATCTGAGAGAGCCGTTGCAGAAAGGTCAGACCAACCCGAAGGACGCCCGCCAGCAACAGCAGCAGGAGAAGCCGCAGAAGAAAACGGGCAAGGGCATGAAAATGTAATCCCGTGTCCGCCACTGAATCCAAAATAAAATCCAAAGTATCAACAAAAAAGAAGAAGACATGAAGACAATCATTGCAGAAAAGCCCTCCGTGGCACGTGAAATCGCCCGCATCGTGGGCGCGACAAAGAGAGAGGAAGGATATTTCGAGGGAGGCGGTTATGCCGTGACATGGGCATTCGGACACCTCGTTCAGCTTGCCATGCCCGACGGCTACGGCGTGCGCGGATTTGTCCGTGACAACCTCCCGATTATTCCCGACACATTCACGCTCGTCCCCCGTCAGGTCAGGACGGAGAAAGGTTACAAGCCCGACAGCGGCGTGGTGTCGCAGATAAAAGTCATCAAAAGACTGTTCGACACAAGCGAACATATCATCGTGGCGACCGATGCCGGACGCGAGGGAGAGCTTATCTTCCGCTACCTCTACCACTATACGGGTTGCACCACTCCTTTCGTGCGCCTGTGGATCAGCTCTCTCACCGACAAAGCTATCCGCGAGGGACTGCGGAAACTCGAAGACGGCAGCAAATACGACAACCTCTACCTCGCCGCCAAAGCGCGGAGCGAATCCGACTGGCTCGTGGGCATCAACGGCACACAGGCGTTATCCATCGCCGCCGGACACGGCACGTATTCCGTGGGGCGGGTGCAGACACCAACGTTGGCTATGGTATGTGAACGCTACTGGGAGAACCGCCGCTTTACGTCCGAAGCATTCTGGCAGCTCCATATCGCAACGGACGGTTGCGACGGCGAAGTCGTGAAATTCTCATCCTCCGAGAAATGGAAAGAGAAAGAACCGGCGATGGAACTATATAATAAGGTAAAGGCGGCAGGTTGCGCCACTGTCACGAAAGCCGAGCGCAAGGAGAAGACGGAGGAAACTCCCTTGCTCTACGACCTGACCACGCTCCAGAAAGAAGCCAACGCCAAGCACGGCTTCACGGCGGAACAGACGCTTGAAATCGCGCAGAAACTCTACGAAAAGAAGTTGATAACCTATCCGAGAACGGGAAGCCGCTACATCCCCGAAGACGTGTTTGCCGAAATTCCCAAACTGCTCGCTTTCATCGGCACACAGCCCGAATGGAAAGACAAGGTGCGGGCAAAAGCCGCCCCGACACGCCGCAGCGTGGACGACGGCAAGGTGACAGACCACCATGCCCTGCTCGTCACGGGTGAGAAACCGCTCTTCCTCTCCAAAGAGGACAATACCATCTATCAGATGATTGCCGGGCGCATGGTCGAGGCATTCTCTGAGAAATGCGTCAAGGATGTGACCACTGTCACGGCGGAATGTGCCGGAGTGGAGTTTACCGTAAAAGGCAGCGTCGTGAAGCAAACCGGATGGCGTGCCGTCTATGGCGAGGAAAAAGAGGAAATTACCATCCCCGGCTGGCAGGAAGGCGACACGCTGACACCGAAAGGCTCGTCCATTACCGAAGGAAAGACCAAACCCAAGCCGCTGCATACCGAAGCCACCCTGCTCTCGGCAATGGAAACGGCGGGCAAGGAAATTGAGGACGACGCACTGCGGCAGGCGATGAAGGACTGTGGCATCGGTACTCCCGCCACACGCGCCTCCATCATCGAAACGCTTTTCAAGCGCGGTTACATGGAACGCTGCAAGAAGTCGCTTGTTCCCACCGAAAAAGGACTTGCCCTCAATTCCGTCGTCAAGACGATGCGCATCGCCGATGTTGCCATGACGGGCGAATGGGAAAAGGAGCTGGCGCGTATCGAGCGCGGGGAACTGTCCGACGACACCTTCCGCAAGGAGATAGAGGCGTACACACGTGAGATAACCTCCGAACTGATCTCGTGCGACAAGCTCTTCGGCAGCCGTGACTCCGGCTGCGCGTGTCCCAAGTGTGGCACGGGCAGGATGCGGTTCTACGGCAAGGTGGTACGCTGCGACAACACGGAGTGCGGACTGCCCGTGTTCCGGCTGAAAGCGGGACGCACCCTGTCCGACGATGAAATCAAAGACCTGCTCACCGAAGGGCATACCAAGCTGCTCAAAGGGTTCAAGAGCAAACAGGGCAAGAGTTTCGATGCTGTTGTCGCCTTTGACGGGGAATATAACACGACTTTTGTGTTCCCGGAGGCTAAAAAGGACAAGAAATTTTCAGGACGGAAGAAATAGTATTAACTTTGCCACTTGTTCAGAGTAATGAATTGTTCTTCGATACCGGATTACACTCATACTTTGGATTTAGTGGTGGCACTCGGAGGGATACCGAGTGCCTTTTTCTTCCTTTTTCCAACCGATTATCCCGTTAATTATCAATCCGCTAAATCCAAAGTAATGAACAACAAGAAGAAAAACGAGGGTCAGACCGACTTTTCCTATTACGGTCTGTACCTGCTGGACTATCTCCGCACGAACAAGTTTGAACAGGCTGACGACACCGCTTTCATACGGGAACGGGCCGACCGTGCCGCCGAAACGTATGAGAGGGCACGGCTTGAAGGCTATCCCGCCGATGGTGCGCAGGAACTGGCGATGGACACGCTGCTGCGCGGGCTGCATTATTCCCGTTACGCCATCCTCCGCGAAGTCGTGGAAAACGAGTTTGCCGATGAAGTGCCGGAAGAGAAGCGTGAAGCCTTTGTCCTGAAACTGCTGCCGCTTGTCGGCAACGTGTTCTCCGTCTATGACCTCTCGGATGACAATTTCGCCCTGTCTTCCGATTACGACCTGCTCTACACGGAGCTGACGGGAGCAACCGTCCTTTACTTAGACGAATATGGCGTTTAACCGCAAACAGAAACTGCGGGACAACATCGAGGCGATACGGACGGCATTCATCCTTGACAGGGAAAATAGGACAGCGACAACCGAAGAGCGTGCCATACTTCAAAGGTACTGCGGTTTCGGCGGTCTGAAATGTATCCTCAACCCTGCAAAGGAACTGACGGATGCCGTCCGGTGGGCGAAATCCGACCTCGAACTGTTCGCCCCGACGGTGGAGCTGCACAGGCTTATCCGTGAGAACAGCAAGGACGAAACAGAGTACAAGCGGTTTGTGGATTCGCTGAAAGCGTCCGTGCTGACCGCTTTCTACACCCCCAAAGAGATAACCGACACCATCGCGGACGTGCTGGCAGATTACAGCGTCCGCCCCGCCCGTATGCTCGAACCGTCGGCAGGTGTCGGCGTGTTCGTGGATTCCATGCTGCGGCACAGCCCCAATGCGGATGTGATGGCTTTCGAGAAGGATCTGCTCACGGGTACAATCTTGAGGCATCTCTATCCCGACCAGAAAATGCGCACCTGCGGTTTTGAGAAAATCGAAAGACCGTTCAACAATTATTTCGACTTGGCGGTGTCCAACATTCCGTTCGGTGACATTGCCGTGTTCGACGCGGAGTTTCAGCGGAGCGACTCTTTCGGCAGACGCTCCGCCCAGAAAACCATCCACAACTATTTCTTTCTCAAAGGACTGGATGCCGTGCGTGACGGCGGTATCGTGGCGTTCATCACCTCGCAAGGGGTATTGAATAGCACCAAGACCTCCGTGCGTAACGAGCTGTTCAGTCAGGCCAATCTGGTATCCGCGATACGCCTGCCCAACAACCTGTTCACGGACAACGCGGGCACGGAGGTGGGCAGTGACCTGATTGTCCTGCAAAAGAACCTCAGCAAGAAGGAAATGTCGCAGGACGAGCGGCTGATGACCGTGATACAGACGGACACGAAAACCGCCCTGACCGACAACGCCTATTTCATCCACCACCCGGAACGCATCGTGCATACGATGGCGAAACTTGACACAGACCCCTACGGGAAGCCCGCTATGGTTTATCTGCACGAGGGCAAGGCAGCAGGCATCGCCGGGGATTTGCGCCGTATGCTCGACGAGGATTTCCATTACAGGCTTGCCATGCGCTTGTATTCGGGTTCAATCCGGCAGGCAGGAACGGAAGAAAAAGTTGCCGTTCAAAATAAAGTAGAGCGTCCTGCCATAAAATTGGAAACAGTATCCTCGGCGCAGACGGTGGAAACTCCGACAGAAAAGCCGCAACCCGCAGATGAAAAGCCGGAGATAGAACCGCGCCCGCAATATTCCGCAGGCGTGCAGCTCACCCTGCTTGACCTCTGGGGGATGACGGAAGAGGTCAGCCAACCGAAAACCTCCAAAAAGAAAAAGACGGTGAAAAAGGCAGTTACGGCAAAGTCCACTCCGCCCAAACCGAAAGTCACGGTTACACCGACAGCTCCAACTGCAAAACCCGCAATGGAGAATAAGGAGGTGAAAGCGGAGAACACCGCCAAGCCTGCCGACCCGGACGACATCTATGCCACACTGGACTGGGATACCAATCCTCCCATCAACGGTTTCTATGAAATGATGATGGGTTTGACGCCGGAGCGTAGGAAAGAACTTCGGGAACTGGCAAGGCAGCATAACGAGAAACAAGTGGCGGAAAAGACGGAAGTGAAAGCCGTGCCGGAAACTTCCCGTGAGCAGCCACGACAGGAGGAAACACAGCCGGAGGCAGTCGCCGCACCTGCCGTTACAGATACCCCATCGGAAGCGGTGGGGACTTTCCTTTTCCCCGACATCGAAGCGGAAAAGCCGAAGGAGGAAGTCGTGGACCTTTCTCCGCGTGCCTACCACCGCACGCCGGAGATGCACCTGCGCGAAGGGTCGCTGGTGGCTGACCGGGGGCGTCATAACATCGGCTACCTGAAAGACATCACGCCATACGGGGCGACATTCCAGCCGCTCGACCTGAAAGGATACCAGAAGGAAAAGGCGTTGTTGTATGTGTCGCTGCGTGACGCCTACGAGCGTCTGTACCGTTATGAATCGCTCCGGCGCGAGGCAAATGTTCCGTGGCGAGAGCATCTGAATACCTGTTACGATGAGTTTGTCATGCGCTACGGCAACCTCAACGCCAAGCAGAACGTGAAGTTAGTGATGATGGATGCGGGCGGGCGCGACATCCTTTCGCTGGAACGGATGGAAAACGGAAAGTTCGTCAAGGCGGACATCTTCGAGCATCCTGTTTCCTTCGCGGTGGAGAGCCATGCCAACGTAGGCTCTCCCGAAGAAGCCCTGTCTGCGTCGCTCAACAAATATGGTACGGTCAATCTCGACTATATGCGGGAGATAACCGACAGCACGGCGGAGGATTTGCTCACTGCCCTGCAAGGGCGCATCTACTACAATCCGCTCGTGACCGGTTACGAAATCAAAGACCGTTTCATCGCCGGAAATGTCATAGAGAAAGCGGAACGCATAGAGGCATGGATGGGTGACAATCCCGAAAATGAGCGTATGCCGGAGGTGAAGCAGGCGTTGGAGGCTCTGAAAGATGCCGAGCCGCAGCGCATCGCCTTCGAGGATCTGGACTTCAATTTCGGGGAACGCTGGATTCCGACGGGTGTCTATGCCGCCTACATGAGCCGGCTGTTCGACACGGAGGTGAAAATCGCCTATTCCGCAAGCATGGACGAGTTTTCGGTGGTGTGCGGCTACCGCACCATGAAAATCACGGACGAGTTTCTGGTGAAGGGGTATTACCGGAACTATGACGGTATGCACCTCCTAAAACACGCCCTGCACAACACCTGCCCTGACATGATGAAGTCCATCGGCAAGGACGAGCATGGCAACGACATCAAGATGCGCGACAGCGAGGGAATACAACTCGCCAACGCCAAGATTGACGAGATACGAAACGGCTTCTCCGAATGGCTCGAAGAGCAGTCGCCGCAGTTCAAGGAGCGGCTTGTGACGATGTATAACCGCAAGTTCAACTGTTTCGTGCGCCCGCGCTACGACGGCTCCCATCAGACCTTTCCCGACCTCAACCTGAAAGGGCTGGCAAGCCGGGGTATCAAGAGCGTCTATCCCTCACAGATGGATTGCGTCTGGATGTTGAAACAGAACGGCGGCGGAATTTGCGACCACGAGGTGGGAACCGGTAAGACGCTGATAATGTGCATCGCCGCGCATGAGATGAAGCGTCTGAATTTGGCACACAAGCCGATGATTATCGGGCTGAAAGCCAACGTTGCGGAGATTGCAGCCACCTATCAGGCGGCATATCCCAACGCACGTATTCTGTACGCTTCGGAGAAGGACTTTTCGACCGCCAACCGTGTGCGCTTCTTCAATAATATAAAGAACAACGACTACGATTGCGTCATCATGTCGCACGACCAGTTCGGCAAGATACCGCAGTCGCCGGAATTGCAGCAGCGCATCCTGCAAGCAGAGCTTGACACGGTGGAGGAAAACCTCGAAGTGCTACGGCAGCAGGGAAAGAACGTGTCGCGGGCGATGCTGAAAGGATTGGAGAAGCGCAAGCACAACCTTGAAGCGAAGCTGGAGAAGGTGGAACACGCCATAAAGTCACGCACGGACGACGTGGTGGATTTCAAGCAGATGGGCATCGACCACATCTTCATAGATGAGAGCCACCAGTTCAAGAATCTGACTTTCAACACGCGCCACGACCGTGTGGCGGGATTGGGAAACAGCGAGGGAAGCCAGAAGGCACTTAACATGCTCTTTGCCATACGCACCATACAGGAGCGCACAGGAAAAGACTTGGGTGCGACCTTCCTCTCCGGCACGACTATCAGCAACTCACTGACTGAATTGTACCTGCTGTTCAAGTACCTGCGCCCGAAGGAGCTGGAACGGCAGGACATAAGGTGTTTCGACGCTTGGGCGGCGATATTTGCCAAGAAGACGACGGATTTTGAATTTAACGTGACGAACAATGTGGTCCAGAAGGAGCGTTTCCGCTACTTCATCAAAGTGCCGGAGCTTGCCGCCTTCTATAATGAAATCACGGACTACCGCACGGCGGAGGATGTGGGCGTTGACCGTCCTGCCAAGAACGAGATACTGCACCATATACCGCCCACGCCGGAACAGGAGGACTTCATACAGAAACTGATGCAGTTCGCCAAGACGGGCGATGCCACCTTGTTGGGCAGGCTGCCGCTTTCGGAAACGGAAGAAAAGGCGAAGATGCTCATCGCCACGGACTATGCCCGGAAAATGGCACTCGACATGCGCATGATAGACCCGAATTACGAAGATCATCCCGACAACAAAGCGAGTCACTGTGCCAAGATGATCGCGGAGTATTATCAAAAATACGACGCCCAGAAAGGCACGCAGTTCGTTTTCTCTGATTTGGGGACATACCAGCCGGGCGACGGGTGGAACGTCTATTCGGAAATCAAGCGCAAACTGACGGAGGACTACGGTATACCGCCAAGCGAGGTGCGCTTCATTCAGGAGTGCAAGACCGACAAGGCGCGGAAGGCGGTGATAGACGCCATGAACGCCGGGACGGTGCGTGTGCTGTTCGGCTCTACCTCTATGCTCGGAACGGGTGTGAACGCCCAGAAACGGTGTGTGGCTATCCATCATCTCGATACGCCGTGGCGACCGTCCGACTTGCAACAGCGTGACGGACGCGGAGTTAGGGCAGGTAATGAGATTGCCAAACATTTCGCCGGGAACAACGTGGATGTAATCATCTACGCGGTGGAGAAGTCACTGGACAGCTACAAGTTCAACCTCCTGCACTGCAAGCAGACTTTCATAAGCCAGCTCAAAAGCGGTGCGATGGGTGCGCGTACCATCGACGAGGGGGCAATGGACGAAAAATCGGGCATGAATTTCTCGGAATACATGGCGTTGCTCTCCGGCAATACCGACCTGTTGGACAAGGCGAAACTGGAAAAGCGGATCGCATCGCTCGAAGGGGAACGCAAGTCGTTCAACAAGGGCAAGCGTGATTCGGAGTTCAAGCTGGAGTCAAAGACCGGCGAGTTGCGCAACAACACGGCTTTCATAGATGCCATGACGGAGGACTGGAACCGCTTCCTGTCGGTGGTGCAGACCGACAAGGAGGGCAACCGCCTTAATATAATAAAGGTGGACGGAGTGGATTCCGCCGATGAGAAGGTCATCGGAAAGCGTTTGCAGGAGATAGCCAAGAATGCCACGACCGGAGGGTTGTACACGCAGGTCGGTGAACTTTACGGTTTTCCGATAAAGGTGGTGAGCGAAAGGATACTCAAAGAGGGATTGGAGTTCACCGACAACCGCTTCGTGGTCGAGGGGAACTACAAGTACACCTACAACAACGGGCATCTGGCGATGGCTGACCCGTTGGCCGCCGCCCGCAACTTCCTCAACGCGATGGAGAGGATACCCTCCATCATCGACCAGTACAAGGCGAAGAACGAGGTGCTGGAGATGGAGATACCGCAGTTACAGGAGATAGCGGGTAAGGTGTGGAAGAAGGAGGACGAGCTGAAGCAGTTGAAGTCCGAACTTGCCGCCCTTGACCGAAAAATTCAGCTGGAGCTTGCGCCACCCACGCCCGAAGTCGCAGAAAAGGAGAATGAAGGGCAACAGCTCAAGCCGGAAGCGGAAGATGTGAGGAACAGGCAGGCGCAATATCCCGAAAATGCACCGCCGCAGATACGCAGTCCGGCGGATAGTATCGTTGCCAACCATGTCATAATCGGGCGTCCGGGACTGTATGCCAAGGAGGAAACCCGGTCCAAAGGATTGAAAATATAACCTAAGGAATTTTATCTGAAGTATTAATAAGGGCTATCCCAAAAGGTCTAAAAGTAAATTTTATCCTTTCTGCAAGTATCTATAGGATGGCAACTGCATTTTTTTCTTTTTGGGCAGCCCTTATTAAAATTTATTCTTATTTTAGGTTATATACATTCATGTCCATTTATGTAAAAAATTCCTGCTGACCTTGTTTATGTCTTGTCAGTCACCATTTGCAAAACCATATTTGACCCTCAAAGAGGCTGAATTTGATAAGTAACTTGCTACATACTCATAATAAGGAGCTAAATAGAACACGAATGGGAAATACACAAATGCTAAACTAAAGAAGATATTGGCCAAAATAAACGCTATACCGAGAGAGAAACTTGATTTTTCAACTTCCTAAAACGGTGTTGTTCAAACATTTCTACTTATTTGTACTTGCCAGTTGAACCTACGCTTCCCTAATAAAATGTCTATGGTAAAAAGTTAAAAAATCCTCCCACTTTTGTTAGATATATTTTTTTGTGTAATTTTGTAATCGTTATGCGGCAGTAATAATATACATATTAATACGAGTTAGTAATCCTGTAGTTCTCATATGCTACGAGGAGGTATTAAAAGGTGCGTTTCGACAATGCATCTACTGTAGTATATTATTGCTTAATCCAAATGAATATTATAAATTTAGGAATTCTTGCTCACATTGATGCAGGAAAAACTTCCGTAACCGAGAATCTGCTGTTTGCCAGTGGAGCAACGGAAAAGTGCGGCCGTGTGGATAATGGTGACACCATAACGGACTCTATGGATATAGAGAAACGTAGAGGAATTACTGTCCGGGCTTCTACGACATCTATTATCTGGAATGGAGTGAAATGCAATATCATTGACACTCCGGGACACATGGATTTTATTGCGGAAGTGGAGCGGACATTCAAAATGCTTGATGGAGCAGTCCTCATCTTATCCGCAAAGGAAGGCATACAAGCGCAGACAAAGTTGCTGTTCAGTACTTTACAAAAGCTGCAAATCCCGACAATTATATTTATCAATAAGATTGACCGTGCCGGTGTGAATTTGGAGCGTTTGTATATGGATATAAAAACAAATCTGTCGCAAGATGTCCTGTTTATGCAAACTGTTGTCGATGGATCGGTTTATCCGGTTTGCTCCCAAACATATATAAAGGAAGAATACAAAGAATTTGTATGCAACCATGACGACGATATATTAGAACGATATTTGGCGGATAGCGAAATTTCACCGGCTGATTATTGGAATACGATAATCGCTCTTGTGGCAAAAGCCAAAGTCTATCCGGTGCTACATGGATCAGCAATGTTCAATATCGGTATCAATGAGTTGTTGGACGCCATTTCTTCTTTTATACTTCCTCCGGCATCAGTCTCAAACAGACTTTCAGCTTATCTCTATAAGATAGAGCATGACCCCAAAGGGCATAAAAGAAGTTTTCTTAAAATAATTGACGGAAGTCTGAGACTTCGAGACGTTGTAAGAATCAACGATTCGGAAAAATTCATCAAGATTAAAAATCTAAAGACTATTTATCAGGGCAGAGAGATAAATGTTGATGAAGTGGGTGCCAATGATATCGCGATTGTAGAAGATATAGAAGATTTTCGAATCGGAGATTATTTAGGTGCTAAACCTTGTTTGATTCAAGGATTATCTCATCAGCATCCCGCTCTCAAATCCTCCGTCCGGCCAAATAAGCCCGAAGAGAGAAGCAAGGTGATATCCGCTCTGAATACATTGTGGATTGAAGACCCGTCTTTGTCCTTTTCCATAAACTCATATAGTGATGAATTGGAAATCTCGTTATATGGTTTGACCCAAAAGGAAATCATACAGACATTGCTGGAAGAACGATTTTCCGTAAAGGTCCATTTTGATGAGATCAAGACTATCTACAAAGAACGACCTATAAAAAAGGTCAATAAGATTATTCAGATCGAAGTACCACCCAACCCTTACTGGGCCACAATAGGGCTGACTCTTGAACCCTTACCGTTAGGGGCAGGGTTGCAAATCGAAAGTGACATCTCCTATGGTTATCTGAACCATTCTTTTCAAAATGCCGTTTTTGAAGGGATTCGTATGTCTTGCCAATCTGGTTTACATGGATGGGAAGTGACAGATCTGAAAGTAACTTTTACTCAAGCCGAGTATTATAGCCCGGTAAGTACACCTGCTGATTTCAGACAGCTGACCCCTTATGTCTTCAGGCTGGCTTTGCAACAGTCAGGTGTGGACATTCTCGAACCGATGCTCTGTTTTGAGTTGCAGATACCCCAAGTAGCGAGTTCCAAAGCTATTACAGATTTGCAAAAACTGATGTCTGAGATTGAAGACATCAGTTGTAATAATGAGTGGTGTCATATTAAAGGGAAAGTTCCATTAAATACAAGTAAAGACTATGCCTCAGAAGTAAGTTCGTACACTAAGGGCTTAGGCATTTTTATGGTTAAGCCATGTGGGTATCAAATAACAAAAGACGGTTATTCTGATAATATCCGCATGAACGAAAAAGATAAACTTTTATTCATGTTCCAAAAATCAATGTCATTAAAATAATGGAGCGGTCAGGAAATTTCTATAAGGCAATACGGTTGGGATATATACTTATCTCCATTCTTATCGGATGTATGGCATATAATAGCCTCTATGAATGGCAGGAGATAGAAGCATTAGAACTTGGCAATAAAAAAATAGACGAGCTCCGAAAAGAAATAAACAATATCAATATTCAAATGATAAAATTTTCTCTATTGGGTGAAACAATACTGGAATGGAACGATAAAGATATCGAGCATTACCATGCACGGCGTATGGCAATGGACAGTATGCTCTGCCGTTTCAAGGCCACCTATCCAGCAGAGCGCATCGATAGTGTGCGCAGTCTTTTAGAGGATAAGGAACGACAGATGTTCCAGATAGTCCGGTTAATGGATGAACAACAATCTATTAACAAGAAGATAGCCAATCAAATTCCGGTTATTGTACAGAAAAGTGTGCAGGAACAGTCCAAAAAGCCAAAACGAAAAGGTTTCTTAGGCATATTCGGCAAAAAAAAGGAAGTAACTCCAGCAGTATCAACCACTATCCTTCATTCGGTCAATAGAAACGTAATCAGCGAACAGAAAGTGCAGGATCGCCAATTGTCGGAACAAGCCGACAGCCTTGCAGCTCGTAATGCAGAACTTAACAGACAACTGCAAGAATTGATTTGCCAAATAGAAGAAAAGGTACAAACCGAACTGCAAAGCCGGGAAAACGAAATAGTTGCCATGCGTGAAAAGTCATTTATGCAAGTAGGCGGTTTAATGGGATTCGTTCTTCTATTGTTGTTAATTTCCTACATCATCATACATCGTGATGCAAAAAGCATTAAACAATACAAGCACAAGACAACTGATTTGATAAGGCAACTGGAACAATCCGTACAACGGAACGAGGCACTGATAACGTCAAGGAAGAAGGCGGTACATACTATCACCCATGAACTGCGCACACCGCTGACAGCAATAACAGGCTATGCCGGACTGATACGGAAAGAACAGTGTGAGGATAAGTCCGGGCAGTATATCCAAAACATACTGCAATCCTCCGACCGTATGCGGGATATGCTTAACACTTTGCTTGACTTCTTCCGCCTGGACAACGGCAAGGAACAGCCCCGTCTGTCACCCTGCCGGATTTCAGCAATCACGCACACACTTGAAACGGAGTTCATGCCTGTTGCCGTGAACAAAGGGCTGTCCTTGTCCGTGAAGACTGGACACGATGCCATTGTATTGACCGACAAAGAGCGAATAATACAAATCGGGAATAACCTGCTGTCAAACGCTGTCAAGTTCACAGAAGAAGGCGGTGTTTCTTTGATTACTGAATATGATAATGGAGTTCTGACACTGGTCGTTGAAGATACAGGTACAGGCATGACAGAAGAGGAACAGAAACAAGCGTTCGGTGCGTTTGAACGTCTATCAAATGCCGCCGCAAAGGAGGGTTTCGGGCTTGGGCTTGCCATAATGCGTAATATTGTGTCGATGCTTGGCGGAACAATCCGTTTAGACAGCAAGAAAGGGAAAGGCAGTCGTTTCACAGTTGAAATTTCTATGCAGGAAGCTGAAGAACAGCTTGGATATACAAGCAATACACCTGTTTATCATAACAATAAATTCCATGATGTTGTCGCCATTGACAATGATGAGGTATTACTTCTGATGCTGAAAGAGATGTATTCCCAAGAAGGAATACACTGCGACACTTGCACCGATGCTGCGGCACTGATGGAAATGATACGCCAGAAAGAATACAGCCTGTTGCTGACAGACTTGAATATGCCCGATATAAACGGTTTCGAATTGCTGGAACTGTTGCGTTCGTCCAACGTGGGCAATTCACCAACAATCCCGGTGGTTGTGGCAACCGCTTCGGGCAGTTGTAACAAAGGGGAACTATTGGCAAAAGGCTTTGCCGGATGCCTGTTCAAACCGTTCTCCATATCGGAACTGATGGAGGTTTCCGACAGGTGTGCCATAAAAGCGACACCGGACGGGAAACCGGACTTTTCCGCCTTATTGTCCTATGGCAATGAAGCCGTCATGCTGGAAAAGTTGATAACTGAAACAGAAAAGGAAATGCAGGCGGTACGGGATGCAGCAAAAGAAAAAGACCTGCAAAAGCTGGATTCCCTGATCCACCACCTGCGCAGTTCGTGGGAGGTGCTCCGTGCCGACCAACCGCTGAATGTACTTTACGGATTGCTTCGTGGCGATGCTCTCCCGGATGGTGAAGCGTTAAGCCATGCCGTGACTGCCGTGCTGGATAAGGGAGTGGAAATAATACGGTTGGCAGAAGAGGAAAGGAGAAAATACGAAGATGAATAAGACAAAAATAATTGTGGTGGAAGACAACATCGTGTATTGCGAATATGTCTGCAATATGCTGTCACGGGAGGGCTACCGCAATATGAAGGCTTACCACCTCTCAACCGCGAAGAAACATCTGCAACAGGCAACAGATAATGATATCGTGGTTGCCGACCTGCGTCTGCCTGACGGCAGTGGCATAGACCTTTTGTGCTGGATGCGAAAGGAGGGAAAGATGCAGCCCTTCATCATTATGACCGACTACGCCGAAGTTAATACCGCCGTGGAAAGCATGAAACTCGGCTCGATAGACTATATTCCCAAACAGCTTGTGGAGGATAAACTTGTCCCCCTGATCCGTTCCATACTGAAAGAACGTCAGGCAGGACAACGCCGTATGCCTATATTCGCCCGTGAAGGTTCCGCCTTTCAGAAAATCATGCACCGCATAAGGCTGGTAGCCGCCACCGATATGAGCGTGATGATATTTGGTGAGAACGGCACGGGCAAGGAGCATATTGCCCACCTGTTGCATGACAAGAGCAAACGTGCAGGCAAGCCATTTGTGGCGGTGGACTGCGGTTCACTCTCCAAAGAGCTTGCACCGTCGGCTTTCTTCGGACACGTCAAAGGTGCATTTACAGGTGCGGACAATGCCAAGAAAGGATATTTCCATGAGGCGGAAGGCGGCACGTTGTTTCTGGACGAGGTAGGAAACCTCGCGTTGGAAACCCAACAGATGTTGCTCCGTGCCATACAGGAGAGGCGGTATCGCCCGGTCGGAGACAAGGCAGACCGGAATTTCAATGTCCGCATCATCGCTGCTACCAATGAAGATTTGGAGGTATCGGTGAATGAAAAGCGTTTTCGGCAGGATCTTCTGTACCGCCTGCACGACTTCGGGATAACCGTTCCTCCGTTGCGTGACTGTCAAGAAGACATTATGCCGCTGGCAGAGTTCTTCCGTGATATGGCAAACAGAGAGCTGGAGTGTAGCGTGAGCGGGTTCAGTTCCGAAGCACGTAAAGCGTTGCTGACACACGCATGGCCGGGCAACGTGCGGGAACTTCGGCAGAAAGTTATGGGTGCTGTATTGCAGGCGCAGGAAGGTGTTGTCATGAAAGAGCATCTGGAACTTGCCGTGACGAAACCGACCTCTACTGTCAGCTTCGCCTTGCGCAATGACGCGGAGGATAAGGAGCGGATATTGCGTGCGTTGAAACAGGCAAACGGCAACCGGAGTGTCGCCGCAGAACTGCTCGGCATAGGCAGGACAACACTATACAGCAAACTTGAAGAGTATGGACTTAAATATAAATTCAAGCAATCATAGCCCGTAATTCACTGAATTTGGCTATCTTTGCATAACATTTGAGAAAAACGGCGATTGGCAGGAGCTTTTCGCCGCCAACATATAGGATAAGACCGCAAGGCGTTTCAAGCGAAAATCTGGTAAATTGGAACTACGGAGACGATTGCGTGATGCTTATGCTATGCTTACGCATAGCGTGCATTCACGTACTCTCCGTAAAGGCTTTACCAGAGCCATCGCTTGAAGGTAGTGTGAATTGCACGCTACTTTTTTACCCTTGCCTAACGAAAGGAAACGATTATGGGTAAAGTTCAGATTCTCGCCGTACTGACGATGGACGGATGTCTTTCTTCAGAGTTATATGATAAAGCACATCAGGATTTGTGCCTTGACCGTTGCGGTCTTGATGAAATCAGGAAGAAAGCCTTTTACCGTGTGACACCGGACTATTCCATTTCAATGCTGCACGAATGGAGAAAAGACTGCACAAACATCCGTTACCTCGCGGAAGCCACACCGGACACGGCAGACTATATAAACGGACTGCTGCGGATGCACGCTGTGGATGAAATCATACTATACACCGTTCCTTTCATATCCGGAAGCGGACGACATTTTTTTAAGTCGGCTCTGCCAGAGCAACACTGGACGCTTTCCTCTTTGAAAAGCTATCCCAACGGTGTATGTCGCATTATCTATATCCTTGATAAAAAAGCAAGATAGCCAAAATGTGCGGCAAGCATACATTTCTATTTTCAGGAATAGAATAAATGTTCCGATTACAAACAATTTAAGTCGGAGATAATTTGTCCTTGTGAAAAAATACTGAATTTTATACCTCTGAAATCCAGCACTTTGTAAAATTGAGTGTTGGATTTTTTATTTTCTGCCGCGTTTTTTGCCAATTATATTCATGTGCGCACGCAGAAAACAAAGTGTAATTTTCAAAATTGACAGAACCATGAATTATTTCTTGCTGGCGGAAACCGACTTTTTCCGCCTGATAAACGAAGCCGGCGACTGCAATATGGAAACGGCATACACGGCTTTCGCCACCCAAGTGATCGAACTGTGCAACGGCGGCATGGACATGAACCTTACCGTCATCGCGCTTGCCTACATCGAAATCGAGTTGCAGCACCATCCCGTACGTAATCTGTCAGAAGAAAAAAGAGAGATTGCCGCCTACGTCAGCAAGGCTCTGTCTTTCGTAAGAAAGATGCAGAAATTCCTTGCCACGCCCCAAGTGCCACCACTAATATCCGCCAACAACGCAACAGAAACCACCGCCAGCCTTCTTCAATGGACGGGCAATGCCATCGACCTCGTGGAACTTATCTACGGCATAGACGTGATGGGCTGCATCAACAACGGCAATATGCCGCTCAAACAGCTCGCCCCACTTCTCTATAAGATATTCGGGGTTGATTCTAAAGACTGCTACCGCTTCTACACTGATATCAAACGCCGGAAGAACGAAAGCCGCACCTATTTCATTGACAGGATGCAGGAAAAACTGAACGAGAGAATGTTGCGTGATGAGGAGTTGGAGCGGATGAGAAAATAAAAAAATATCCATTACATATGAGAAGACAGGAATACTCGTATCCTGTCTTTTTATTTTCATTTAATTATATATTAATTAGCACAATATATGTGAGTTTTTCATTCCTATAAGGACAAATTTCAGAAACGTATGTCTGGTAAATTATTGAGTCATCATAGTATGAACATATATCATTACTAAAAACAATGAAACAACTTCCATAAGATTGTGGTTGTAAAAATCGCCATTTAATAGCCCGTTTTTTTTGTAAAATTCGCCAATTAAAAAAATATGATTATCTTTGCATTATATTTTATAAGGTATGGAAACAGTAAATAGAATACTTCAAGAGAAGATTACAGCACGAATCGCGCCCAATAAAGCAGTACTGATTTTTGGTGCTCGCCGTGTTGGTAAAACGGTAATGATGCGTAAAATTGTGGACAACTATTCAGGTAGGACGATGATGCTCAACGGCGAAGACTACGACACATTAGCACTATTGGAGAATCGCTCAATAGCCAATTATCGGCATTTATTGGATGGTATTGATTTGCTGGCTATTGATGAGGCACAGAACATACCACAAATCGGTAGTATTCTGAAGTTGATAGTTGATGAAATACCGGGAATAAGTGTCTTGGCAAGTGGTTCTTCGTCATTCGATTTGCTGAATAAGACTGGTGAACCGTTGGTCGGCCGCAGTACGCAATTTCTCCTTACACCATTCTCGCAACGGGAAATCGCACAGACGGAAACGGCACTTGAAACCCGCCAGAACCTCGAAGCGCGCTTGATTTACGGTTCCTATCCCGAAGTAGTAATGATGGAGAACTATGAACGTAAAACAGACTACCTACGTGATATTGTCGGTGCATACCTGCTTAAAGATATCTTAGCAATTGACGGCTTAAAAAATTCGAGCAAGATGCGCGATCTACTGCGATTGATAGCTTTTCAGTTGGGCAGCGAAGTTTCTTACGAAGAGTTAGGTAAACAACTCGGCATGAGCAAGACGACCGTTGAAAAATACCTCGACCTATTGGAAAAGGTCTTCGTTATCTATCGTCTGGGGGCTTATTCGCGTAACCTACGCAAGGAGGTTACAAAAGCTGGCAAGTGGTACTTCTACGACAACGGCATTCGCAATGCCATTATCGGGGCTTTCTCACCGCTGGCCATTCGGCAGGATGTCGGTGCGCTGTGGGAGAACTACATCATCGGAGAGCGGCGCAAAGCGAACTTCAATGAGGGACTGCACAGGGAGTTCTATTTCTGGCGCACCTACGACAAACAGGAAATCGACCTGATTGAGGAGAGTGCCGACAGTCTTACCGCCTTGGAGTTCAAGTGGGGAAATAAAATGCCGGCCGCACCGAAAGCCTTCCAAGAAGCCTATCCCTATGCCGAGTTTCATGTGGTAAATCGGGAGAATTATTTGGAGTTCGTATAATCAATAAATTACGTATATGGAAACAAAACTACAATCCAAACAGCAATATCCGCGGTTTATCCAAAATAAACCGTGTGGTATTGACAAATTCGATGGAGGTTCGCAAGAAAGGTTGGCAAAAACTATTGCTCGCCATTTTTGTCAGAATGATTCATTGGATGAGGAATGTACTTTACCTCGAATTATCGGCATCGAAGGTATTTGGGGATCTGGAAAATCCAACGTGGTTAAAATGTTGGAACGTGAATTATCAGACGACTATTACTTTTTTGAGTATGACGCATGGGGACATCAAGAGGACTTGCAACGCCGCTCTATATTGGAATTGCTTACAAGCAAACTTATTGATGATGGTATCCTATCTGGAAATGCAACAATAAAAGTCAAAGGTGGAGGTACGAAAACCGTATCATGGTCTGAAAAGCTGAAATATTTATTAGCCCGTAAAACGGAGACCGTAACCGAAAAATATCCCCTTATCAGTAATGGTATGGTTGCGGCATTTTTGGTTGCAGTTTTAACTCCGATATTTACATTTATTGCGTATGCAGTAAAACCTACACCCACAACATGGTGGTTTTCTTTATTGTCTATTATCATAGCTGCACTGCCAGTTCTTATTGCATTGTGCGTTTGGAAATGGGCATATAGCAAAGATCATAAATATGGATGGAGTTATATGTTAGCTATTTATCAAGATAAAGTCGAAAAGGACGTTTGCTATGAGACTTTGAGCGAAGACGAACCAACGGTTTACGAGTTCAAAACATGGATGCAAGACATTTCTGATTTTATCAAGGAAAAAGGACAACGTAAATTAGTCCTTGTTTTTGACAACATGGATCGTCTCCCCGCTGAAAAAGTAAAAGAATTATGGTCTTCTATCCATACGTTCTTCGCCGATAGCGGTTTTGAAAATGTTTGGGCTGTTATTCCTTTCGATGAAACACATTTAGCTTGTGCATTCGGAGATGAGACCGACGAACAAACGAAACAACTGACCAAGTATTTTATCAATAAAACTTTCCCTATTGTTTATCGTGTTGCTCCTCCTGTTATTACTGGAAAATCCAGTGTAAGCTGCCCCCTAAAACCAAGCGATTCTGCCCCCTTAAAAC
>NZ_QTMD01000038.1:0-36872 GCF_003602995.1 Bacteroides sp. AF25-38AC | reverse complement strand
CTTACAGTGAGTGCTTCTCCTAATCCTGTAGCCGCTTCCGGAGGAAACTCCGCATTGAGCTGTAAAGCTAACCAGACCCGTCCTAAATATACGAAGTGGAACGGTGTTGTCACCAAGACTGATACAGAGTCTCAGTCTGTTGCAGTAACAGCTACATGGAGTAAAGTTTCCGGCACCGGTTCGCTCAGCGGTTCTACGGTTTCCTTCGATAATAACACTACAACAAGTGTTAGAAGTGGTGTTTATCGTGCCTCCAGTGGTGGTAAGACGGCTGACGTTACGGTCAGTCAGTCTGCAGGTAGCATGACAACTGATTACGGCAATTGGACCACTAGCAGCCTTACAGTGAGTGCTTCTCCTAATCCTGTAGCCGCTTCCGGAGGAAACTCCGCATTGAGTTGTAAAGCTAACCAGACCCGCTCTAAGTACACGAAGTGGAACGGTATTACTACCAATACGACAACTGAGAGTCAGACAATCGCAGTTAGTGCCAGCTGGAGCAAGGTTTCCGGTTCCGGTTCATTGAGCGGTTCTACGGTCACTTTCGGTAATAATACCACAGCAAGCGCACTTAGTGGTGTTTATCGTGCCTCCAGTGGTGGTAAGACGGCTGACGTTACCGTCAGACAATCGGCTGGTTCTGTCTCTTATGCATATACATTTACCTTTAGTGACGGCTCGACAAGTACCAGCTGGAGCAGCATAGCCGCCGGAGGTGATTCCAAGAGTTATTCAATTGTCTCTACCAGGGTCGTGAAGTGGAACGGCGTACAAACTGGCACAGAGAATGTCAGTTATTCTGGCTCCAGCAATGTGTCCTGGGCTTCTGTTTCCGGATCTAAGATAACTGTTGGAGACAATCCGAATGCTTCAGCCCGTAGTGGTGTGGTAACGTTTACCCAAGCGTCATCCGGAAAAACAATAAAGGTAACTCTTCTTCAACTGAAGAAAAATTCTGTAGACATTAATTAGTTATCTGATATGAAGAAAGTAATTTTTCCTTTAGCACTTTTTCTCATCACCGCCGCATGTGGCGGTGATGAGAACGATGGCAAGACAGAACCGGAGATGAAGATCAGCTCTTGTTATGTCGTAAGCAGTTCGTCCGGCCAATCCGAGAATTTTTTCTCTCCAGTCGGCATGTATATCACTTCGGAAGCCGGGCAACCTTATGAAGGAAGCGGTGTCTGGAGCGCAAGCTACAACTCTGGGGCGTGGGCAATGGATAAGCCCGTATATGTGACTAAAGCCGGTAAGGTATATGCTTATTATCCCTATTCGTCGAATGATTCCCCACCGGTCCTGCCGCTTGATATGACAAGGCAGACCGATGTACTATACAGTAGGGTTGCGTCTCCCATTGCGCCAGGTTCAGTCTCCCTATCTGTCAAATTGTACCATGCTTTGAGCAAACTTGTGGTTAGCGTTAAAGGTGAGGAGGTTACGGGGCTGTCTCTTTCTTCTCCGGTAACATGCAGGTTTAATATCTGTACCGGGGAGTTCACGGATTTGCAATCCGGTCAGGTGGCTTCTACGGGTGGCCGGCTGTTTGTCGTTCCTCATGTTACAGTAGGGAAAGAAATGCTCATTACCCTGAAGTCCGGGAAACAGTACACATATTCGGTGGATGGTACAGAGTTCCGGGCTGGAGAAAGCTATACCTACGAGTTCCAGCTTAATGAAGATAGGGACAAACTGGAAATCCTTGACATATCCGTGGAGGATTGGATTAACGACAACAATTACAATGACTATTTAAGAAGATAATTATGAAAAAGAAAATCGTTTTATTGGGTCTGATGCTTCAGGCATCGTCCTCAATGTTTGCACAGACAGCAAACTCCAGGTCAGACATAAACAGCATGCTGTCTTCCTGGCTGATACCCGCCATCGGTCTGTTGATGTTGGGTGGATTTATCGGACTTGTAATCTATAACCAAGAAGCTCTTCGCGGGAAGAACGGACTGTCAAAGCAGGACGGTTGGATATCCGTGGGAGAGGGGATGATATTTATTGTTGTCGGTATTGCGGCTATCGGATTCATAGCTTCGAAACTGGCAAGTATGAATTTCAGCATCTGATGGATATTTGCAAGGTATATAGGGGACTGGATTCTCCCTGCAAAATCAAGGGGTTGCTGAGTCACTATTTCTATATTGTCTTCTGTGCCTATCTGGTGAGCTTTGTCTTTGTCCTGTTTTCTTTCAGTTCGATTTTGCAGAAGGGAACTGTACTGTCCTTCCTTGTGGAGGCGGTCATTGAATTGGGAATTCCGACAGCTCTTTATGTGTATTTCTATAGGAAATCCGACAAAGTGAAGATAAGAAAGGACAACCGTGTTATCACGATATCGAACCGTGGGCTTTATAGGGCTTTAAACCAAAGAAGATATGGACAATGATTTTTTTTATCCTATACATGACATCATTCCGGATAGGGAAGGCCATGGGATGGTTATCGGAAAGAACGGCAGTCTGACCTATGTGGTCAGACTGTCATCGCCTGAGGTGTATTCACTTTACAAGGATGAACTGGCAACACGCCATGCTGTATTTGTACAGGCATTCTCCCATATGCCTGACAATAGTTGGGTGCATAAGCAGGATATTTTCAGAAGTCTTCCCTTCCAGTCAACCGGTGTGGGGATGTCGTATCTGGCCAAATCTGATCAGGAGCACTTTTCAGGAAGGAAATATCTCAAGCACAGCTGTATGATAGCCTTCACTCTGGCAGGAATACAGTCGTTGTCCTCCGCATATGTGAAGAATATATTCTCTTTTAAGGAGAATCTTTCCGGTGAGGATTCAGACAGGCTGGATGAGTTCTTGTCGGCCGTTGAGTTTGCCATAAATAATCTGTCTGCGCTCCGTAATACAAGGATTGACTTTCTTTCCTTGGATGAACTGCGGGAGTATCTTTTCCTTTCCGCTAATTTCTCGGAAAAGAACGGAATACGTGATATACATTTTGAAGAGCAGATTACTGCTGGAAATACCAAGGCGCGGGTGTATGCCATCACAGACGACGAGTTCTTGCCTGAACAGTATCCGGTGTATGGAAAGGACTACACTGTTTCCAAGGACAAGTCCGAACTTTATATGTCTCCTTCCGAGGCATTTGGCGGCATTCATCTCAATCATAACCATGTGTATAACCAGATCCTTTATTTTTATTCGGACAAGAAGTTGAAGGACACGTTGCGCCGTAATCTGGATTCCCATATCGCCAACCGTGGCTGGGACAGAATCAACTCGCCGGCAAAGATTGCCAAAATGACGGAACTGGTCAAGGAGATTAAGGACAATAACGAGATCCTCTGCTATGCCCATTACTCGGTCGTTCTGTGGGAAGAGGATACTCAACAGTTGGAACTGGCCGAGAAGGAGTTGCGGTCAGCGCTCGACTTGTTTGATCTGAAATATTATATACCCTCATATGGCAACCTTGCGGATTTATATGCCGGTGGAATAGTTGGCTGTGTATCTTCGCTCAGGCTGGAATATATGTTCATGACTTCGCTCTCCCTTGCCGTAGCTTTCTTTGTCCACTATACAGGCTTTTCCGATGATCCGGACGGTATTCTTTTCAACGACCGCCTGACTCAGATTCCGCTGCGCAAGGATATATGGGATGCCAACAACCGCCGTATCAAGGCGCGTAATGCCGTGGTTATCGCACCAACCGGCTCCGGGAAATCCTTTCTGACGAATAATATCATCCACCAGCTCTTGGACAAGGACTTTACAGTGGTGGGTGTTGAATTCGGAAACAGCTTCAAGCAATTGTGTTACCTCTATCCGGAGATAGCCATACACATTGAGTATGATCAGAACCAGCCCCTTGGCATCAATCCTTTCGATCTCGGAGGTTCACCCATGACCCCCGAAAAGGAGGAGACACTGGTCGCACTCTGCCTGCGTTTTTGGCAGAACAGCTCGACAGACCCCAATCTGACTGTAGCCTTGCGGAAGATGCTTTCCCAATACTATTGTGATGTCAGCCAAGGACATTCTTTTCCGGGTTTCTACACTTATCTCACGCAGAATTATGAGAGTCTGTGTGAGAAGTGTGACATCAGGCCGGATTACTTTGACATTGATTCTTTCCGGCATGTTTGCAGTGAGTTCATGCCCGGCAAGAGCTACGCGAATCTGTGTGCCGCTGAAGGTGTCGCCAGCAGCCTGAGTGATAAGAGGTTCATCCATTTTGAACTGACCAAAGTCAAGGCAAACCCTTTTGTTGCTTCTGTCGTGATGAGCCTTCTGTTTGACGTCATCAATAATAAGATATTGTCAGATCCTTCAAAAAAAGGGTATATCATTTTTGATGAATATGCCGAGACAGCCCAGATGAAGTCTTCCAACTCACTGCAGGGTGACATACATCAGACCGTCGCTTTCTTCTACCAGAAAATCAGAAAAGAGAACGGAGCTGTCATGACCATTATCCAGTCACCTTTCCAGCTGCCGGAAAATGAATATACGAAAGGTATTATAGCCAATACCCAACTGTTGTATGTGCTTGAAGGTACCGAGGTCGTATATGATGCGGTGATCAAGACCTTTATGATAAAGAACAATGCCCACATCAATCAGATGAAGTCCATACAGAACAATTATGACTGTACGCATCCCTATTCAGAGTGTTGGATCAGATTTGGCGAGAACTATGCCTTGACGGTCCGTCTGGAAGCTTCGGCACGCAAGTATCTTGCATTCCAGACTCAGGGAGAGAAACGTGCTGCTCTGGACCGGCTGTATAGTACAAACGGCCATGATATGCAAACGGCCATTGAAACATATTTAACTTCTAAAAAATGACAACATGAGACATCTTTTATTATCCCTATTCGTGATGTGCTGTTCGATACGGTTGGCACATGCACAGATCCCGGTGACTGACGCCGCGATGAATGCCAATACCATAGCCAACCAAATTACCAATGCGGCAACCTGGGGCAACCAGTTGCTGAAGCTGAAAGAGCAGGCTTCTATCCTTACCACTACCCTTAAGTTTGTCACAGACGTCTCTTCGGCAATCAGGGATGCAGCTTATGCCAAATCATTGATTGAGCGGCAATCCTATATAGTGGACCGGTGTACTGACGTTATTGTCCGTGCCGATAAGGTCGATTTGTCCCTTGCTTCTTCCATTGAGCGCAATGTCACTGACTTCCTTGCGACCAATAATTCTCTGATATCCTTGATCTCGAATACGATGACCAGTAAGTTCAAGATGAATGACAGTGAGCGTCTGAAGAGTCTGATGGATATAAAGAAGGAACAGGATGAACTGCTCCAGAGGCTGCATACAGTGGATATGATTCTGGGCACATCGATGGCCACCCGTGATATCATTGAGTTACAACTTCTAAAATGATGATTATGGGAAATATAGAATCCATTCAAGTGGCTTATGACCGGACGAAATCATATATTGTATATGACTCCTTCCAGTATATAATGATAGCCATTGTTGTCTTTCTGATCGGTATGAAACTATGGGATGAGTGGCAAAAGAATCTTTCAAGCAACAACCATCGTTTTGATGTGGCCGCATACTGGGGGCAGGTGAAGATATGTCTGGTTGTCTGTTTCATTGCCACTTCTGCCGGTATGGTTTTTCATCTGGTTGAGACGGTCTGCGTTGAACTGCAAGACAACCTCATCAACGACCTGGGTGGTGATACGGGCAACAAATCCATAGAGACTATGACGAATATGGTGAAGAACCAGGTCCTTGCAGTACAGGAAAAAGAGTCTAAAGGGTTGACGCTTGATATTCCCAATATCACGGATATTGTCTGGAAGGCCCTTACCGCAATAGTGATGTCTGTCGGTGTTTTCCTTTTCAAATACACCTATACATTCTTTATTCTAGGGCGGTATATGTGGCTTTTACTGTTGGAACTGATTGCACCGGTGGCCATTGTGCTGATGATACACGAAAATACCCGGAGCTATTTCTATACGTGGCTGAAGAACATGATCATCTGCTATCTGATGATTCCGATGTTTCTTTTGGCGGACAAGTTCTCGAATGAGGTGGCCGGCTTTTTTATGGAAGGCAAGGAGAATATGGGGCAGGTTACTGTATTGGTGATTGTATGTGTCGGTGTCTGGGTGAAAATCAAGATGTTCAGTGTCGTGAAAGCTAAGGCTTCCAATTTATTTTAGAATCATGAAAGTGGAAAAAGAAAAATACATAGCGGTTCTTAGACAGATATACGGTGCATTCTGTCCGGTTGGAATGCCGTTGAAGGTGAAGATACTTCTGGCATTGCTGGCTTTGGTTGTCAGTTTTGTTGTAATGTCTTTGAAGAATTTAATTTTTATGCAATATGGAAGTTAACAAGGCCAATCTTACTAAGGGATTCCTCTCCTATGTGGAAGCAAAGCGTAAGCAAGCCCTTTATCTGAAGCTTTTCTTTGTATCCGCCACATTCATAGTGCTTGCCGTGCTGTATTATTCATATTCGATTGTGAAACACGCCAATGACAATGTGCTGGTTGTAAGCACTGGGGGAGAAATACTTCCGGTAGAGTCAACGGAGCTGGAAGAGCTGTATAAGGCTCTTCTGGTGACCCATTGCTATTCAGTGAGTTATTATGTCAATAGTTTTGATGTCAACAACATCAAGAACAACCAGGCACGTGCGGCCTTTCTCGTAAACCAGGCTGATCTGAATGCTGTATTCGGGAAATACCAGTATGACAAGGCCTATTCGGATGCCATCAATAAGGGGGTTGTTTACCGGTGCAATTTTGATCGTGTAGAGGATCTGCAACAAGTGGGTAACGGTAGCGAGTATCAGGTTGTATTCTCCTCAACACTGAGTGTGATGAGCAGTAACGATACAAAGAAAATCCGCATAGTGTCAAACGGTACTCTGATACGTGTCACGCCGCGCTACCCGGAGAATCCGACCGGTTATTATTTCAAGAATTATGTCCAGGAATATTTTCCTTTAAATTAATTGTGCCATGAAAATAAGGAAACCTTTTGTAATGGGGGGCATGTTGCTTGTGGCGGCATTGCTCTTTCTCTCCATGTTTATGGACATGTCTGCTCCTCAGGAGATGGAGAGGCAGACAATATCCTTGCGTGCCGAGGCTGAAGATTTGTCCATCGATGATATGATCAATACGTCCGATAAGAGGAAAAGCCCTTCCAATGATGTTGTAGCACCGGGCTTTGCCGGCAACGTCGGAGAATATGCTTCTTCTTCCGTTTCGACATATAGGGAAGATGATCCGGAGGCGATAGCCCGTATTCAGGCGGCTATCCGTGAGAATGAGGAGAATCTGTCTGCCGGTTTGCGGAATATTGAGGCTGAAAGGAAAGGGCAGGCATTATCCGGCCTGCCTTCGGCCCGGAGTGATGAACATGACCGGGATGGCCGTTTCCAAAAGGATGGAATGGAAGGCTTGAAGAAGGACAGAAGGATAGAAATGGAAGAGCTTGAGAAGAGTGATGCGGAGAATGATGAAGAGATGCCGGTGGCCGGGCCGGAAAAGGCTTCTCCATTTCACAGTATCCGCCTTACTTCTTCAAGTAACAGAAATGCGATTAAGGCATATGTACATTCGGAGCAGGTCGTAATGGCTGGCAGTACCCTTAAAATGCGTTTGGGAGAGGATGCCTATACGGATAATGGCGTGTTTATTCCGAAAAATTCACCGGTATATGGTATTGTAACCGGGATAGACGGCGAACGTGTGAATGTCAAGATTACCCATATCAATCTTTCAGGCAACATCCTGCCGTTCGCGAAGTCGGTATATTCCAAGGACGCCTTGCTGGGTATCTATGTGCCCGGTAATCCAAAATCCGAGATTACCAAGGATGCTGCGGGCGGTGCGTTGGACGGGTTGCCCACAAGTGGAATACCCGGTGTTGATGCTGCCGCGCAGGTTGCTACTGTTGTGGCTTCAAGTGCTGCCAATGCTGGTAAACAGGCTTTATCCAAGAATGTGAAAAAGATAAAGGTCACCATTAAGACCAACTATGAAGTGTATCTTCGTCCGGAAGAAAAATAGGTGATATCTGATAAGGAAAGAAGAAATTAGTGTATAACAATCAAAAAGAAGTAAATCAATGAAGTATGGCATGAAGAATATATTGTTCTCCCTATTTGTGTTTTCCCTTATCTGTCCGGTGGCGGCACAGACAGCCGGCACAGAGCGAACGGCGGCTGACAATACCATTGCTTTACGGGAGATCCAGTCTTCCTTCTTCTCTGTCTCTACACACAAGACATTCCATCTCATTTTTCCGAATGAGGTGAAATACTTCTCTATTGGAGACGAGAATGTGGCCGGAGAGAAGATTGAGGCTTACCCGTGCGCTATCCGTCTGAAATCTGTTGTGCAGTCATTTGAAGGTCTTACCAATATGAGTGTCGTTACTGCCGATGGGCAGTATTACAGTTATAATGTCTCGTTTGTCCCGGAACTTCAGGAGACATATCTTCAGGTCGGCAGGAGCTATATGCGGCCTCCGGTTATTGCTGTCAACGACAACCAGCAGAGCCATCTCATCTTTCCCGATAAGATAATGTACGTTGACTACGGTACGGAGGATGTGGAAGTTGTCAAGGCTTCAGGCGTTGACAATATTATTGCTGTGCGGGCTTCAGCCCCTTTCTCTTCTGAGACGAACGTGTCTGTCGTCACCCAGTCTGGTAAGTTCTATACTTTTGATCTGAAATTTGCAGAGAAGCCGTCCCACCTTTCATATGTCGTTGATCCTACAGCCAAGACGGAGGAAAAGCGCATTGCCCTGCTTGATAATAAGGAACTTAATAGTGTGCAGCGTGAAAGTCTGCGTAAAAAGGTGAATGCATGTTTCCCATCCTTGAACAAATTGCATAAGGATTATGCCGGCATTCGCTTTTCCATCACGAATGTCATTATTGACAAGGATATTCTTTTCTTCAAATTCCGTATTGTCAATTACAGCAATATAGACTATGTTCCTGATTTCGTGCGTTTCTATATCCAGGACTCCAAATTCCGGAAAAAGACGGCCATCCAACAGATCGAGCAGATTCCTTTGTTTTTCTTTGATTATCCGGAGCGGATCGGTGCGCATGAGACAAAAAACTTCACAGCCGCTCTGAACAAGTTTACAATTCCGGACAAGAAAAAACTGGTTATTGAGATGCAGGAGCGTGAAGGTGGCCGTCACTTCCTTTACAAGCTTGATAACAAGCCTATAATTTCGGCTGAGATACTTAATCCCCAAAGAAAATCAGGTACCGGGAAGATGGATTTTCCGGTACGGAATAATCCTTGATTTCACAGATGATAAAGCTGCTTGCCATATTGATGTTACTATCAGGTTCCGTTCCGGTATCCCTGCTCGAGGAACTGGCGATAAAGTCCAGGACCCTTGCCCCCATAGTTGAGGTGGCAGACCTTTATTTCTCTGCAGGGATTTTGGATTATCTGCCTTTACGCATACCCGTCGTTGGCGGAAGGGTATCTTCTCCCTATGGGTATCGTAAAGATCCCCTTACTGGAAAGGGGCGATTTCATGCCGGCCTTGACTATGCCTGTGAACTGGCTACTACGGTTCATGCTTCAGCTGCTGGTGTTGTCTGTTTTGTCGGGCACCGCGGCGGGTATGGAAAATGTGTAGAGGTCAAGCACCGTTACGGTTTTAGCAGTATTTATGCCCATTTATCGGGATATTACGTCAGAACAGGAGAGAGTATCCCTGCCGGTAAGATAATTGGTTTTGTCGGTACGACAGGACGTAGCACCGGGTATCATCTACATTATGAGGTGAGAAAAAATAATCGCGTCATCAAACCACTATTTATATATTGAGAATGGAACGGATAGAACAAGAGAAAGAGTATATAATATTGTTAAGTATTGCGCGTTACGGTTATGCTGCCATTCCCCAGGACTATAATTTTCTGTCACGTCATGCCATGCTGAACATATATTATGAAATACTGAAGAGCTATACCTCTGGAATGAGTGTCGAGCATCTGGATAGGGCTGTAAGGCAGCATGCAGCGCTTCAGCTTGGCGGGATGAACGATATAGGCGCATTGTGTGCATATAGGAAGGCCAAAGGAAACAAGGAGACCAAGAGGCTTCTTGGCAACAACACTTATTATTGGAAAGTGCTTCTGAACGAGATAAAAAAAAGAAAGCCATGAACACTATACGCCAGATTGAAAGGATGGAGAAGCTTCACGGTCTGATACTCCGTGAGATGACGGGTGATTCCCTTGATTTGTCCATTAAGTTGGGTGTGTCCCGGAGAATGGTCAACTACTATCTTCAGGAGTTCCGGGACTATGGTGCCCGGATAGCGTACTCACCGGTTCGCAAAACCTATTATTATTTGAATGATTTTGAAATAATCTTTAAATTTGAGATAAAGGTTTCCTGCTGAGTATTAGGAAATACGAAATGATATTGCATACGTTATCTACTATATTTGTATAATAAACTAAATTCAGATGTTTATGAGAAAGTTAAGAATTATTTATGCTTTGTTTGCTCTGTTGGCTGTCAGCTGTGGTCGTGACGAGCTGGTTGAAAATGAGGTGCAACGTCCGGTTGTGCCTGGAAAACAGTCCTCGGTTATTATTGAAGGTGAGGATGGTGATGGGCAGGGTGTTACGACCCGTGCCGGTAATAGGGTGGAGTTCACTGGCGGTTATGCTACCGGTGCCGGTTTGTATGATGGTGAAGCTACTGCCTCTGTTGCGGCAGTAGCATATTCAGGCTATCAGCTTGCCAGTTTTACCGGAGGGCCGGTGGGTGGCAATACTAATCAGTTCACTGGGTCTAATAGTTATAGTTTTAGAATTCAGCATGAAGATTGGAAATTTAAGGTTTCATTCAAGAAAGAGTACACTGTAACTGTATCTGCAGGTACTGGTGGTACAGTGTCTGGTGGTGGCAAAGTCTTGGATGGTTCCAGTTGCACTGTTACAGCAAGGGCCAATTCAGGATATTCGTTTGATGGTTGGTATGAGGGCAGTAGTAAGGTCAGTTCTTCAGCAAGCTATACTTTCACGGTTAGTTCTAACAGAACTCTCTGCTTTCATTTGACTTGATAAATTACTTTTCATATCAATGGTTTTTGTCTCTAAAAAGCAACGACAAAATCTTATAAATTTCTTAATGATGCAAATCTACATACATTTTTCTATTTTCTAAAAAATCCTTTAGCATATTACAATATATTAACTTTTAAAGGGCCTGATATTTGTTGAATCTTATATCTGTTTGTTATTGGGGCGTTCCCGTTCCGGTCGGGCTTTCCGGCTCAAACATATTCGTTACACTCATACTCGCCTGCTATCCCTAACGCGACCTGAGTCAGGTAAGTGAGAATGCTTTTTGATATAGGGATACGCGTAGGGATAAATATAACACGTTGATAATCAGAAAAATAACTTAAAAAATAGTGAGCTGGAAATTTGGCTATATCATTGAAAATCACTATATTTGTAGTGTAATCAATGAGAGATTACAAGCATTTAATAAACTTAAAACTGCTTTAGCTGGCAGGGTAAACAACAGCAAATGAATTATGGGAAACCAAAAGAAACAAAAAAAAGCCGCGCTGGGCTTTTCCGTAATCAGTTTATCATTGATTGATAGGAACAGTTTCAATCCACGAAAAGTTTTTAATGAAGAGGCTCTGGAAGAACTTGCTTTAAGTATTAAGGGCAAGGGAGTTATCCAGCCTATTGTGGTTCGTCCAGTCGGTAATCGTTACGAAATTGTGTGTGGGGAAAGGCGTTTCCGTGCATCTTTGATAGCAGGAATGGAAAACATACCTGCATGTATCAAAGAATTGTCAGATGATGAAGCCGAGGAATACGCCATTACGGAAAACTTGCAGAGAAAAGATGTTTCTCCTTTGGAAGAGGCAGAAGCCTTTTCCAAGTTGGTATCAGGAGGAAAATATGATATTAATTCATTGGTAATTAAATTTGGAAAGAGCGAAGCTTTTATAAGAGGTAGATTAAAACTTGTAAACCTCATAATGGAGTTTCGGAATATGCTGGAAAAGGATGCAATAAATATAGGTGTAGCAGGTGTGCTTGCATGTTATCCTAATGATTTACAAAACAAAATTTATATCGAGCATTTTGACGAAAACTGTTTGGGCTGGCAGTCTTGGATAAACTATAAAGCTAGTCGTGTACAGTATGCTATAGAAGATACTTATTCCACCAAGTTAGAGAAATATGCCTTTGATAAGGAGGAATGTAAGAACTGCCCGTATAATAACGCTACTTTTTCCCTATTTGTTGAGGGTGTTGGAACGTGTGCGAAAAGAGAATGTCTAACAGAAAAAAATGCAATGTACATTTATCAGCAGGTGATTGATATGCAGAATGCCAATCCGGGTTTTGGTATATGTAAGCATCCTTGCTTGTCTACAAATGCTAATGTCATTGAGAAGTTGCAAGAAAATGGGTATGAAGTTCAGACCATATATGCTACGAATGATTATGAAGAACCGGAACTGCCATCTCGTGATGAGTATGAGAATGAGGACGATTTTAATGATGCAATGAATGAGTATGAGGAAGAAAAACAAGAGTATGAGAATGCGATAGAAGATAGGAATGCACTTGTGGCAGCGGGAGATATAAAGCCTTACATCCAAGTAGGGATGAATGAGGTGAAAATTGTTTATGCCGAGGCGCCTAAAAGCGAAGAAGAGGAAATAAATACGGATGGGAACAGCATGAAAGGAAAGGTTGTACAGAAAAATCCCGAAATCATTAAGCTGCAAAAGAAAATATCCCGAAATGAGGAAATTTGTTATGAGAAGATAGTGGAAAGGCAAAAGAAACTTGTTAAGGATATGGATGTGCCGAGTGGTGAACTGTATGAGGAAGAGGTTGCGTTGATGTATTTCTATATGATAAGAAAAATGCGTGATAGCGTCTATCAAAAACTGGCTGTTGGGAAAGAAAAATATTCGCTAAAATATGCCGATTTGCTGGAGCTGACAACAGAGCAAATAAGCATTATCACGAGAGATTTTATTATTTCTCACCTTGAACAGTCCTATTGTGGTTCAGAAGAAAAAGAAAATAATCCGCTGAGAGTGTTTCTAAACTTTCATCAAGCTGAACAAGTGGAAAATATAGATAAAGATTTAACGGAAATATACAAAAAACGGAATGATAGGTTGCAGGAAAGAATAGAAGCAATGGAAGAGGCGCCCGTAGGTGAAGATAAAACAAATTCAGAGAGCCAAGAAAATTGATTGTAATAATATGCAGGAGTGGGGTATAATACTCATTCCTGCTTGATATAAAATGAATCATATGAGCGTGATATGTAGTAAATGCGGTTGTGCAGATGTCCTTTGTGAAGCTATGATAAATCCTAACACAAAGGTTTTTGAAAATTACACAGATGAATCATTCCTATATGGGTGGTGCAACGTGTGCCAGACGGGTAGAACTCTGACTGATGTAGAGGATGTTAAAGCCATAATAGATAATAATTTTAGCAAGTTCTGCGAGAAAAATGGATGTGAGCCTGGATATGTTATCTGTACTATCGTGTGGAAAGACGATAATGGTTGTGAGGAGGTAAAAATTAAAATGTCGAGCGATAGTAGGGATGATGATGATTTTTTCTTTTACTGTGATAGTCTGACTGAACTTAAGGCGTTGTGTGATTGTGGCGGTGAAGACTTCATCATTATAGGTTTTACTGGTTTTGAGAAGGTGTAATTTTAAAGTATAGATAATAATGGTGTACAAAATAGAGATAATAGAAACTCTTTCTAAAACTGTTGAGATTGAAGCTGAAGATTATACTGAAGCTAAAAATGAAGTGGAACGGATGTATAACGATGAAGAAGTGGTATTGACTGCGGATAATCATACAAATACTGAGTTTGAACTGATTATTTAAGCTGCAGTAGGCATATATGTAATTATGGGTGGCAATTGGATGAAACAAGGTGTCACCCTTTCTAAATTTGTGGTCGGCTTCGCCGACCGTTGTTCATACGCTGTCCTTGTCTGCAAGATATGGTTGCTTATTCAGATGCTTTTTTCCCCACCCACCCTCTAAGGTTGGCGGGCATTTGTCAATTATCAGGTACAGAGTCTCCGATAATTGACAAATGCCCTTGTTGCTTATCCCCTTTACCCCCCCCTGGCTATATGCCAGGGAGAGCGGATGTGTCTTTTACCCTATTGGGGTAATTCCTCATGTAGCAGCTGGTAGTCCTAAAACGATTATCTGTCTTTTTGTATCGGCAAAGCTATTTCCGGATCTGAAAATACTGCAAATTTTTATTGCAGAAATCTCCAGCCCGTAAACGGGTAGTATTTCTTGAAAAAATTTGCAGTATTTATCTCCGGAGCTTTATGGCCAATACAAAAAGACAGATAATCGTCTTAGGACAGGACTTTAAAAAAAAGTCACTACCCGGATAGGGAAAAACAAAAAATTGCATTATGAAACTGATAACAAAAGAACTGGAGAGAACATTTTCAAAGTATCCTATTTATTCGCAAGAAGGCATGATGTTGGATGCTAAAGTGATTGTAAAGTATTTTAATCCGGCAGGAGCAGGCACATGGCTTATAACAGAAGCTGAACGGCTTTCTAATGGGGACTGGCGGCTATTTGGATATATGCATATTTATGAATGGGAATGGGGATATGTGCTTTTATCGGAACTTCAAAATATAGAGCTGCCATATGGATTAGGTATTGAGCGGGATTTGTATCTTGCTGATGATGCTACAGTACGTTATTGTATTCTAAATTGAATTGAGAAATGAATGCATGTACACCAATGGAAGTAAGAGAGCTGGAGAAACTGATTGTCAGTCTTGCATATAAATGTGGGACTGATGTAAGCCGTATTTTTGATGATTTTCTAATTTATATAATTCATGGGTTTTCGCCAGGAGAAAAGGCTCTTGAGAATTGGAAATATGAGAAAGAACAAGTAGCCATGTTCTATAAGATGTATACGGAATGGGTATTAATAATGAAAAGGCAAGTTTGTCTTTCTGGATGGTATGATGCCTTTGGTGAGTTGTATATGTCCTGCATTGCCGGGAATGCAAGAAAACAGAGTAATGGGCAGTTTTTTACTCCAGCGCATATATGTGATTTGATGGCAGAACTTTGCGGTTCACAAGACAATTCAGTAGAACTTTGTGGAGATCCGGCTTGCGGAAGTGGAAGAAATCTTCTTGCCTGGCATGTGAAACATCTAAGTTCCTATCTCTGTGCTGAAGATATTGACCGCACTTGTTGCCTGATGACAGTTTGCAACTTTCTCATACATGGTTGTGTGGGGGAGGTGATTTGGCATGACTCGCTTAATCCGGATACTTATTATGACGGTTGGAAAGTAAATGAAAGATTAGCCATTACAGGGTTGCCGACTATTCGTCGAATAGCGAAAGAAGAGTCTGTTGTTTGGCGAACTTGGCAAAACCAAAGAGATGATGCAAAAGGTCATGTAATCACTCCCATAAAAAAGATTAATATCCGGAAAAAGCGGGAAGAAGCTAAAAGAATGCAGTTGGATTTATTTGATTAGTACAATTAGAGCAGCTCCATCCATAGGGGCTGCTTCCAAAAATTTTGGTCGGCAAAGGCCGACCTCTTCACCGTTCCATTCTTCCCACCCGCCCTGCTAAGGTATGTTTCTTGCAACTTTGCCAGTCTCTATCCCTTCCATTACATAAATTCCATTTCAGGAATAAAGATTGGCAAAGAGAAACATTCGTCTCGATAGGTACTGTTTTTCGTGCATCCATACTTTGTATGATTTGTCACTCAAAGCAGAACCTATCGAAACTTATTGCTTACCCATATTTAAACGAATAGGGAAAATGATTAATGTGTTGATAATCAATAAAATATATCAAAAAAAATAACAGTTGAAAAAAATGGCTATATCATTGAAAATCATTATCTTTGGCAACAAGAATCAGTTTGCCAGTGCTGCAAGTGTCAGCCCGGAACAGATAGGTAGAATAATAAAGTTGGAACGGGATTTTGGATATACATTAAAAAGAAATTTAAGATTACCGGAGTTAATGGCAATGGGGGCGTGTACAATAATATCACTCCGGAGTTATAGCGCCTCGCAACATCTTACAATTATGATCAATCAATTATTCTACCGGTGTCTGAAGAATGGATATTGCCAGCTGGAGCGCTCGGAGAAAACTGTGGTGCTACTTAGTTAATTGCAGATATGGAAGTAAAGTATGGAGTTTATAAAGTTGTCGGTTCAAAATCTGAACTGGTTATAGCTTATGGAGAACCGCACGTACCAATGAGGACGAGACGAAAATATGCCGGCAAGAAAGCCAAAATTAAGGCTATAGAACAGCTTACCGGCAATGTATTAGATGCTCATCTATCGACAAGTGAAATCAATGCTTATATTGGCCAATATATTTTTGGAACTTCTCAATGGGCAGAGTATCACCGATTATTTGAATATTTTGCCAGTGAACTGGAACAAGTTCCGGAACCAGTAGAACTGAAGTTTCATGTGATAGTTGAGTTTGATGCATCTATGTGTAATCCGGATGATGAAAGACTTGTTTACATGATAACTAGATTATTAGTGAATGACCCTATAGATGAATACAAAGGCCTGCAAAATCCTATCATATCTTTCTCCATCCAGGCAATCGATAACAAATAGGGAGAAGCATGAGACGTCAAATCGAATGATAAATAAATCAATATATTATAATTTGACGTCTTTCTTTCTCTATTTGTTTTCCACTTAACTTAAAAAAAAATCAATAGTCCCATATGATTGATATGGATAGGAGTAGGGATGTTTGGACTAAGGAAATTGAATGTCAAAATCTTCTTCAAGCTTTGTTTTGACAACTCTAGCAATAGGCAATTCATAAGCTACAGGATCTGTGCCTATGTATTTAATAGCATTATGAAGTTTCTCAATAACAGCAGTGGGCATTTCTTTTATTTGTTCCATAAGGAAAGGGTATTCCATTGGATATATGCAAAGTAATTGTTCCTCTAGGTAATCTAAATATTCAGGTAGCAATTTTGTTTGTCTTATTAATGATACCTCATCAATAATTTTAAAGGTAACTCCAAGCAAACGACCACCGGATCCTGAGGCTGATTTTTGGGTTTCTACTTTCACATAAAAAGGTATTAATCTTTTGTTATAAAGAGATAAAATTTCAGTTTCAATAGGTCTGATAATGCGATATAAGAACTGAGGATTAGACAAGGTGGAGCCTAAATCTTTTTTTAATATCTCCATTGATATAGTATTCTCATATCCGCGACATAAATATGAGTATATGACTTTTCCTGATGATTTTAAGTGTTGAGCTAATAGGTTTTCTATAAATCGGTTCCAAATTTCTACTTTGTTGTCAAAATGCTTGAGATAGTGTTTGAGTGCTATTGTATTATGCTCTATCATGATTCCAGAATCAGTGGCATCTACATCTACGACTAAAGGATATGAGGAAAAAAAATCATTCTCTGTGTAAATGGTGACAAATGTCTGTGCATAACAGTAGAAAGCTTCTCTCATCTGTTTTTTTGCTTCGATTAAAGATGTACAATGAAGAAATAGAAGAATTTCTTTCCAACTTATATTGGTCTTTATGGTTTTACGATTCAATTCATTTTCATAGTTGACCTGAGAGTAGACATATTTGTCCAATAAATGGTGCAGTTGGATAATATCGTAATTTTCAAATTTCATAATTAGTGAACTTTATAAAAAACTTTTATAGGAGATGGAAAATATCTTTGGAGAACGGCGGCAAAAACTTCTGTAAAATAAGTTTCTATGGCTGTATAACACTCTTTAGAGGTTTGGAATGTAATGAGATTTTCCTCTTCTTCCTCTGTGTATGAATAAAAATATAGTTGTTTAAAGAGAGCTTTAACTTCCTTACTTGTATTCGGACTCTCGTCTATGTGCTTTAAACATTCATTCCAGTAGCTAATACCGGCTACTGTATCCTTCTCTTCTTTTTCAAATAGAGGTGCGGAAGTTATAGACGATGCGTTTTTCTTTTTCTGTTTGGCAGATATTCCATACTTATCAAGAATGAAAATCAAATAGGCTGTTTTATTGCGAATTTCGTTCTTGTCAGAATTCTCAAATTTATTTAATCTCATCCAAATCCTAATAATTTGTTCTGCATCAAATAGCCTTATTTGTTCTAATACATTTATTCGATATTTAGGTAGATTATTAGTGAGAAATTTATCTATTTCCCTATAGGCCTTGTTCGCTTCTATCTTACGTTTATCCTCTCTATTTTCATTATGAATGGTACATTCCCATTTAATTATCTTGGTACACTTCCCTACTACTTGTCTTACTTCTTCAAATGTAAAGTAGCGAGGACATAGTTTATTATCGTAAAGTTCCTTTATTTCTTTTTGTGCAGGTATAATTATCTGTAATTTGATATTACTATTTTGATATTTTACTCCGAATTTATTTTTAATCCATTCGGGCGTAAGGTCAAACTTATATCCAGAACTTGGCTGGTCATGTAAACAAGTTAACCAATAAAATTCATGGGTATATGCTCCCTTGAATTTATTTGACAGACCAAAGTCTATCAATGTGTTGGGAGTATTGGAAGCTATTATGTATTTCTGCAATACCATTGGGTCAACATTTACATGTAATCCTGTGTCATCTAATTCTGCAAACGTAAGCAAACTATATAATTCGAACCCACCTTTTGTTGAAATGCCTTTTCGTGCATTCATCATATAAAGACATGTATTCTCTAGATCTTTTTTCCAATGCTTAGTAGGATACCAATTTCTTAAAGTTTGGATATCAATATCGACTGTTAGTATTCTACGATTCTGAATATAGTCTTCCAAATTATACGAATACTCTTGGATATATCTTTCAACAATCATTTGACTCCTGCTTAAAATTAGGGTCGAAGGAAAATCTGGAGCCGAATTATTCCTTTTAATCAAAGCATCTTTTTCTTTTTTCCCAGCTTTAGAAGTATTCATATTATTTATTTTGAGACAAATATATGACTTTGTTTTTTTTCATGCAAATAAAAGTGCATGAAAAACATAAAATGACGTGAGCGTATATTTCAACCATCATTGTAGAATTTATCAATTTGTTAAATAGAGTTTTAAAATATCGAAATGCAATTCATATATGTTAACGTTCTAAAAAATAGAGTAAGCTAAAAAATAAATGAACATCTATAAAAAAGACTTCCCCAAAAGCGTGAGCGTAGTTCCCCAAAAGCGTGAGCGTAAGTTCCCCAAAAGCGTGAGCGTTCCCCAAAAGCGTGAGCGTAAATTTGTAATTTCCTATAAATCAATCAGTTTTCAAAACTGCTATTTTTCTCTAGCTTTAGCTAAAGAATATTCTAAACTCATTGCTGCTAAAGAAATAACAAAATCAATCGAAAAAAACTCCAAAAATTAAATCGTCACTACGAAAAAATGAACCAAGTAGTAAATATACAACAAATAGGGAAAAATAAATCGAAAATTCACCTCTGTATTTTAAATTCGTTTTAAGCAGATTTCTTTTGTTTGATGAACATTACCTCGGAATTTGATAAAAGTTTCAAAATTGAGCCAGAAAACAAGCCGGTAGAGTGTGTTTTGAAAGCTGGCACCATTCGCATTTTTGAGTTCATGATGTTCTTCTGTCGAAAGCTTCTTTATTCGTGCGCATGCACATGCTAATACTTGCTGCCTTTAATATAAATATTTTTCCCTAATGGTATTTGCTTTCTTCAAGGGAAATGAAACGAAGTGTAATGTGATTAGCAAGAAGAGTTCACGCAAATTGTGAACTTAATAACGCAAAGCGTTATATATTAGATAGTTATAAAATACATAATATTTTTTAGGTAGAATTTTGGTAGAATTTATATAATTAATATCTTAATTTAAAATGATTTATAAGGTGGAATATTAAAAATATTCTAATTTATAAATGCCATATAATCAGCATATTAATTTTTCATATATTGTTTTTTGGTGGAAAATAGGTGGAATTATTAATATTAACTATCTTTGTTGCAATAAAATAGATAATTAAATGGCAGAGGAATATAAAAGTATAAAGATTAAAGAGGATGTAAAGAATAGACTTGATAGATATAAAAAGAGATGCAGTTATTCAGACTGCCTGGATGAGATGCTTGGGTATTTCGAGCTGACCGGCGTAGAGCCCCGTCTTGGTCAAACACCTCCAGTTGCTACTTTTGTTTCTACCATGAAGTCTGGCAATGCTGTTTTATTGAAGAGAATGGATGATCTGATAAAGATTCTACGTAATATTGAGATTAATAAGATTGATCCCATATTACATAGTGTTGAGGATGGATTTTTCTCGGATAGAAGTAATACTCCAGAAGTAGGGTTAAGTGTTTCTGAGGAGGAATTATACCGGGTAATACAAATGAATGAGAAATTGAAATCGGATATACGAAATAAAGATATACTTATACAAAAACTTCGGTCGGATGCTATTGAAAATAATGTTATTCAGGATATTATATCTGATATTGAAGAACTATTATCTGACAGAATTCTTTCTTCTAATAAAGACGGTTTCTTTCTATTGTCTCGCGAGCATAGGGATCAACTAATAAGAAAAATTAGAACATATATCAATGTATAGCAAATTGCATCGTCCAGAAAAAAATGAGTTGGGAGTGTCAGTTAATGCAGGCAGTTGTGTTAAATTGGCTCATTACTTGGATAAGGAATCTGGTATTGGAAAATTCTTTTTTTCGCAAAATCAGGATAGTGTGCCTTTGACCGAAGTAATACAAAAAATAGACAACAATAAGAAAACACTTAAAAACAATCAAGATAAATTCTACATGTTATCCTACAATCCTTCACAAAGGGAAATTGCCCATTTGATTAAAGAGGTGACAGGAAAAGATAACGTGGTAGCTCTTTCTTCACTGACGGATAAGGAGATTGAAAAAGTTGTCTCTGAATTCCAAGATTACGTAAGGGACTGTATGGATATATATGCTAGGAATTTTAATAGAAATAAGGATTTGTCAAGTGAAGATCTTCTCTGGTTTGGAAGAGTGGAAACTGAACGGCATTATACATATCTTGATGAAGAGGTTAAGGATGGCTTAAGAAGTAAGGGAGACTTGAAAGAAGGATTGCAGCTTCATGCTCATGTTATAGTTTCCAGGATGGACGTTACTCAGACCATATCATTGTCGCCTCTGGCTAAAAGTATGGGAAATGTTAATGTTCTTAATGGGAAAGCTGTGAAAAATGGTTTCAGCATGAAAGGTTGGCAGGTAGACTGCTTTCAGCATTTCGGTAATAAATATGGATATATAGCAAATGCAGATGAACGCTTTTACTATCACGATAGCAGTTATTCCAGCTATAAAAATAAGATTCAGAATAAGATTATACATGAGGTAATGGAGGATATGAAAGAGGAGAGGCAATTTATGACTGGTGCAAGAAATATTACTCTAATTCTTCATCCAACAAAGAAATCTGTCAAGTTGTATTTAAAGCAAAAAATTAAAAATATTTTATTGGAAAATGAGTCAGTGATATGAGTTTGATTTTTATTGAATGTTTGTTTCTTTCTGCATGTTTGATTTTTCTTATGGGCATTAATCCGTTTGTAAGAAAATGGAAAAATCTTGTATTGTATGCTTGTGGAGGTTTTTTTCTTACTTTGATAGTTTCGTACGTATTTCTCTGTTTTTTTGAGGTTCAATTATCCTTTTATTTGATTGTTGTTTTTTCATTATTTTTTGTTACCAAATATTTGCTCAATGAATCTGGTGTCGAGAAAGCCAAGCCTAGAAAAGACGAAGATACATTTATTCTTGGCAGCGAAAGCGGTCAGCTTGAATTCTATTATCCACGTGATAATTTCATGGTTTTGGGGGGTGCCGGTTCCGGTAAGACTGCCTCGATAGGTAAGCCCATTCTTGAACAGTATATACGTTATGGATGGGCAGGATTCATCTATGATTATAAAGATTATGATTATACGAAGACTGCTTGGAACCTGGTGCAGAAGTATAAATATCCTTATAAGTTCTATTATATAAGTTTCACGGATATGTCACGTACATATAGATTTAACATTCTTAATAAAAATGTGATTCGTAATGAAACTATGCTCTTCCAGGCGATGACGGACTTCTTTAATGCAATGAAACCTGAGAAAGGTAATACTGATGAATGGTTTCAGGCTGCGCTTGGATTACTTTGCGGTGTGGCGGTGAGATTCTATAAATTTCAGGGTGATTACGAGAAGTATTGCACCCTTCCGCATATTCTCAATTTCATCCTAATGGCCACACCGGAACAATTGACGCGTTTTCTGGAGGGGGATATGATGTCTAAGATGAAAGCTGGTGCGTTTCTTGGCTCCAAGGGCAGTGAACGTACCCAAAGTTCTGTGATATTTTCCATCAATAACTATATCAGTAATTTAGCTACTAACAAGAACGTATGTTATGTCCTTTCTGGTAATGATTTTATCTATGACTTGATAGATCCGGAAGATCCGAAGCTCTTTGCTGTTTCAAATAACTTTGCGATTGAGAGTATGATTTCTCCTATTGTAGCGATGTTAGTTCCCCTTGCTGCACGTCGGATTGAGTTTGGTAATCGTGTGAAATTCGCATTTGTTCTTGATGAAATGACTACCGTTAAAGTGAATGACTTCCAATCTTTGCCATCGGTCTTGAGAGAATATGGCGTTTCATTTCTTGTATTGACACAATCCGGTACGAAATTCGATAAATTGTATGGTAAGGAGGATAGGGTTTCCATTATGGCCAATTTTGCTAATTTATTCCTGGGGAAAACAAAAGATGTGGAAGCATTGAAGTATTATCCCTTGTTTTTTGGAAAGGAGGAGAAGGAAAAGAAAAGTATTTCCGCGGGGTCCAGTTCTGGTCGATACAATAGTAGTGTTACCAGGAGCAAACAGAAGGAGGAAATTTATGATAGCAATAAATTTGCTGAATTGCAGAAAGGAGAATTTATACTTTCTGCAGGGGAGTCTAATGTAAGCCGAATAAAAACACGGTTTGAAAAGTTTTCACTGGATGAAAAACCGTTACCGATAGTGAAGTTAACAACTGATAGGGAGGTGGAACAGAATTATCGACAGATTGGAATTGACTGTGAGAAGCTTTTGAATGAGCTTTGCCCGCTCCAATGACATATTTTTATCTCCAATGGTGTGAATTAAGGTATTAAAGAATCATTTTGACTGTATTGTTCTATTTTTTGACTATATTGTTGTATGATAATATATTTTAAATCGCTATTTTTATAAACAATCGGTGAAATTGCTTTGATGACAAGGTGTATTTATTACGAATTCATGCCCTGATTGTGTGTGAAGGATATCACTATATAATCTTTATTAAATTTAATGCCTATGAAAAAGTATTTATTGTTTGTGTGGATTGCTGTAGTTTTTTGTTCTTGTAATGAAGATAACTTTGATATTTCTCCTATGGAAGCAGATGCTACTTGTGCTAACATTATTGATGATGAACACTTTGTGTCAGTTAGTCAAGCCTCTAAAGTGGGTTCCTTGTTTCTAAATAACAATGGAAATGGGAATTGCGTGCACACAAGAAACAGTTCTGTTGTTCCTGAAGCTACTTCTGATAAGACTGCTAGAGAAATAAGAACTATTTACAATGAAAATGGTGTGCCTTGTATGTATGTAATTAACTATGAAAGTGGTGGATTTGTAATAGTAAGCGCTACTAAGAATTACTATCCGATTCTTGCATATTCTGAAACCGGTTCAATGAATGTAGAAGAAGCTATGAAGACAGGATTTTCTGTTTGGTCGGAAAAAACAATACAAAAAATTGTGGAAAGTAGTTCTTGGGGTGGAGATTTCCAAGCAGAGTTTCAGAGAATGTGGGTTGCTTATGATAAACAAGAAGTAGAAGTTGCCCCTCTTGATGCTTTAAATGATGGGGTGTTATTTCGTCAACGTATGAATGAATTATATGAACTGTGTCCAGGATATTCTTTCGGCCCGTTGACCAGTGCTCGTTCTTTCCTTTCTCAATCAGAATATGATAGTTATGTTGAGAAGGCTGAACTTTACGGTTCTCCACTTGAATTTACGATTGTAGGCTATAAACGAGATCCCCATGAAAGGGTTGGGCCGTTAATTAATACTGTATGGAGTCAAAAAAGTCCTTTTAACGGGTTATGTCCCCAAAATTGTCTTGCAGGTTGTGTTGCTATTGCTGTGGCCCAAATCATGAGATACCATGAATGGCCTGCTACTTATAATTGGAGTGACATGCCCAATACAACAGCAACAATAGCTACTCAAACATTGATAGCAGATGTAGGTAAGGCTGTGGATATGGAATATGGTGAATCGGCATCTAAATCCTCTATTGGTAAAGCTGCACTTGGCTTTTGGGCTAAAGGATATAATGTGGAGCTAAAGGAACATAAATCTTGGGAAGTAGAAGATGAAATATTTATCAATCATCGTCCGGTATATATGCGGGGAAATCAGAAGGAATTTATGGGTTTTAGTTGGGATGGACATGCCTGGGTGTGTGAAGGAGCTGAGAGGTGGAATACATGTGCAAACTATTTTGTGGAGTATCTTGTAAATCGCTCTACCAATCCGAGCTATTCAAGTTGTGGACTTCCTGCATACTGGGCTCCACAAAGGTCTTCCGGTTCTGGTTATCTTTTGTTTTATATGAATTGGGGATGGGGAGGAGAAGCTAATGCATGGTATAATTTTAGTGATGTAGATTCAGGATATGGAAATTTTGAATATGATAGACAGAATTTATATGTTTATCCTAAAAAATGATACGTTATGAAACATACATATTTTACTTTGTTTTTTTGTTTGTTATCTTTATTGCTTGGTAGTTGTGACAAAAATGTGGATGATTTCTATCCTCCTTATAACTATAATTATTATATAGCTTTTGTTGATGAATCAGGTAAGGATTTGTTGGAGGGGATATCGACTACTCTGAGTGATACAAAGCTTCCTATTCTGGAGAAAGGTACTTATTCTTATGTTTTTATTCCTCCTAATTCTAAAGACCAGTTCACGTTTTCTGGGATTATAGAGTTAGAAAATGTGAAGGGTCATAATGCTTTAGGTATTCATTTAGGAATGGCAGACTGGCATCTTCACAAAAAGCCCGAAGTGATTACTCATAATTTTGCTTCTTCTTTTATTTTTGGAGATGACGAGATGCATGAGTTGGTCTCTTATTGGAAATTCGATAGTATGTATAAGAAGGCTGATCTTGTTCGTGTTACTATAGATAATGTGGATGCGCGCATTGAAATGGACACATATAAATTCCAATCATTGGCTATTTTAACGTTGAAATAGTAATAGCATTGCTGATGATTTAATATTGTTTCCTTTTAAAGTCGTGCATAACAACATATAGTTTGTACCAATTAACATAGTGTATTGAAATAAATCTAAAACTCGTTTTCAATACACTATGTTTTTTGTATTGAAATAATTCTTTGAATAAATTTCGTGTATTTTCGCAATAAAGACATAGATATAGAACATCAAGGATTACACCAGCCGGACGAAGCTGTTAAATTGGAAGTATGTTTCGAAGCTGGAATAGTGTGGCTAATGCAGATGATAGGGTTGGTTCCAGCTAATCGCAAGACAGATCAATAATAGTTTCAAGGAAGATGAAGGGAAGAGTTGAATAGAAAAAGCTACATAATACAATTTCTGATAAACTCAGTCATAAATAGTTTGGCATAAAGCTGTAGAGTTTTTAGTTTCATGCGAAAACTGAAAATCCCTTAGATAAGGGATTATTATCGCATAAATTTATTACTTTTGTTTCAGCATATTAGGATATTATGCTTGTTTTGAAAATTAAAACGTTATGTTATGAGAACGATAAATTATATACTGACTGTTATACTGGTAATTGTAAGTTTTATGACTGTTTCATGTAATAGAGTTAAGGTCGAAAGACGTGAGAGTCTTCAAAAGATAGTCGAGCCGTCAGAACCGATTGAAATCACCAACGATGAAATTATTGTCCTACCCACTACGGATTTATTCTCGTACAAACTAGATGCCCACGGTCTTCATATATCGGATACCTATTTCGGCCCGAAAGCTTACAAATTCCGGGAAGAATACAACTTTAAAAAATATGAAGATTGCGAAGTCAACGTCGGATACACAAAAAAAATCGAAGCTTTTGATGTATACGAGCTTGGCGGAAGCGGACTAACACTGGCAACAGATGTACGCGGCTTGGCGATGCGTAAAGCAGGCAACCACTTTCTGATTTTTCTTCTCACCGCACACAACCCGTGTTTGGCAATGAGAATGAAATATACGGTCAAGGAAAATTACGTTTCCACAACAAAATTCGGAATAAGTAAAAATATACCGGTAGTTCTCTTCGGAATAGAAGACAAAGAGAACCGTATAATCAGAGTATTGGTTATACCGCTATATACTTTTCTGAAAACACTCCCGAAACCGGAAACCAGCAATTTTGCCGAGCTTACCGCGCTTCCAGGCGACGGTCTGAAACCGCAGCGGGATACGACGGTTGTTTTCCCCTGCTATGGCGACAAACCGCAGATTGACTGTGAAAAGGACGGAAACGGTAGCCGCATTATTATTCGCAATGCCGAAGGCCCCGGTAAAGATGCTTCGTTCAAAATAGACGCCGCGTATAACTATGAGGCGCATGAACCTTATTGCGTAAAACAAGACGCCTATTACGCTCCACGAGATTTTGTCGGCGCTACGTTTGGTCTACCGAACGGCAAGTTTTTGAGTATCGTGCAGTGCCAAGATAAGGAATTTGTTCACAGTTATTCAGACTCTTCAATTGATGCCATAGATATGGATGGCAATATTGACCCTTCAGGATACCGTTCACTCATTTTCTTTAAGAACCGCACTAGAGATATTATAAGCTTGCCGTTCTATTTTCCTATTTATGAGGAGAAATGAACTGCCTGTAAGAAGTATTCACAAGTTCGACATATTCTATTTGGAGCATATGGGATGAAGAACATAATTGTCAAGTAATTCTTGATAACTACATTATAAATTAGACAGAAATAAATGGAACAAGGAGAAATCATATTATATCAGCCGGACGAAGCCGTTAAGCTAGAAGTACGTCTGGAAGATGAAACTGTGTGGTTAACGCAGGCGCAGCTCGTTGAGCTTTTTCAGTCTAGTAAAGCAAATATAAGTGAGCATATAAAAAATATATATGAGCAAGGAGAGTTAGAAGAAAATTCAACTGTTCGGGATTTCCGAACAGTTCGCCAAGAAGGTAAACGACAAGTTGTACGAAACATTTCTTATTATAATTTGGATGCAATCATATCCATAGGATTTCGTGTCAATAGCAAGAGAGGTATTTTGTTCCGTCAATGGGCCAACAAGGTATTAAAGGATTATTTGCTGAAAGGCTATTCCATAAATCGCCGGTTATCAGAGCTGGAGCAAACTGTATCCGAACATTCAAAGAAGATTGATTTCTTTGTCCGCACATCCCTTCCCCCGGTAGAGGGCATCTTCTTCGACGGCCAGATCTTCGATGCCTATAAATTCGCTTCGGATCTTATCAAGTCTGCCAGACAGTCGCTTGTACTCATTGACAACTATGTTGATGAGAGCGTGCTGCTCATGCTGAGCAAACGGCAGCCGGGAGTAACGGCCACCATCTACACGCAGCGTATAACTTCGCAGCTCCGGCTCGACCTTGACAGACATAACGACCAGTACCCGCCCGTCGATGTCTGGACATGCAAGTTCTCCCATGACCGGTTCCTTATCGTTGATGAAACGGACGTGTACCATATCGGAGCATCCCTGAAAGACTTGGGGAAAAAGATGTTCGCTTTCTCAAAGCTGGATATTCCGGCGACTGTGATTACCGACTTATTTTTCACTACCTTTGCACAAAGTAAGGTGGAATAAAAAGAAAAACCCGTTCTTGATGAACGGGTATATCTTTAACTTGGTTACGTGTTTTGATAACAGAGGCTTTACCAAGCATTACAACGCAAAGATACTAATCTTATTCCAAATACCAAAAAAATGAAATATAAAAAAATAGTTAGGTTATACTCAAATTCACGTGTGGCAAAGTACTATCGGGCTACGAATGGAGATAAAAACAAGGCGGTAATACTTTATTTTGCCAATATGAAAATAGCACAGGCTTTTCATCCGCTGCTTTCTTCCTTTGAAGTTATCTTGCGAAATCAATTGCATTATGCCCTGGCGCATCATTTCTCGGATGGAAGTTGGATCATAAATCAGAAAAACGGATTTATGGTAGCTTCTTCCTTGACGCACATAAATAAGCGTACAAAGAAACAAGTCACTAATAAATATTTGTTGACGGAAGTACAAAAAGCTGAAAAGAACATCTCCGATCGTGGAGTGAAGGTTACGGCAGGCAGGGTTATAGCAGAACAGACCTTAGGCTTTTGGAATAGCTTTTATGAGGTTCATCATTATATGCTATTATCCGGTGTCCCTTGTACTATATTTAAGAAGCTGCCTTCTGGATATGGACGTAAACAAGTCAATGATGTGATAACACAAGTTCGTGAATTGAGGAATCGTATCAACCATAACGAACCTATTTGCTTTGTAAATAAGAAATGTGATTTTTCTTATGCAAGAAAAATGTATAGGTTAATTAGCGAATTTCTCTCTTGGATTGATCCGGAAATCATGCCGTCTTTGAAAGAGGTGGATAAGGTACTTAAAACAATAGATAAGGAAGAACAAAAACAAAAGATATGAATGTAGTTATCTATTCACGTGTAAGCTCGCAATCTACCAGACAATCAACTGAACGACAGGTTGTTGATTTGGAAAGGTTTGCGACCGGACGAGGGGACAAGGTGGTTGCTGTTTTTGAAGAAAAGGTAAGTGGACGAAAGGCCAATGTAGACCGCCCGGTATTAAGCCGTTGTTTGGAATACTGCATAGATTCGCAGAACCAGGTGGATATGTTACTTCTGGCCGAGATTTCACGCTTGGGACGTTCCACCTTGGAAATTTTAAAGGCACTTGATATACTGCATACACATAAGGTATGCGTGTACATCCAAAATTTGAATTTGGAAACATTACGGCCTGACAAGACAGTAAATCCTTTGTCTTCGCTGGTAACTACTTTGTTAGGGGAACTTGCAGCCATGGAACGCCAGGGAATCATCGATCGCCTCAATAGCGGACGGGAGTTGTATATTGAGAAAGGGGGGAGGTTGGGACGGAGACCGGGAAGCAAAAAAAACTTGGAACAGAAAAGAGAAGAATACAAAGAGGCTATTTCTCTATTGAAGAAGGGATATTCTATCCGGAATGTTGCTAAGCTGACAAATAAATCTGTTTCAACCATTCTAAGTGTAAAAAAGGAGTTTGGCATTGAAAATAGACTAAAATGAGGATTACTAAAATTAAAAATTGATTGATATGAAAATATATCATTATACAAATATAGAAGCTTTGGCACTCATTCTAAAGAATCAAACAATTCGATTCAACCGTTTGGACAAAGTAGATGATATAGAAGAAGGCAATGCAGAATCGTGGGGAGTGAAATTCTGCAAATATGTTTTTGTTTCTTGTTGGACAGACATTAAAGAAGAAAATATTCCTCTATGGAAAATGTATAGCGGCGATACTGGAGGAATAAGAATTGCACTTGAACAAGAAATGTTTAAAGAGTATTTGATTTCCGATTTAAAAATTGAAAGTTTACAATCCGAAGAAAGTATGATTTCTAAAATACCGCCTCAGGATATGATAAACCCTAATTTCTTTATTATTCCTATACAAGATTATGAGAATGATTTATTTTATAGGCATATAAAATATGTGGATGATATTTTCCCTTTTACAAAGGATGCCATTCAAGTAAATAATATCCAAGGAAATAGGGGAGATATAATTGTGGACATGAAACCTTTTGGTTATTACAAAAATAATCGTTGGAAGTTTCAAGATGAAGTTAGATTCGTTCTCTATGTTTTTCCAATAAATCCTTTGTTGGAAAGTTCTAATCCAAAAATGAACTCTATTGTAGTTCAAAGTCTTCTAAACAATAAATCTTTACCATTTGACTATTATGACATGAAATTAAAGGATGATGCTTTTAAGAATTTGGAAATAACATTAAGCCCCTCTGCAACAGAATCTCAAGAAACGATTGTTCGGGCATTAGTTGACAAATATGCGCCTAAGGCAAAAATTAAAGAAAGTTCTTTAGGAAAAGTTGTTCGCTTAAAGTGAGGGAAATGAGAAGTATGCCAACGGAAAACGAATTTTCAAGGATACATCGTTTATTTCTGATTCTGAGAAACAAGGTCAGCCGGTTTTCTAAGCAAGAGAGATTCTCATAGGGAAAAGTAAACACAGCGATATGCATCAAAAATAGACACCAATCAGAAAACACAAAGTTGCTTGTTTTAATGATTGGTGTCTGGAACTGGTTGGGGAGTTATACTATATACCATGTTCTAAATCAAGACTCTTTTTTTTTGAAGTTGAAGGTTTGATATTCCATCCAGAAGTCAATATTACTTTCTCAAAATTTTTTTCTACAGTACCCTTTGTATAAGTTAGGGTGTTTTTTTCCAGAAATTTTTTGAAATCGGATGATCTCATGTCTCTGAAAATGTTTATATATTCATTTTTAAGAAATTCATTTATGGCATGTGCTGATATCTTTTTTTGCGTGCACTTTTCTATAACATATAAGTTGCTTGGTACCGGTACCATTGTGTCCAGCCCCATGAAGATATTACAGTCTACCATGAGAGTGTAAGCGCTGCTTTCGGCAAGAGGTGCGGAAATGCAGTAATTGGCTTGCTCAAGCAGGGAATCCACCAGCTCTTTTGTGGAAGAACTGATACAATTGGCCAATTGTTCATATCCTCTTAGATTCAGTTGGGATATGGTCTTTTCGATAGCCGGGATGAATTTCATTCCTGGACCCAGGTTCAAATCAAATCTTTTGTAATAGACAAGAAGTTCATTCCAATCTTTGTATCGTGAAGGTTTGATGATATTTACATTGTCTATACCATGTTGTTTAAGATACTCGCCGGAGGAAAATGCATCTTCTTTGAAGGTTAGTGTGTTTCCATCCGGGAAACTTAAATAGATGGTCTTATATGTGTCTCCAGTGTTGGTCCTTGCAAAAGCTTTACATTCCTCGCCTTTGAGATAATATGCTGTGGTGATGTCAAAACCATTACCGCTGGCATCATTGTCATAGCAACAATTCCACTTTACCTTATCAGATGGGAATATACGTCTTATATTCTCTATTTGGGATTTGGTGACATATCCCCCCGTGCTTATGAATGCGCATGTGGTTTCTTTAGTATAATGGTTTATTTCGTAGAAACTCATTGCGTCAATGGCGGATTCAAAGAGATATATGTCCGTAACCTTGTCAAAAGGAACAAAATTGGCCATCCAACAGCTTTGGGCCTTGTCACCACCCGTGGCAAAGGCTTTATAATTGGTATTGGTTTCTTCGAAATAGTTTCTCATTTCGAAGTTAAGTATTTCCATCTGGGAGGGCTTGCGGAATGGAAAGCCGATATGATTGTTTTTCCCTACCTGGTAGATAAACAGTCTATTGGCGAAATCCTCCACAGTCTGTGGTGAGAGCCTCCTTTGGACGGTCAGATATGGATTGTCCTTTTTGATAGGACGGGGATTCCAATAATTCAAATTGAATTCCTTAATGTAGTTCTGGGTGTGGTCTTTTGTACGGCTTTGTACGTTTCCGGTGACAATTCTTTCGCCAGTCATATATCTTGAAAGAACTTCATTGACTCCCCTATATCCCTGCTGAGTGCAATAAGAGAACATATGCAATCTTTTAAGGACGAACTTGGTCAGCTCTCCCTTATCGTCAAAGCTGCCTTTCCTTGAGAAATAGGTGTTCTTTTTAGGAAAGATGACTATTTCGTCTTCTGGATTTTTGGGGGTGCCAAGAACATAGGTCAAGTTCGTTGCTTGTCTGCCCGATATGCGTGTATATCCGAGATCCTCTGCTATGTCTATGATTGATATTTTGGCCCTGCATTCATCGTAATCCATTTTCATATCTTTTAAAATTTAAAATTACACATTTTTTTGAACTGATAGGGAAAAAAGGGAGAAAAACTTTTTTTATTCTATATTTCTGCTGACGAATCTGTAGAGTTGGCGATTTGTTTTGCAATGGATACCCCCCACCCCGTCACCGTCTTATTCAGAGATACAAGACTATTTCCGCCGGACTTATTGGTCATTTCGACTTTGTGGCCGGACAGCAGTTTCTTGATTGTTTCCGGAGACTGCTTTTCCAGATTAATACTGCCTATGTTTAGAGGTTCTGTTTTACCGGTGGATTTATCTTTTATCTGGAAATCTGTAATCTGACTGACCGGTATATTTCCTTTTTGGGTAATTGTTATATTTCCTTTTAGTTGCCTGCTGTCTGTTTTACATATGGAAACACCTTCAATTATGTATTTTGATTGGGCATTGTTACAAAAGTTGTCTATGGCTGATGCATATTGTGTCAGGGCTTGGGATATATCATCGTATCCCATTTGATGGTAGTTTTCTATTACTGTAAATAGTTCGTTCTTTTCTTCTTTTAACGGGTGTCTGGACATTATGTCAGAGAAACATGTTTTCAGACTGTTGTAGTCTCCTATTCGTTCCGGATAATTCGGATCGTCAGAAAAAACGAAGTAGCTTATCTGATTGCTTTCTTTGCTATAATTAATGGCAAAATCATAGTTTCCGTTATTTCCTGTGATACCTATATAGTCTTTTTCCTTTAATAAAAGATACTTGCCATAAGATGTTGTATTCTCATAGGTTCTGGTAAATCCGTAATCTTTTAAGTGTTGTTCAAAATCTTTTATTTGAATAGGGAAATAGGCCTCTTCTTTCTCCTGAAGAATGTAGAACGCTTCTTTTTCACTTGTTGTCAGATCTGGGAGCTTGGTTGCTATAGAGTTTTCCAGTTGGTATGCTCTGAAATTTTCCACTACATTTTCATGGAAATCTATCAAAAACTCCGGACTGCAACCGTTCTTCCTATAAATGTTTTCCGCTGCTTGCAGAATTTCTACAGCACAGCTGTCGCTTCCCTGGAAAACAATGGCTGGAATATCGTTTACCAGACATTTCTTCAGTAGTTCTTTTTGATCTTTCATTTTATATCTTCGTTTTTGTTGCCAGAATAATTTAAATGCCGGCAGAGTTGTCAGCTGAGTTGAATACTTGTTTTACTGCGGATATTCCCCACCCCGTTATGGTTTTATTCAGAGTGACAAGACTGTTTGTGCCGGACTTATTGGTCATTTCTGTTTGTTGTCCGGATAACAACTTTTTGAGTGTTTCCGGAGACTGCTTTTCCAGGTCAATATCCCCCACATTTATAGATTCTGTCTTACCGGTGGATTTATCTAGAATGCGGTAATGGCTGCTTTCTTTTTGGCCGGAAGAATAGAATACGTCATAGATCAGAGTTTTACAACCGGAAGATTGCAATTCTATTTGTTTTGTTGATATGTTTGTTTTCATTTCCATATATTTATTGGTAACGGCTGCCCATTTATCCATACCCTCGGCTGATATATTTTCTTTATCGAGAGCTCCAAAAGGATTTTTAGCATATTCACGCATTATTTTATTACGTTCTTCTGATAAATATTGTTCTGGACTTATCGCTGCTTTTGTATTATTCGAGGAGTACCATTCTAAAGGATGTGGGTTATCTTCACCGTAAGCACCGTAAACTATGTCATCTACTGATTTTCTGATGTTGGCATCTGTGGTTAATGTTTCATATTTAAAGCCGTTTGGATTAGAATTTAATTCATCTTTTATACTTTTCAAATAGCTCTCGACAGTATTGTATTCAATAACTTCACATACTTTGCCATTAAAGTCATAATATGAAATGGTTCCTATGACTTCTTTATTGGAGAGTGCTTCAATATTATACTTATCTTGAGGTTTGTTTGAATAATCGATTCTTGTATTAACTTGTTTATGGCCATTTTCTTGTTGAATACCGGATTCTTCTATTTTAATATTGGGCTCTGTTCCCCTTTCCTTTGCAATGCCAATTTCATATTTATAATCATCTATAATCTGTTTCTGTTTTTGTTTCTTCCAGTTCATTATTTTATCTGATTCATTATTGATATATTGATCTCCTTTATTATAATCAAGACTCATTTCTTTTATGTAAACATAACCTTCAGTATCCTGTAGACTGGAAACTAACTTTTGGGTAGGCTTTATAATCCTGCGATCTGCTGGTACCTCTATATTACCACAGTACGCTCTTGCAACTTCCTGGCAGACAGTAATAGTTGGATTTTTTATATATAAGAATAACTCTTTGTCTTTTCTTATAGTTATAAGTTGTGCTTTTTCTGTAGGATTCCTTATGTCACTAATGGAGGCCCTTCTCCATTTTAAAGCATATAGTTGTACTTTTTCTACTGGTTTTTGGATGTTTTTTATGCTGATTCCCTCTTTTATGAGGTATAGTTGCTCTTTTGCTGTTAAATTCTTAATATGACGATAGTTGTATATATCATCTTTTAAAGCGATGAATCGTACTTTTTTTGTAGGTTCCTTTATATATTTTATTGCATGAGAAGAACTCCTTACGGCAGCCAGCTGTTGTGCTTCTGTCGGATTAGTTATCTCTTTAATCATTGTCGGATTTCTCTTGATATTTTCTAACTCTTTGTTTTCCGAAGAATTGAGAATGTCGTTAATGAGTTCTTTTAGTGGTTTCATAAGCATTTTGTTTTGTAATTATTGATTATATTTCAATGGCATTGTCTATTGCATTCAATGATTGTTTCTCGGTCTTGAGTGTCCAGCCGATCGGTGACTTGCTTAACCTCATTATCCGCGTAGCACCGGATTGGGTGGACATTTCTGTCTGTTGTCCGGACAACAATTTCTTGATTGCTTCCGGAGGCTGTTTTCCCAAATCAATATTGCTTGCGGTTAAAGGTTCTATCTTGCCGGCAGATTTATCCTTTATATAGAATTCTCCAGATGAGTCGTTTAATAATGACCTGCATCCGGATGATTGGAGTTCAACTGTATTCAGTTCCTTAATCCTCAAAATTTCTTTAGTAGGCAATATGTGTTCTGTATAATCGCCGCCGGAACGGGACCCTGTACAAAGAATATAATCATTGCCGGATTTCCACACCATACGGTCTTGCATCTCATCTTTCCAATAAAATTGAGTATGAAGTTGCCCATGTTGATCGTAGTAGTAGTGGTGAATTACCGGCAGACCGTTTTTCTCAGATTTCCAGTTAATGCCCATTGCCATAGCCATACGCCTTGCTGCCTGGGTACTTTCCAAGTCAGGATGCCCATTTGCAGCTTTTATAATCCTTTCTGTTTTGGTAGGCTGACGTATCTCTCCTCTGCTGAGCATTGCTCTGTATTCTTCTTTCAGTACATTTCGTTCTGCTTCATATTTGTTGCTTCGTGTTATGCTTATGCTTGATAATAAATTTTGTTGGTGTTGTGGCCGGAGGTTTCCCTTGCGTGTTGTGGGCACTGAATAAAATGGATTTTCATATCCTCTCGATACGAGATATTCATCTTCGGTCATGACTGGTATCTGATTTTGTTTTTCGGTTGAATCCTCGTGTTCCCGGTTCAGACCTATACCTTCTTCCAGGGAAGTGACTGCTTTGTTGACATCACTTAAAATTGTCATAATAAATTTCGGATCACTCGAAATTATGGAACACCATCCGTCTAGGTACTGTGCGTTTTCTTTTCTGGGGGTAACTGCCATACCTAGATCACGTCCGGTTACTGCAGCTGACAGTTCGGCAATCAATTCTTCGCGGGCGTATTCAGTGCTTCCGAAGGAACCAAATTTTCTTGCCAGTCTTTCTGGATGTCCGGTCGAATGTGCCATCTCGTGAAGAGCTGTGTAGTAGAATTCCTTATCATCAATGAATTGATACCTTTCTGGAAGGGTAATGGAATCTTTGTATGGGCTGTAGAAAGCTCCGTCTTGCTCTTTAAGGGTGATGGGACATAGCCATGTCTGTTTTTCAATGGTTGAATCCAGTAGGGCATTCCGGAAATTGTTGCTGGAATTGATGGTGAACCTAAATTTCTTAACTAGAGCGTTCCATTTTTCTGGATAGACTTCTGAATAGTTGGTCTGGTCTAGATTGAACACGTTGTAATATTTAAGAAATGGAATGACTTTATATTTTTCTTGTTCTGCAGGTGATAGGTCCTTGTAGAATTCTCTTGTGACCCGCTTTCCCGTTATCTTGTCCTTAATGATTAAATCATAATAGGATACAGGAAATGCTTTGGCACCTTTCAGAACTTGTACCTTTTCATTACGCGCTTGGTTGAAAGTGACAAAAATAGGGGTTTTATATTTGTATTTATCACAAATAAAATAGAGTAAAACCTTGTTCTGATTATTGTATGATCTTCCTGTCAGATTTTGCGGAAATCCCTTGAATCGGGAAGTGAACCACGGTTTCGTCCAGTTGGATGAATGTACTTCTTTCATCTTTTCGATCATTAGCTCTGCATACTTTTCTAATGCCGGATTTTCATTTTTCATAGCAATATACAGTATTAGTAAATATATTGTTTCAATTTTAATTCGCACAAATATATGCCTATAGCTATGCAATTGCATTTCGATTTTTCAATTGATGACTAACACTTATAGGGAAGATTAGTTGTCATTATTCTAACAGAACTCTAACAGCCAAATTCAC
>NZ_QTMD01000037.1:0-38240 GCF_003602995.1 Bacteroides sp. AF25-38AC | reverse complement strand
ATATTGCATTGGCAATCAATTCGTTATAAAGTTTTATTCTTTTTACGACAGTCCCTAAATTAAATTGATACATATAATTAATAAACTCGATTACTTAATAGTTGACATAGCGTTTACCCGGCATCCAATCCGCACTGAAAACTCAAATATCCGTTTATAACACTATATCCACATTCACATCATCCCAATCATCAACGTCCACATCAAATCCCGCACCGTCACTTCCCGGCTCGAATGGTACCTCATAATCAAAATTCAACACCAGATGCACATCACCGACATGCCCCGCTACCGGGACATCATGCACTTGGTCGCTCACGTCCTGTTCCAATACAGACATGCTGCCGGAACGGTTCTTGAGATACAGCCGGAAAACATTGGGCTCTCCTTCAAGTGCGGAATGTCCAAACGTATAGAATCCGCCTATAATCTGATTCCGTGAAACCATTCCATCAAAGAGCAGGCTCTCCGAAAGACCGGCGGGCAAACTGTCGCCGGACATGTTAAGCGAGCCGGACATGCCGGAAAGAGCGGCCCGCAAATCCGCCACCCTATCCAGTCCCCGAAGACCGTTCACCTCATACGTGTAGTGACATACCATGTTTACGGGAGTTAGCCGTACTATCTCCGCGCTTCCTCCCGGAATGTCCTTGAGGATAACTCCGTCTATATGGTCGCCACACAGCCAGGGTGGGGTGACAGCCATTGTCCGGTTATCCGGTGACCGAACATCACGCGTATCGGCAGTAAAAAGCGTGTAACTGCCGTTTCCTTTCCAAACCATCCCGTCGGTATCGTAGTTGAAGCAAATTACCCGGTAATCATTCTCGGGGAGCTCCACTTCCCCCCCCTCTCCTCCGGGGAAATCAAATATCCACGTGTTGCTTTCATCATCGGTCGGATAAAATACGACCCTCATGCCTTCAGGCTTGTCATGATTGGAAATCTTGGTCCAGTCGAATATTACCCGCACCGTGGCAAAGTGCGGATGATCGTAACATAAATCCTTATGCTCACAAGCCGTCAGTCCTATCCATAAAAATATGAACACCAGACTAAAGCGTATCCGTATCACTGCCTGCCTCCTTTCTTCCGGCTATAATTCCCCCGCCCGATCAACCACACCAAAGAGATACCCGCCTTGGTCGGGCCGAACCAGCGGCGGTTTTTAGTGGTCTGCCATACATAGTGACCGTCCAAAGGGATGTACTCCTTGTACGATCCTCCAAGGTAGCCGATTCCCAACGTGAAATCCACATTGAACCGATGTCCCACAGGTAACGAGTAGCCGTAAGCCACGCCTCCCCCGTAACTCCATTTATCCCCCAAGTAACCTTTCCCACCCAATTCGAAATCATAGGTGACGATCTGCCCGTACAATCCGACATGATGCCCGGAAAACGGTTTTTCCACCGCTCTCCGACCGAACCAGCGGCGCAACTCCACATCTCCCCCATAGATACGCCAATAATTATGCTTCCGATCACTTTTCCACCAGGCATACATCCAATTCCCGGCCACAGACCAGTTCTTCCCCAAACAGAACTCAACCCCGATGTCAGGTATCAAAACAGCGTCATAAAGCAAGTTTGTTTTCACCGCCATGCAAAACGGCCGTTTCTTTACCGGAGCTATGACGGTAACGGTATCACGGATGCACAACGTATCACGTGTATGTATATATACCGTATCTCTGACGGGATTTATCGGATCACTATCATAGCATATTTTCACCATCGACGAACGAAGTTTCGGAAAATGGAATTTATACAAATATGAGTATGGCCTCCCCCCTTTCAGTCTTTTCAGTTCTCCCCCCCAATAAGGGCTGTCCTGGTTTTCCAAACGTACGATCTTCTCCAACAAACGAAGGACATCCTCCCTCTCCGGAACATTCACATCCGCTCTCACCATCGTTATAAGTCCGTTCCAGTCACTTCCCGAAAAATGAAAATCCTTCTCCAATACCGGAATCTTTATATAAGGTGATATATACCGCCACAAAACCTCTGCTCGTTTTTCAGACAGCCTTCCATTCAACAGCCCCCCTCCTTCCGGGGAAGCTCCTCCTATTATTTGAATTTTCCTGATAAGACGGACGGAGTCGTTCAATGCGGAACAGATTTTAGCAAACCGCTCCATCTCGTTCCCATTGTCAAGTAAACATGTATCTATATTTACCTTTCCTTGATGAAAATAGATCCTTACCGAATCACGCTTCTCCTGAGCGGATATTTCTCCGCTTATACTCAACACGAGCACGAACAATACACATTTAATATAAAAAAAACATCTTTTCGTCATTTAATCATTTGTTAATATGACAATCCAAACCCAGGCTTTTACACCCCCTGAATTTCAACCGCCAAAGATATGCACTTATAAACCAACCTCCAAAGCAAAAAACAAGTATTTTAAACTTATAAATACTTAAAAAGACAACCACACAACAGCTACAACACTTACCACAGCAGCCAATCACGCTTACACAACAATTAAAAACACTTAACATCATAAAGAAAAGTACTTAAACATACAAAAAAAAAAAAAACAGTTATTTTTGCAGGAAACATTATACTTAATAACACTTAAAACAATAAAACACATGAAAACCAGCACAAAAGCCGCTACTTTTCTAAGTTCAATAAAAACTCAAACTTACGACAAAAAAGAAAGCGAAATGATAATAACGTATCAACAAAAACGTGTCTTTCATCTATCCCTGCTCATGCTGGCCTTATGCGCACCCATATACATATATTCAGTTCCATTTCCCAATGAACAGTTTTATTATATTAACAGCGTATTATTCCTGTTTATCATTATGTGCACTCTCGCTTATTTTAAAAAGAGAGTAAATCTGACCACGACCTTTTCCATTATACTGATAGCCATACATATCGAGATTTTTATCGAAATAATTTATTGCTCAATATGTAGCGGATATGAATATAGTTATCAAAGAGCATTGATAATGAGTAACATTAGTATCTCTCTCTTATTTACCATGCTTTCCATCTGTGCCTATATGAGTAATATCTCCATCCTATTGTCCTCCCTTACCATAGCTTCCTATACAATCTGCACACTTATCACCGACGAACCGTTCCTATACAGTTATCTGCCTTTGATCATCATCATATACACCATGATCCCCTTATTAGGAAGATCCTTACACAGTAATATCAGCAGCTTGCTAAAAAGTAGCAACTTGCTAAAAGAGGAAGAGGAAATGCTTTTGAAACGTCTCCAAATGAAAAAGGAAGAACTATTCGCGTTCGCCGAGTTGTTAAGCGAGAATAACCCGGAAGAAAAGACAAGCTCCCTGTTAAGCATAATAGGGGAACAATCCAAAGAAAATCTTTTTACAGCCCTTGCCGCATACCAGAAAAAGGAAAAAAGTAAACTTGATACAATCAGGAGAATATATCCCAATTTATCCCCGTCCGAATTAAACATCTGCCGTTTAATACTGCAAGACAAGACCGTCAGCCAAATATGCGAATTATTACATCGGAGTAGCGGAAACATAACCAGCCAACGAGCGAACATACGTGCCAAACTCGGACTGAAAAAAAGCGACAATTTAAAAGAAGCATTACAAGAACGCATGAGGCTGTATGAAGAAGAACACCGGCAAGAGGACTTTTCAGCCATGCGTTAGGGATTGCAGAGTAAAGCCCACAGCCTTTAGGCGAGGACTTGCAACGGAAAGCCTGACCGTCCCACAGGAACGCCCAAAAGAAAAAGAATCCCCCGAACATTCATCCGGGGGACATCCAAGCCGTCACATCAATTATAATACAGATTCAGATCATCCGTGCCAATCTCCTTTCCGTCCCGGAAAACAAGGCGTAAATCAATCCTCTCTCTGTTTTCATTGCCACAAAGATAGACATACCGGCCAACATACGCATCATACTTATCAATCAGTTCTAACGGTATGACCGGCATGGGAAAAGGATACACCTATATTGCATATAGCGGAAAATTTGTAAGATTACCCTGTACTTTATAAGGCAACATAGAAAATCTCTCCGCATGCAATTCCGGTCTTTTTCCCAGTAATGCTGTCAACGAATTGGCCCGGACATTCCCTTCGGCCTTCACTTCTATCGGCACCATTTGGGCATTACGTTGAATAACAAAATCCAACTCAAGACGCGAATTGTCTGTGTTATGGTAATAAATCGGTGACACGCCCTTACTTTTCATCTGCTGCAATACATACTGTTCAGTCATTCCTCCCTTGTATTCCTTAAATATGTCGTTTTTAATCAAGACTTGGGCCGGATCTGTCTTGACCATAGCACCCATAAGCCCCAAATCAACCATATAGAGTTTGAAAGCCGACAGGTCTTCATAAATATCAAGCGGAAGCTCCGGTTTGGTACATCGAGGCACTTTATACAACAACCCGGCATTTACAAGCCATTGAATGGCCATCTCAAAATCATTGGCTCTGGCACCTTTTCGCAAAGCTCCGTAAATGAATTTCTTGTTTTCTTTAAATAATTGGGAAGGAATGCTGTTCCATACCATTCGGACACGCGGAACCTGTTCTTTGGGCGCATGTTTTGAGAAGTCAAGATCATAGCCTTGCAAAATCTCCGACTGTATTCTTCTGACTTCCAGCAAGGAATCCGTTTCTACATATTTGAGTACAACTTCCGGCATACCACCTACATAATAATATTGCCGAAGGAGATCCGTATATTTGTCATGCAGGAGGCTTATCGTTTCAAAATCCCCACTCATAAGCAATTTACAAGCTTCTTCTTCTCCCTTGGCGACAAGAAACTCTTCAAAGTTCATAGGAAATATATTGATGACATTTACCTTCCCTACGGGATAAGACACATCCTGATGAAGGGATATCCCCAAAAGTGAACCTGCCACAGCTATATGATACTCCGGAACCTCCTCTTTAAAATACTTCAAAGATTCCAGTGCTTCCGGGATATCTTGTATCTCATCAAGGATAATAAGCGTATCACCCGGAGTAATGTCAACGGAAGTCATCGCACGCAGCCCCCGTAAAATTCTGTCAACATTGAAATCCTGAGAAAAAAGCTGGCGTGCAAGGTTATTCTTACGGCATACCACATAAGCCTCTTTTTTGTATTCAAGTTTGGCAAACTCATGGAGCAGCCATGTTTTCCCAACTTGTCGGGCACCATTTAAAATCAGAGGTTTTCTATCCTCACGGTTTTTCCATTCTATAAGTTGTTGCAAAACAAATCTTTTCATCTACAAACAGCATTTTTATACATGTAAAAACAGCGTATAATACATTTATCCGCACTTATTTAAAGCACAAATATACTAAAATAAACAGATAATAGAAGCAATCTTATACATTTTTCCGCACTTTAATCAACTCCAATGGAAAGCAGTAGCCAATTTAGGATTGCCTTCTCCACGCTCGATGGCCACCAGCGTATTGATGCCCACGCCCGCCAGTTCGGAGAAGTTCCAGCTGATTGACCTTCAAACTCTTCCTGCACTCTTTAATCATCTTTCCTAGCTCTTTCATATTCACAACACATTGTGATTTTAGTCAGTTTTCATCCTAGTTCAAAGAAAAAAACAGCCGATAAAGCAACTATAATCATTGTATTCATATAGATTAACATCATATATTCAAGTTAATCTATATATTTACATGGATTATTTGTATATTTGCAAAAAAGGAACAACCATGTGGAATGAAATGAGCAATCCAGCTGTGCTGATGAGAATCGGCCAGCGCATCAAAGAGACACGTATCAGGCAGCATATCACGCAGGAAGAACTGGCAACGGCTTCCGGTGTAAGCCCCTTGACCGTTGCGAACATCGAGAAGGGCAAATCGGTATCGCTGCTGTTGTTCATCAGCGTACTCCGCTCGCTCGGCCTGCTGGAGAACCTGGAGCAACTGGTACCGGAAATCCGGGTCAGCCCGATAGAGCTCAAAAAACTGCAAGGAAAGAAACGCTACCGTGTACGCCATTTAAAACAAGATAACCATGAATGATTTGATAGTAGATGTAAAGCTATGGGGAGAAAGCGTAGGCTCTCTCTATTGGGAAAAGGAAAGCAATGCCGCCTTGTTCGACTATGAACGGAAGTTCATCCGCTCCGGTCTTGACATTTCTCCCATCATCATGCCCATCAGCCAGTACAGGAACACCCCCTACCGGTTCCTTGAAAACCGTACCGACTGTTTCAAGGGGTTGCCCGGCCTGTTTGCCGATTCACTGCCGGACACTTTCGGAAACCAGATCATCAATGAATGGTTTGCCAGCAAGGGATTGTCCGGAGAAGAGATTACCCCTTTAGACAGGCTTTGCTATGTAGGCAAACGTGGCATGGGCGCACTGGAGTTTGAGCCGTCCTCGCCAATCAACGGCATGAACGAATCATCAGTGCTCCATATCGAGGAACTGACTGAGCTTGCCAAATCCGTATTCACGGACAGAATGGCTTTTCAGGTCCAACTGCGCCAGGAAGGAAGAAACATTCTGGATATACTGAAAGTGGGAACATCTGCCGGAGGTGCCAAGCCCAAGGCCATCATCGCCTACAACGATATTACCGGAGAGGTACGCTCCGGACAGGTAAAAGCTCCTGAAGGATTCGGGTATTGGCTGTTGAAATTTGATGGCGGCAAATACAGCGAACACACGCAGATAACGGACAATCCACAAGGAATAGGAAATATCGAATATGCCTATCACCGGATGGCAAAAGCCTGCGGTATCGATATGATGGAATGCCGGTTACTTCAGGAAAAAGAGTCATATCACTTTATGACACGACGTTTTGACCGTATGGAAGACGGAGAGAAGATCCATGTACAGACATTGGCCGGGCTTGCCCACTATGACCGTGACCAACGCCATTCATACGAAGAGATATTCCGTATCATGCGGCAGATGAACCTCCCTTATCCAGAGCAGGAGGAACTATACCGAAGAATGGTGTTCAACGTCATGAGCCGGAACCATGACGACCATAGCAAGAACTTATCTTTCCTGATGGATAGACAAGGGAAGTGGAAACTGGCCCCAGCATACGACCTCTGCTACTCATACACACCGGGCGGCAAATGGACGAACCGCCACCAGCTGTCACTCAACGGCAAACAAGACAATTTCACGATGGAAGATCTGCAAAAGGTAGGTGAGAACATGGGTATCCGGAAACACAAACAGATTATCGAAGAGATACAGGAAACCGTATCGCATTGGCATGAGACTGCCAAGGATTGCGGGGTCAAGCCGGAACACGCCGATTTTATCGGAGAAAACCTGCTCTTGTTCGGCAAGCAACTGCATACGATCCATATGCCGGACATTGCCAACGAACAAGAGCAGGCTTTCATGAAGGCTATGCGAAATGATGACTTCAATACCATTCTGAAACTGAAGATGAGAGGATATCAGCCATCGGAGAACACACTGAAAAGCCTCCAGCCGGATGTATCCGCCACCACCTTCATCGCTGCCGCCAAAATCTTCCAAATGGAAGGGATGCTAAAAAGCCTTCAGGACATAAAACCCGCGCAAAGCCCGATTACAGGCGGCAATAAACGTAGCATGGAATTGGGGGATTAGCACACAAACTACATCGCGCACAATTCAATATAACAGTAAATATATTAATTGTTATATATCATATTTTGATTTAACAATTAATATATTTACCTTTGTAAAATGACAACGAATCACATCACCCAAGCCATGGCCAATCCGGAAATCATAGTGGAACTGGGCAGACGATTTAAGGAATACAGGCTAACCTATAGGCTCACCCAAAAAGAGGCTGCCGAGAAAGCCGGTGTCAGCCTTATCACCTTACGCCAGTTTGAGAACGGGAAGGCCTATAACATCAATATGGGCAACTTTCTTGCCCTGTTACGAGTAGTGGACTGTCTGGAACAGATGGATGATCTGATGCCGGAAATACCTGTTTCAGCCTATACAATGGAACGAATAATGAATAAAAAGCCGAAAAGGATAAGACATGGAAAATAATGTTGTGAGTGTTATGTTATGGGGAGAAGAAGTCGGAAAGCTCTATTGGGACGAAAGAAACAAAAGAGCCGTCTTCAACTATCATCCGGATTTCATCAAGAAAGGAGTGGAAATCGCCCCACTGACCGCTTCTGTCAAAGGACCGGCGGCAAAGGGTATGCCCATACTCGGAAACAAAGAAAAGACTTATCAAGGTCTCCCACCGTTTTTGGCAGATTCATTGCCTGATCGGTGGGGTAACATGGTCTTCGACCAATGGGCGGCACAAAACCATATCCCCAAGCGCAAACTCACACCGGTAGATAAACTGTCTTTCATCGGGAAACGGGGAATGGGAGCCTTTGAGTTCATCCCGGCCACTCCTGGATTGGAATCCTCTTCCACTCTCCAGATAGAGAGTTTATACCAACTGGCACGCCGTATCTTTGAGGAACGGGAGGAAATATCCGTGCAAGATGACGAAGCACTGCAACTGCAAAGTATCTATGAGATAGGTACATCAGCCGGAGGGCAGCACCCGAAAGCCATCATCGCCATCAATGAAACGACACATGATATACGTTCCGGCCAAGTCCCTTTACCGGAGGGCTATACCTACTACATATTGAAGTTTGCAGAAGGGGACGATTTTCCGTTCACGCAAATGGAAATGGTATATTATGAGATGGCAAAGGAAGCCGGGATTACGATGATGCCTTCCCGACTCATTCAAATTGAGGGAAAACATCACTTCCTGACGGAGCGTTACGATAGGATAAACGGAGAGAAGATACATACACAGACACTTGCTGCCATGAATCCGGATGCAACGAGCTATGAGGATTTGTTTGAAGTCTGCCGAAAACTGAACATCCCGGCAAGCGAACAGTCCGAACTCTACCGTAGGACGGTATTCAATATCATGGGCGGCAATGTGGATGACCACATCAAGAATTTCTCTTTCCTGATGGAAAGAAACGGCACATGGCACATCACCCCAGCCTACGACATGACATTCACCACCAATTTGGACGGTGCGGCATACGAAAACGCACACTCCATGAGCATTGCAGGAAAAGATAACGACATCACGGAAGATGACCTGATGCAATTTGCCAAACAGAACGGAATAAAGAATGCGAAAAGGATAATCGAAGAAGTCAGCCTTGCCATCAGCCATTTTTACGATTATGCCACCAATCATCAAATCGATGACTATTGGAAAGACCGCATCGAAGAGCATCTTTCCGGTTTGGTATCTCCGATCATAGGGAAAACCATGAAACACTACCTGCCCACCATTGTCGAACCCTACGAGACAGAGGATGGCTTTTTGGTATCAGAAATCAACATCATCGAAAACACCCGGCATGATTTCCGTATCGAGGCCTTCATAAACGGAAAGCGACAGAAATACATTGCCGGGCGTAAAAGCGATTTGGCTGCTGAAGTCATTGCCAAAGGCAGAAACAAGATGCCCGTTGAGAACAAGAAAGAACTTGTGGAACGGTTGTTACTGCCTTTAGCTAGAAGATAAAAACAGACGAATAGCGACACTATTACATTAATAAAAAGTCTGTTCTTGTTCGGCAAGCAACTGCATACGATCCAAATCCGGACATTGCCAACGAACAAGAGGAGGCTTTCATGAAGGCTATGCGAAATGATGACTTCAATACCATTCTGGAACTGAAGATGAGAGGATATCAGCCATCGGAGAACACACTGAAAAGCCTCCAGCCGGATATATCCTCCACCACCTTCATCGCTGCTGTCAAAATCTTCCAAATGGAAGGGGTACTAAAAAGCCTTCAGGACATAAAGTCTGCGCAAAGCCCGATTACAAGCGGTAATAAACGTAACATGGAGCAAACAAATTTACTATTCAATTTTCAGTTTTTTTCTATTTCTATACTACTGTACGCCATAAAATAACGAAGAAACTTATTCCTATATCAATTCATAATCAATAACATACAATTCACCAAGAATATTAGGGAATGCTACAGTATCATATATCACCTGCCCTACTCCATTAAAATTACCCGGAGATATTACAGATGCTACAACACCATGATAAGCTGTGGGAGAAAAAGAAAGATCTGCTAATCCATTTATCCCAATAACATTTTTCTGTACACCAGCATTATTAACATTACAAAAAATTGCATAATGAATAGTTTGATGTAAATTTACAGCAGCATTAGGAAGATGCACAAAATATAATATATCTCCATTATTACATTTAGCTAAATCATGATAGGTATTTATTTTTTGTATCATACTTTCTAAAGAAGCTCCAAAAGGATTAACTGAAATTCTTTTTCCTGTTGCCTGTTCTATAATTCCTCTAACTAAATTAGCACACCCTCCACCATTTGTAGGTAAATTAACATTCAAATTCTGAGTATTAGTAATAAATTGTGTAATCAATTGTCTATCATTTATACTTATAGCCATATATTATAACTCATGTTCTCCTACTCTCTCAAAGGCTTTTCGGAACCTGCCTATAAAAACTGTCTCTGTAAGCTTACCCCACAAATCTACCCTATAATCCCCAAACCGCTATCATCCCTTTTCTGAATGCCATGGAATTTTTTCCGAATACATAAGTTAGAAGATGAAAAAAGATTGTATTCAAAGTTTTTGGTTCTTTTTTGAAAAAAGAACCGCTGGCCAAAAATCCAACGGTTACTTTACTTTCGGAAAAATATGCAATGAAGTTTATAGGCCGAATGAGGAACGCAGCTTCTTCATGGCATTCTCCACATCAAAGAAAGACACATCCATAAGATCTTCTCCCCATGCTTCCGGAAAGTCAAGAATGGAACGTCCGTTATTAAGAACCGCATCACGGATGGCTTTCATCACATTCTGCCGAGTCGGTTCCAGCTTGAAGAAAAGGCAATGCCTGACTGCCATTGTAAGGGTATCATCATCTATAAAGAAACGGATGGTGACGGTCATGTGTACCTGCGTCCGTTTCTCCAGTTTCTTCTTTTTAGTTTCCAGTTTGGCCAACCGGGAAACATAGAATGAAGGGATATGTTTCCCGGATTCAACGCAAGTCTTCATCGCTTCATGTATTTCAGCGATGCCGTCACGTATATCCGTCAAGTCGGTGCAGTTGGATGCAACCGTATAAGCCGATAACTTTTTCATCTCAAAAGCCGTTTTTATATGGCAAAAGCCCTGTTTGTGAAACTTATAATATATGAATCTCCTTATCACCTACCTTCTCGTCCGATACGACCAATACCTCGTACTTCATCCTCTTGTAATTATAGACTACGGCAAGCGTATTAAAGCCACCGTTATCATACCGCCTGTCATAAACGGTATGTACATACTCATACATCGCATTCCCCATCATGAACTTTACGGAAACATCCGTAAAGTAAAATGCCACCGCATAAGCCAGCGTTTTCTTTTTATCAACCTTTTTTGTTTTCATAACCATTTGTCCTTTATTGTTTTCTGATAAAATATTCAATGGCCGAATGAACCAATATATAATGTGTGGGTGTCTGCCTGCACTGTTCCGCATAAGGATTATAGAACTGGAGAGCCAGCGCATGGTATAATTCCGGCAATTCCCGCTTGATTCTCGCCGTAAGCAGCCGATAGGAGCATTTTCTACCGTACTTCATCAGCTCACGCCATTTGTCCTGTGTTATTTCCGTGCAATTCGTCTCGTAAACCATAACTTCCGTTTTTAAGTTCAATATTCCGGTTGGAAAGCGGAAAGGGGTTGTTCCCTCTCCGTTTATTCTCTAATCAATTCAGGCAAGCTTTTACCGTTATACCGGTTTTCAGTCCTTTATCCAGCTGCACGGTCAACCCACGAACATTCACCTCTTGAATTTGAGAAAGAAGCACATAACCCCATTCCCATTCTTGAATATGGCAATAACCGAAAAAAAGCCAGTCACCGTCTTCCTGCTGTTCGGCTTCCGTTACCAACCATACCACCGAAGAAAAAGGAAGGAAAAACCTTGCGATGACTTCCGCATTAAGCCCCTGCCCCTCTTTTGAGTACAAAGGGTTGGCTTCAAACACATTCTTTAGTTGTTCCGTCACTGTAATCATATGTCACATTTTTAAAGGGTTAAACTTCTAATTTTATGCTTCAGCTAGATTTAAAGACCTTTTTTTAAAACCCCTTTCCGGGATGACCTTTTCTTTCTGCCGACTTTTTTTTTGAGCTTTCATGCCCCATCTGAGTTTATAAGCCTTTTTTTTACGGCACACAACAAGAAGGAAGGAGGGATTGAGAAAAGTTTTGGACGACAAAAAATGTTGGGGACAGCGAAGCCGTCCGGCGTTATTTTTTTCGGTACAAAGGGCGAAGACCGGAACTCTTTCGTATCCATCCACCGAAATAAATTTGCCGTTCAAAAACAAAGGCTCTCAGACGGGGCTATGAAAAAACGTACATTAGGGGAGGCAGAAAACAAGGAAAAGGGCAGTACGGAAATAAAAGAAGAATAAAATCCAACATTATTCACATTGATATATAATAGCCAAGTATTTCGCCATATCAATATAAATCCAACTATAATCAAAATCAAACAGTTATCTAATTTATTGGTTATTAAACATATAATACGCCAAAACATTTATTTTGGAGAATATAATATTAATTAAACAAAAAAATGGCATCATTAAAAATAAAGTATCGACATTCCTCTATAGAAGGAAAAGCGGGAACATTGTTCTATCAAGTAATTCATAATCGTGTAGCAAGGCAGATAAATTCAGGATACAAGATTTATCCTGACGAGTGGGATATTTTCAATTCCCAAATAATCATACCAGCAAAGACAGGAGAAAACCGGCATCGGTATTTGGTTTCTTTAAAAAAATGTATTGAGGAAGACACCTCACGTCTAAAAGATATTATGATAAGATTTGAGAATCTTGGATACAAATATACGGCAGACGAAATCATTGAATATTATTCCGCTCCTCCTGTGAACGAGTACTTTGTGTCATTTTGTGAGAATCTCATTGAAGAATTGAGACAAATAGGTAAAATACGCACCACAGAAACTTATACCACTACGCTCAATAGCTTCAAGCGATTCATGAATTTCAGAAAGAAAGGCAGAGACATCCCTTTCGACAATATAGACTCCAACCTGATGATGGAATATGAACAATATCTAAAATCTAATGACATTTGTCCGAACAGTACTTCCTATTACATGAGAAACCTCAGAGCCATGTATAATCGTGCCGTAGAAAAAGAATTGGTTATACAGCGATATCCGTTTAAACATGTATATACGGGCATAGATAAAACTGTAAAACGGGCAGTTCCGGCCAAAATTATCCGACAGATACGCGATATGGATTTAAGTCACGACTCCTCTTTGGAATATGCAAGAGACCTATTTATGTTCAGTTTTTATACCCGAGGGATGTCATTTATAGACATGGCTTATCTAAAGAAAAGTAATTTGCAAAACGGTTTTTTATCATATCGCAGAAAAAAGACCAACCAACAGCTAGTAATCAAATGGGAAAAGCCCATGCAAGAAATCATAGATAAATACGATACCATAGGTTCTTCTTATCTATTGCCGATCATTCTCGACGCAAAAACGGATGAACGGAAACAATACAAGAATGCAGCCCAGCTGGTGAATTCAAAACTAAAGAAATTGGGAAAACAAATCGGCCTTCCTATTCCGCTGACGAGTTATGTGGCACGTCACGCCTGGGCTTCTATCGCCAGAAGCAAAAACATTCCGTTGGCTACCATCAGCGAAGCTATGGGACATGATTCAGAAAGCACTACACGGATTTATCTTGCATCGTTAGACACCTCCGTAGTGGATAAAGCGAACAGTATTATTTTAAATACACTTTAATTCACATTATAAAACAGTTTACGCCATAGGTTTCAGCATACGTGCCCAATCGGCCCGCTGTTATTCTATGGCAATTATTATTTTTATTTATCTGACAAAAAATAAGTTGGAATTATGTTATACAAATTGAAGTTTTCTTTCTGAGAGAAAGATTTGTAAATGCAAAAGTACAAAAGATAACACAAAAAACACTAAAAATCAGAAGAAAAATATTAGTCATACCATAAAAAATAAGAGGTATGATTAGAAAAAACTGATTATTTGTTGAGCAAATTGATTATACCAATCTTATAAATATTTGATATACATCAAAATACCAATCACCCCATTTCTCTCAGAAAGAGAAACACCGAAAATAGGAGAAATTTCCTATACGAATGCCATAGGAATATAATGAACAAGTATATACCCTATACTTTCAGTTGTATGACAAGATGGATTCAGAAAGGAAAAAGCCCCGTGAAAGTACAAAATTCTTGCTTGAAAAAGATTGAATAAATGACGGTTTTCTCCATAAGAGAAATGTTTTGAATATGCAAAAATACATAAATTATTGAACATAATAGCATAAAACAAAGAAAAACCTTAATAGCCACCTCGTTAAATGTCGTGGTTACATAACAAATGTTGAGTAAACTAGATTGTATTTACAGCGAATAATCCCTGTAAATCAATTATATATGTTAAATATTTATGTCCTCTATTTCTCTTATGGAGAAAAATAGGAATGCGGCAAGATAAAAGACGGCATGAATGGTTGATATGACAGCCAAAAAAGACATAAATTACTATAATACAGACCAATACATAAGTTGGGATGAACTATGGGTATATCTTGACCTGCCGTAATAACTAAAAAACACACGACGAATGAGTACTCCCATAACCACAAGGGAAGATCTAACTAGAATCCAATGGTTCGCCATGAGCGCTTATAAAAACGAGAAAAAGGCGGAAGAGATGCTCAAAGGCAAGGATGGTCTAGAGTATTTCATACCGAAACACTATGCCGTAAGGGTCTATCACGGAGTGAAATCCAAAAGGCTTGTACCAGTCATCCCGAATCTCGTCTTCGTGCATGCTTCCCGAAAACAGATCACGGATTTCAAAAAAAAATATAATTTCTTACAATTCATGATGTGGGAGAAAAGCACGGGACTGAAATATATCGTGGTGCCGGATAAGCAAATGGAGAGCTTTATCAAGATTGCCTCGCAGTATGAAGAAAACACTATTTATTATAAACCGGAAGAGATTGACATACGGAAAGGTACCCACATATGTATTTACGGTGGCAAGTTCAATGGAGTAAAGGGCGTATTCATGCGGGTGAAAGGAAAACGTCGCCGCCGGGTGGTTGTGATGCTTGAAGGGATTATGGGTATATCGGTAGAAGTTCATCCCGATTTGATTGAAGTCATCAATGATTCCGATTGTGACAAATTTTGAGAGATGACACAAAAAGGAGATGATGAAGTTCCCCTTCCTCGTGGCCTTACACAAATAAAATAATATTTGAATATATGTATTTTTGGATTGTAAATTGTTCACTGGCATTTTTGCTTTGTGTTCTCTGTGCGGGTATCGTCATTCCCCAGATTCTGCTAATCGCTTTCCGTAAGAAATTGTTCGACTTTCCCGATGAGCGGAAGGTACATCATTGTGCGGTGCCCCGATTGGGTGGTATCGCATTCAAGCCGGTAGTGTTTTTCACCATAGCCCTGTTGCTAGGAATCAATATGGTGCTGGGACATTCGGAGATATTGTCCGAAATCGGGAACGACGTGTGCTCTTTGGCTTTTGCTTTCTGCTCCATCATGGTACTATATCTGGTTGGCATGGCCGATGACCTGATCGGTATCCGTTATCGTGCCAAGTTTGTCATCCAGATTCTGTGCGGCGTGATGCTTATTGCCGGTGGGGTATATATCAACAACCTATACGGTGTTCTGGGCATCCATGCGGTGCCGTTATGGTTAGGATATCCCCTGACCATCCTGATCGTGGTCTTCATCATCAATGCCATCAACCTGATTGACGGCATTGACGGGCTGGCTTCCGGGCTATGCAGTATCGCCTGCCTATTTTATGGACTGACTTTCTTTATGCTCCATCAGTATGTTTATGCCATGCTGGCGTTTGCCACATTGGGAGTGTTGGTACCATTCTTCTATTACAATGTTTTCGGGAACGCCAAACACGGAAGGAAGATCTTCATGGGCGACACAGGCAGTTTGACCATCGGCATGATGCTCTGTTTCCTCAGTCTCAAACTGACCATGTGCGGACTAGACGATAATACAGGAAATGTACATCCGATGGTGCTGGCCTTCTCACCCTTGCTGGTTCCATGCTGTGACGTGGTCAGGGTTTACCTGCATCGGGTACGCAACGGAAAGAACCCGTTCCTGCCGGACAAGAACCATATCCACCATAAGCTGCTTGCTCTCGGAATAAAGCAGCGCAATACCATGATCATCATTGTTTCCGTGTCAACTATATTCATACTGCTCAATATTCTTCTGTCCCTTTATCTCAATGTGAACTGGATCGTTTTGGGTGATATATTGATATGGACTCTCGCCAACATCAGGCTGACAAAATCTATCGCACAACTTCAATCGGAACAGAAAACCAACAAATAAAAATCAATAAATATGAAAATCAGATACATTTTATCCTTATTAACCGTGGCCTTTCTATTGGGATCATGTGCCACACCGAAAGTCGCTTATTTCACGGACCTGAAACGGGGTACCGCAGAGCAAGTCTTGAACCCGCTGGAAATCCGGATACGTCCAGAAGACAAGATTTCCATACAGGTCAACAGCAAAGACCCCTTATTAATGAACCTTTTCAACCTTCCGATCATATCCCGACAGATTGGTACGACATCAGGTACATCCAATAGTCAGGGAATATCAGGATATACAATAAATAAGGATGGGGATATTGATTTTCCTGTGCTGGGACATATCCATGTGGCAGGAATGACACGCGCGGAGATCGCCTCGTATATAAAAGAGGAATTGGTTTCAAAGAATCTCGTGAAAGACCCCGTTGTTACAGTGGAGTTTATGAACCTGACCGTTTCAGTGTTGGGCGAGGTTGCCACCCCCGGACGTTTCAATATCGAAAAGGACAAGCTGACACTTTTGGAGGCCTTAAGCATGGCCGGGGACCTTACCGTCTATGGGAAACGGGAAAACGTGCTGGTACAACGGGAGGAAAACGGGAAAAAAACCCTGTATCAGGTCAACCTGAATTCGGGATATGACCTTTATGCCTCTCCTGTGTATTATTTGCAGCAGAACGATATCGTTTATGTGGAACCCAACTCAATGAAAGCACGGCAGGCGACCGTCAACGGCAATAACGTCCGCTCAGCCTCTTTCTGGATGTCATTGGCCTCGTTGCTGACGACCATTACCGTGTTGATTGTAAAATAATATAGAATCAGATATGATGACCGTAAATCAAAAGAATATAAAACCGGGGCAGCAGGATGATTTCCTGCGAATACAGGACCTGTTATACCTGTGCCTCGCAAGATGGAAGTGGTTCGTCTTGTCTTTAGCGGTAACGATCGGTGCCGCTACTGCCTATCTGTTACGCACTCCTGCCGTATATACACGTACCGCTTCGGTATTGATCAAAGAGGATTCCAAAGGCAAGTCGGTCTCCTCGGATTTGGAATCCTTCTCGGAGTTCGGGCTGTTTCAATCCGGTACAAATGTGAATAACGAACTCATCACCTTTCGATCACCGTCTTTAATGACCGAAGTGGTTAAACGGTTGCGTCTGGATATGAATTACTTCGTTCGGGGAAAATTCCACCGTCAGGTAGCCTATGGACTGACATTACCGGTGGATGTAACGATAAATGACTTGCCTGAGAATGAATCAGCCGGTTTTACGTTGGAAATACAGCCGGACGGTACGTTATACCTATCCGACTTTATACGTAACGGGACAGATCTTGAAGAAAAGGACGTAAAGGGAAGCTTGCTCGACTCCATCACTACGCCATTGGGAAAAATCATTATCCATACAACACCCAATTACGTGAAAGGCGAGGCATATACATTATATGTAGGCAAATCCAGTCTGTATAACGCCGTCAACTCCTGCTCGTCCAATCTGTCCGTTTCATTGAACAGCGAGAAAGCGTCAGTCATAGACTTGTCATTCAAGGATAACTCCACACAGCGGGCAGAAGATGTATTGAGCATGTTGATTTCCGTTTATAACGAGAATTGGGTGAAGGACAAAAACCAGATCGCTGTCAGCACCTCAATGTTCATCAACGAGCGTCTGGGCGTAATCGAACGGGAACTGGGAAATGTGGACGAGGATATCTCCTCTTACAAGTCAGAACATCTGTTGCCCGACGTGCAGGCGGCATCGAGTATGTATATGGCTCAAAGCAGTGCGGCCAACGCGCAGATCCTGTCCCTGAACAACCAGCTTTATATGACCCGTTACATCCGGAACTATTTAGCCAACGATGCCAACCGTACCCAACTGCTTCCGGCCAACTCCGGCATTGAAAGCGCCAATATTGAATCGCAGATTGCCGAATACAACAAGCAACTGTTGCAGCGCAACAGTCTGGTTGCGAACAGCAGCACGGAAAATCCGCTGGTCGTGGATATGGATCAGGCTCTGGCATCCATGCGTGGGGCGATAATCAGATCTATCGACAATCAGATAGTGACCTTGAATTCGCAGATAAAAAGTTTGCGGCAGACGGAGCAACAGACGACATCACGTATAGCGGCCAACCCAACACAGGCCAAGTACCTGCTTTCGGTGGAGCGCCAACAGAAGGTAAAGGAAGCTCTTTACCTATTCCTGTTGCAAAAGCGTGAAGAGAACGAACTCTCACAGGCGTTCACGGCTTATAATACCCACATTGTTACCCCGCCACACGGCAGCATGTTGCCGACATCCCCTGTGCATAAAAATATCTTTATGGTCGCATTCGCTCTGGGGCTGCTCATTCCGATAGTCATTATCTTCATGCGCGAGAATATGAATACCCGTGTACGGGGAAGGAAAGACCTGGAAAACCTGACTATACCGTTCATCGGTGAAATTCCGCTGTTCACAAGAAAGAAAAAAGGGATATTAGGAAAGAAACCGCAGGAAGTCAAGGCCGTTATCGTCAAGGAGGGCAACCGTGACATCATCAACGAGGCATTCCGCGTATTGCGTACCAACCTGGAATTTATGACCGGCAAGGACAAGACTTCGAATGTCATCATCATGACCTCATTCAATCCGGGCAGCGGCAAATCGTTTCTGACCATGAACATCGCCGTGAGCCTTGCCATCAAAGGAAAAAAAGTGCTGGTAATCGACGGAGACCTGCGCCACGCCTCTGCATCATCCTATATCGACTCTCCTGACAAGGGATTGAGCGACTATCTGGGAGGTCGTATCGATAATCTGGATGAGATCATCGTACCCGATCCGAAACATAAATCTATGGATATACTACCCGTGGGAACGATTCCTCCTAACCCAACGGAATTATTGTTCGACGAGCGGTTAAAGCAGACAATCGATACTGTAAGGGAGCAATATGACTATGTGCTGATCGACTGTCCGCCCGTTGAACTGGTGGCCGACACGCAAATTATTGAGAAACTGGCCGACCGTACCGTTTTCGTAGTTCGTGCAGGATTACTTGAACGGAGTATGCTTGCTGAATTGGAGAAAATCTACGAGGAGAAAAAATACAAGAACATGTCCCTGATCTTGAACGGGACCGAGGGAAGTGGCGGTCGCTATGGATACCGTTATGGCTATCGATATGGTTATCACTACGGTTACGGCTCAGGATACCACTAAGGTTCCGACGGAAAACAGGGTGGGGATAAATGGATGATTATTAATTAAAAAAAATAAAATGTTTTATATAAAAATACTCGTATCATTGTGTGGCCATTCAGGAAACGTATATCGCTGAAAGATAGCGGTATATTCAAGAATTTTACCGACTGTCACTCGCACATTCTGCCGGGTGTGGACGACGGTGTGCAGACGATGGAAGAAGCATTGGAAATACTGCGCCTGTATGAAGAGTTGGGCATAAAATCCGTATGGCTTACACCGCATATCATGGAAGATATGCCCAACACCACACTGCACCTCCGGGAGCGTTACGCTGAACTTCAAGCCACCTATAGCGGTCCGATAAAACTGCATCTGGCCTCAGAGAACATGCTTGACAACCTCTTCGAGGAACGGTTGGAAAAGAACGATCTGCTGCCCTTGGGTGAAAGCGGTGACCATCTACTGGTGGAAACCTCCTACTTTAACCCTCCGATGGGATTGAACAACATTCTGCTCCGCATCAAGGCTAAAGGCTATTATCCCATTCTTGCCCATCCGGAACGGTATGTTTATATGGGTGAGTCGGATTATCAACAATTAAAAGACATGGGAGTGAAGTTTCAGTTCAATCTTCCGTCAATAGCGGGTATGTATGGCAACCGGATTAAGAAAAAAGCCATGCTGCTATTAAAAGAAAAGGCTATTACTCATATAGGAACGGACATTCACAATTACAATATATTTCAAAAGTTCATTTGTACGAGTATTACAAAAAATATACAAAACTGTTTAATTGATAGTCAGACTGTTATAGTTTAAATAGATTATAATTATCGGTTATTAAGACCTGTAGATTCTGTTTAACTTTTTCTCTCTAGGTGGATTTGCATAAAATACATACAAAAAAATCCAACAGGCTGGAATTCAATGGAAATTGTAACAATCGACTTGGAGCAGATACACACAATCTCTCTTTTATCCAAACCAGTCTTAAAATAAATCATTACACCCCTATCAAGCAATAGGCTTGCAACTTCAACATAAAACAACAATCCATATGTCATTAACAAAAGTTTTAGTTACTGGTGGAGCGGGATTCATCGGCTCCAATTTATGTGAGTATTTATTGGCTCACGACTATGATGTAATCTGTTTGGATAATTTTTCCACAGGTAAACCTGAAAACATTTTTCCATTTCTACAACGATATCCGAATAAGTTTAAACTTATCGTAGGAGATATACGGAATCTGAACGATTGTAAGAAAGCTGTAGAAAATGTAGATTACGTTATGCATGAAGGAGCATTAGGCTCAGTTCCACGTTCTATCAAAGATCCTATAACTACAAATGAAACTAATATATCGGGATTCTTAAATATGCTGACAGCCGCTCGCGATGCCAATGTAAAGCGTTTTATATATGCAGCAAGTTCTTCTACATATGGAGACAGTCAGTCTCTTCCCAAAGTAGAAGATGTGATTGGTAAACCGCTTTCGCCTTATGCCATAACAAAGTATGTAAACGAGCTTTACGCCGATGTGTTTGCCAAAACCTATGGAATGGAATGTATCGGCTTACGATATTTCAATGTTTTCGGTCGTCGTCAAGATCCATTCGGGGCATATGCTGCGGTGATTCCTTTGTTCGTTAAGAAATTCATGGCTCATGAGAGTCCTGTCATTAACGGAGATGGTGAATATAGCCGCGATTTTACTTATATAGACAATGTGATTCAAATGAACATGCTGGCTATGACCACGACAAATCCGAATGCAACCAACCAAGTATACAATACTGCTTTCGGAGAACGCACCACATTAAACCAGTTGGTCGGTTACTTGAAAGAATTTTTGAGTGAATTTGACCCCGAAATTGCCAACGTGAAAATAATTCATGGTCCCAACCGCTTGGGGGATATTCCCCATTCCTTGGCATGTATTGATAAAGCAAAATCCCTTTTAGGTTACAATCCTCAATACAGTATGCGTGACGGTTTGAAAGAGGCTGTCAAATGGTATTGGAAGAATATTTAAAGTAATAATAACAGATGAAATTATGAATGAAACTAAAATTTGCGTAATTGGTCTTGGTTACGTAGGGCTCCCTTTGGCTCGTCTTTTCTCGACAAAGTATAAAACGATAGGTTTTGACATGAACCAAGCTCGTGTGACTGCTTTGATGGCAGGTCATGATGCGACACTCGAAGTGTCAGATGAACTACTCCAATCTGCCCTTGCCAATGGTTTTAAGTGTACTGCCAATATAGAGGAAATCCGTGATTACAATTTTTATGTAGTTGCCGTTCCCACTCCGGTAGACAAAAACAACAATCCGGATTTGACTCCGCTTTACGGTGCCAGCACAACTGTTGGTAAGGTAATCTCCAAAGGGGATATTGTGGTGTATGAATCTACTGTTTATCCAGGTGTTACAGAAGACGAATGTATCCCGGTTGTGGAAAAAGTGTCCGGATTGAAATTTAATGAAGATTTCTTTGCTGGCTATAGCCCTGAACGTATAAATCCGGGAGATAAACTTCATACAGTAGAAAAAATCAAAAAGGTTACTTCCGGTTCTACGCCTGAAATAGGTAAGAAAGTAAATGAGGTATATGCTTCTGTAATTACCGCCGGTACACATCTCGCTCCTACGATGAAAGTAGCGGAAGCAGCCAAAGTAATAGAAAACTCACAGCGTGATATCAATATCGCATTTGTGAATGAGCTATCCAAGATATTTACTAAAATGGGCATTGATACACAGGATGTACTGGAAGCAGCTTCTACCAAATGGAATTTCCTGCCATTTAAGCCTGGGCTGGTTGGAGGCCATTGCATTGGAGTTGATCCGTATTATTTGGCTCAATGTGCACAACGTCACGGTTATAATCCTGAGATAATCTTAGCCGGTCGCCGAATGAACGACGGTATGGGGGAATATGTGGCCAACCAAGTTGCGAAATTGATGCTGAAGAAAGGAATACAGGTGCTCAACTCTCATATCCTCATATTAGGGTTTACTTTTAAAGAAAACTGTCCTGATGTGCGGAACACAAAGGTTATAGATATTTACAATGCTTTGCGAGAGTATAACGTACATATCACCGTATATGATCCTTGGGCCAATCCTGATATAGTTATGCGAGAATATGGAATCTCGGTAACGAACCAACATCCTTTGGATAAGAAATTCGATGCGGCAATTATAGCTGTAGCACACGAACAGTTTATAGGCTTTGATGTAAAAACGTTACTAAATGCTCAACACGTCATATTCGATGTTAAAGCTATCTTTGAAAAAAACGTTGTAGATGGTAGACTCTAATCGGATTGTCTCCTTTGACATATTGAAAGGGGGAGGAATTTTATTGGTCATCCTTGGTCATATACAAATCCCTTACATGTTGAAAACCGTTATTTACAGTTTTCACATGCCCTTTTTTTTTTGTGTCAGGCTGTTTCTTTCGTCCAATCAGTTTGAGAGAGTTTTTTGCAAAAAAGACCAGACAATTACTGATTCCTTGGGCCTTTTTTGCCTTTTTGTTGTTCGCATATTTGTTCGTTTTGAAACTTAACGAAACTCATAATTGGGCAAAAGCGATCTCGCTCCCTGTAACGAGTATGTTTGATGGTTTTCTCGGTGATGAAAACTCTTTTATTTTATTTCATGTAATTTGGTTTTTAATTTGTTTGTTCGAGGTTTCATTCGTTTATTTATTGATACATAAAATCACCCCTACAATAAAGCATTAACAATCAGCGCATTATGTATATTATTATATGGAGTAGGATATTGGTTAAATGCTAATAACATTGATTTGCCATATTTTATTGACACAACAATGTCTACCTTGATTTATTACCATCTTGGTTTTTGCTTCATGCGGAACAAATGGTACGGCATGAAGGTTTCACCGATATACTCATTATTCTTGCTTATTATCGCCATTGTTTTCATCGTTCTATTTCCCTCTTACGTTGACTTAAAATCAAACAATTTTCCATTGCATCTATTGTTGCTTTCAATGGTTTTTATTATGAATTTTTATTGGTTTATCAATTCATATTTTAATTCGAGAAAGCTGAAACTTATTCCATTGGATAAAATATTGATTTGGTGTGGAATTAACAGTTTGGCATTATTGGGGCTACATATATTATTTGTAGATACATTCTGGATCGTGCGCAATAAGTTACATCTTGTAAACTACAGTTGGACCATATTGGAATTTGCACTCATTGTTGCAATATGCTATTTTGCGACAACCTTAATAAAAAGATACATTCCGTCTGTATTAGGAAGATCATAAGCTTGCTATGAATAAGACATCGTCCGTAAATAATAAAAAAATATTCAAGAATACAGTGGCACTTTATGCACGTATGTTGCTGTCCATGATTGTATCACTATATACATCACGGATCGTGTTAAATGCACTTGGTGTAGATGATTATGGCATTTATGGACTTGTCGGCGGTATTGTTGTCCTATTTAGCTTTTTGAATGTAACGATGAGTGGAGCGACTTCACGCTTTCTTACAGTCGAACTTGCCAAAAATGACCCTCGACAACTCCAACAAACATTCAATACAGCCTTTATATTACATATAGGAATTGCAATTATAGTCTTGTTTTTGGCTGAAACGGTCGGACTTTGGCTGTTATTCGAAAAATTGAACATTCCAGATGAGAGAATGAGTGCAGCTGTTTGGGTGTATCAATTTTCAATAATTTCCTCAATGGTCAGCATCACTCAAGTTCCATACAATGCGACTCTTATTTCGCACGAAAAAATGGACGTGTATGCTATTGTGGAAATTGTTGGATCACTGTTGAAGTTGCTGATCGCTACACTTCTACTTATTACAGTATGTGATAAGCTCATTTTATATGGAGGACTTATGCTCTTATCTTCATTCTTGATTGCAATGACATATCGCATTTATTGCATTAGGCATTATGACGAATGCCGGATTAATTGGGAATGGAATAAGGTTATCGGCCGTTCTCTGTTTAGCTTTTCAGGATGGAATCTTTATTCCAATATTTGCTTTACTACTCGTCAACAGGGAACAAATATGTTGCTTAATATATTTGGCAGTACAGCTGTTAATGCCGCAGCCGGATTGGCAACAACTGTGCAACTGATGATTGAACAAGTATCAACCAATTTGGTAATGGCTTCGAGGCCGCAAATTATAAAGCAATACGCATTGACCGATTTCAATGCCATGATACAATTACTAAAGCAAACTACTTGTTTGGCAAATGTGTTATATCTGTTGGTTGCTATTCCTTTTATCTCTGAAATACATTATGTAATGAATTTATGGCTCGTGGAAGTTCCTCCATATACAATTGAATTCTGTATTTTATTGATAGTCTCAAGCTTCATATCATTGAATAATAATATTATATATATTGGAATACAAGCTGTCGGACGTTTGAAATTTTATTCATTTATGGCGGGGACAGTATCATTATCAGTCATTCCGATACTTTGGTTATTGTTTAGTAAAGGTATCGGCTTGACTTGGGCTTTTGGATTGCCTATAGTGAGCACATTATTGATTTATATCGTTTGCTCATATACACTCCATCATTATGTTGAAGATTTCAAACCGATACGTTTTTTCTTCACAACGATGGTAGTGAATCTTTTCATAAGTATTCCTTCTTTTACCGCAATCCTACTCATACAACATATCTTGGTTGAGTCCTTTACAAGAGTGATTATCGTGGCTCTTAGTTCTTCAATAATATTGGTTGTTCTGTCCTATTATGTGCTATTAGACAAAGAAAATAAGAAAAAAGTAAAAGCATTGATTTTAAACAAATTAAAACGATGAATAAAAACATACTTATAATTACTCCTTTTTTTCCGCCACAGACTCATGCTGCGGTATTTAGGGCATTTAAACTTGTAAAATATCTTAAACGTACAGGTTGGAATCCGATAGTACTGACGGTTAATCGTAATTATCTATATTTAGAAGATCCTGATTTGTTGGACGAAGTCCAAGACGTGCCTATTTATCAAGCCAATTATATAGAACCGACATTGCGCGGCCTTAGAATGTTGCTTGGAGGAGAAGATACTTCACTCAAAGCCATTACAGCCAAAGCAAAAACTATTGGTGCACAGTCAAAAAGCACGGATACAGTCACCTCTAACAAGCAATCTTTATTCGGTAAGTTTTATAAATATATACTAGACCGATGGATTCAAGTTCCCGACCGCTTTAGATTCTGGGAAAGAAGTGCCGTGAGGATGGGACGAAAAATAATTAAAGAACATGATATATCTATCATATATACCACTTGCCTGCCTTTTACCTCAAATAGAATCGGTATGCGACTTAAACATCTAACCGGAGTAAAATGGGTTGCTGATTTCAGGGATCCTACCACATACGCTAAGCGAATGTATTCTGATTATTTTCCTGTTTTTGCCAAGCAAAAGAAAATTGAACAAGATACTTTTAAATACGCTGATGCTATTACTGGTCTGTCGGGAGCATACCTGAATATATTTAATGATTTATATGAGGGACGATACTCAAATAAATCATATTTTATTCCAACTGGAGTAGATGATGATTATTTGCCTTCTTTTCAAAATAGAGAAAAAGAGAATTATATAATATTCGTGGGTGAATACCTCCATGAATATAAAGATAATTTCTTGAAAATATTTGCCGAAGCTGTCAATTCTAAGGAATTAAAAGGCAAGGGTTGCACCCTTAAAATTGTGGGTAATAAGAATATCAATCAAAAACAAACGGAAGAATTTGTCAATGATTTGGGAATCTGTAACAACGTGGAATATATCAATCATGTACCGCAGCGTAAATTGTATGAATTGATAGTTAATGCAAAAGCAGCAGTACTTATTCCCGGACACACGGCTTTATGGTGGACTAATTTCGCAAAAATGGTCGATTATATCGCATTACAAGTGCCTGTATTAGCAATGGTGCCCATGACTAGCGAAGCACGAACCGAATTGATAAAAGCAGGCATAGGTATTTTTATAGATACTCCTCAGCAAGGTGTTACTGTCATCAAACAAGTATTTAGCGAAAAATTTCCAATGACGGCAAACAAAGAATATTGCCGCCGTTACTTGGCATCGCAACAAACAAAATCTTTCATTGATATTTTCCAAAAAATACAATAGAGATGCATATAGCGTTTTTAACTACAGAATATCCGATATTGGGTATGAAATGTGGCGGAATCGGAATTTTTATCAAACATTTGTCTCATCTTATCGTTAAGAGTGAGACTGGTGTGAAGGTATCAGTTGTGTATTGGGGCAATAAGTTTACAGAAACTGTGTGGGACGATGGTATATCTGTGATACCTATAAACCAGCCTCATAAGTCTCCATTTTCTTCTTTTATCAATAGAAGGTATCTAAATAAAAAGTTAAATCTATTAGTGGCAAAGATTGGCATCGACCTCGTTGAATCTATCGACTGGGAGGGACCTTTGGCTTTTTGTAGTTTATCTGTACCAGTAGTTACAAGATTACATGGTTCAAATGTGTATTTCGATCATTTGTCTGGAAACAAAACTCCATGGAACGTACGGCTTATGGAATATAATGCTTTGCGTAATTCTGATGCCTATATAGGAGTTAGCCGACAGGCTCTCGACCTGACGGATAAATTATTCAGTCTGTCTTCGAATAAGAGAAAATGTGTAATATATAATCCTGTGGATATAAACATGCCCCCTCTTTCATCTAGTGACATGAACAAAAATACAATAACGATACTTTATTGGGGGACAATTGTTGAGAAAAAGGGGGTACTTGATTTGCCTCTTATTTTCAACAGGATATGCGAGCAAAACGACAATGTCAAACTCATTCTCATCGGACAGGATGCAGTAGTGAATGGTTCTTCGACATGGGAAAAATGCAAATCTCTCTTTTCAAAGCAATCGATCGGTTGTGTATCGTATTTAGGTCGCTTACCTTATGACAAGACTATGTCATACGCTAACAGTGCCGATATTTGCATATTTCCAAGCCATGCAGAAACTTTCGGTTTGGTCTTACTGGAGGCAATGTTACTGCGGAAGGCAATTGTTTGTTCCGATATCGATTGTTTTCAAGAGATTATAGGAGACAGTAACTGTGTTTGCAAATGCAGGGTGAAACGTATCGATGAATTTGCAGAGGCTTTGCAACGGCTAATCTCGAATCCCATTTATAGGTGTGAACAAGCCGACAGGGCTTATCTAAATGCAACTGCTAGATTCAACACCAACGAGATAGTGGCACAAAACATCGAATTTTACAATCGAGTTATAAGAGATAGCTCCAAACATCATGTAGAAGAATCCTAACTCAACTGCTTTATTAGAAAATTTAAACGGACTTTTTATTTATAAAATCACATATTCATACGAAGGGGAGTTAAGGCTTTTTTTGTATTGCCATCTTGAAGAAAGTCAAACATTTCAGTACAACTACGTAAAATATAGAAATGCTTCATTATAGTGAAATTTCTGATAGAGTATAATTCCTAAACGAAGTGATTAATTTCTTAACTCTTGATTCATATTATTCATAAACGCCTTATGCAAAAAGGGATAAGCATTATTTTGCCCACACTTAATCGGGCTGATTATCTGGCAAGTACAGTTGATTGCTTAATAGAGCAAGATTTTGGGGAGCCGTATGAAATAATTATTGTAGACCAATCGGCAGCCATTGACAGTACTATGTATAGTCGTGCAAAAGATAGTGATACATTGATTAAGTACTATCATGTGACTGAATTTAGAGGGCTACCTGAAGCTCGTAATTTCGGTGTGCAACACACACAATACGCCTACATCCTATTTCTAGATGATGATATCGAGTGTGACTGCAACCTGCTCAAAGAGCATTACAAGTTCTTGTCACAACCTGATATCGCAGTAGTGGCAGGGGGAATTACAGAAAAATATAAGAATAATCCCAAATCGAAAAATGTAGGCAAGTTCCATTTCTATACGGCAACTCCAGAACGGGGATTCCACATTAATCATAAAGAATATGTAGATCATGGCGGAGGTGGAAATTATAGCATAAAAAAAGACATATTTTTAGAAGTTGGTGGTGTTGATGAATATTTGAATTATGGAGCTGCTCTATATGAAGAAACCGAAATATGTTTACGAGTAAAGGAACTTGGATACAAAGTTTTTTTTAATTATGATGCTCATGTATGGCACTTGGCTGCTGATACAGGCGGTTGCAGGGTTCTGGATATCAATCGCTATATTGCTTCATTAGTACATAACCGGGCTTTATTGATTAGCCGTCATCTCAAATGGTATCATAGGCCGACTGCTTACATCTATTTGTTGCGTCTTGTTGCATCATACGCTTTTACTTACCGCAATCCCGGACTGTTTAGACTTTTTGCAAAAACTTATAAAGAAGGTTATAAAAAAGGAAAACTAACTCCTAAATATACTCATTATGCAAACATCTAACAAACACATTTTTATTGTAACCTATGATTATCCACCAAGTAATGGTGGTATTGCAAGGCTTTGTTTTGAACTGAAAAAATATTTAGAGAAAAAAGGACTGAATGTTACAGTCATTTGTCCCCAAAGTACTTCTACCGATGCAGAGGAGGATAATAATGTGGTGAGATTGCATGGAAGAAGAGGAATATTGGAGTTGCGTACATTGAAGTATTTACGCAAAAAAACTGTTCCCGGTGATATTGTAATTACCGGGAATTATCATCCAGAGGGAATGCTGTCTCTATTGTCAAACAGAGAAACCTATATATTGGCACATGGAGCCGAATATCTTGCCGGAAAGAGTTTTTTCCGACGCTGTATTTGGCCTACTTATCGACGTTTTATACTAAGAAACGCCTCTTGCGTGATTGCTAACAGTCATTATACAGAGACATTAGTAAAACATTGTTCTCCAAATGCTAAAACAATCGCTATTCCGTTAGCGGTTGATGCAATTCATTTTCGCCCTACTTGTGAAAAATATAAGGATGGCTTGCTACACCTCTGTTCTATTTCTCGATTGGAAAAATTTAAAGGACATGATTTTATTATCCGGACGATAGCTTCTTTACCGGCAAAGTATAAGCAACAAGTGCGATTGCATCTCGGAGGTAAAGGAAAATATAAGAGTGCACTTGAGCGGATGGTTACCGATTTAGGATTGTCAGATATTGTATCATTTGAAGGTTTCATTGATGATAATAAACTTTGCGATTTCTATTCAGCCTCGCATATATTCATTCTCTGTACACGTGAAGAAGCGGATAATAGGAATGTAGAAGGATACGGGCTTGTTTTTGCCGAAGCGCAAGCTTGTGGAACCGCCGTTATAGGTACTCGTACAGGTGGCATTCCCGATGCTGTCGAGGAGAATAATGGCGGTTGGTTGATACATCAGGACGCCCACGAAGAATTGGAGAATTTACTCATTAAGTTAATCGACGATAAATCTCTTGCTATAAATGAAGGTCGTAATGCACGTCGGCGCATAGAAGCTAAAATTACGTGGGAACATTATGTGGACCAAATTTGTGATGTCATTTTATGAGTATTAGTCTATATATAGCCTTATATTACAACTTGTTGCTGCTATTAGTTGTTTACATCGCTATTCAACCGGTCAGGGCAGAAACAGTAAGACAGCCTTATATCAACAACCAGATATTTAGCCTTGCTTTACTCTTGATTGTATATGTTCATGTAACTTTCCGACCGACCGATTATCACTACTTTGGAGATACTTCAGCTTATGCCATGGCTTTCCAAAAGAAAGCCTTCTATGGTACGGTTGCTATAAGAGATAGAGATATTGGTTTTGAGTATCTTACCTATTGGCTTTCACAACTCGTCAATTTAAAAGGGTATTGGTTTGTTCTTTGCTCATTATATATATTGCCTGTTTTCTTTGCTTTAAAGAAACGATTCAAACAACAATATGCTGTAGCACTAGTGTTGTTCGTTTGTTCTTTGAGTTTTTGGGGATACGGAGTAAATGGACTGCGTAACGGAATAGCTACATCGTTAGTTATCTTCTCTTTTCTTGTTCCAAACAACGATATTAAACGAATTCCTGTTTGGATTATAGCATGTCTTTTCCATCAATCCGTCATGTTGCCAATTGGCTGTTTCTTGCTGACCCGACTTTCAAATAATCCCAAACACTACTTATACTTATGGGGAACGTTTTTCCTGCTTATGCTTGTTGCACGTGATTCTTTCTCCACTTTGTTGACAAACATTCCTTGGTTTGAACAGGATAAAAGGATGTCTGAATATTTGAATATGTCTTATAAAGGCATGGAGCAAATGTTCTCTAATATTGGATTTCGCTGGGACTTCATTATTTATAGTTTGATACCCATTATCGCAGGAGTGAAATATATCTATACATATTGCTACGAAGACAAATTGTTTATCCGTTTATTTAATACTTATATAGCAAGTAATGCGTTCTGGCTATTGACCATTCATGTACCGTATAATAACAGATTTGCTTATCTATCTTGGTTTCTTTATCCTATAGTATTGATATATCCCTTGCTAAAAGATAACTTAATAAATAACCAGGGAGAACGAATAAAATGGATTATTCTATGTTATTATATGTTCACTTATGTAATGTGGATAAAATAAAATACAAAACAATAGAAAAAGATTTTTATGAAAGATTTAGTTACTGTATTTACACCGGTATATAATAGGAAGAATTTAATTGGAAATCTATATCAGAGTTTGTTGTCTCAAACCTATAAAAATTTTGAATGGATTATTGTTGACGATGGGAGCACTGATGATATTGATGAAATTATAAAATCTTATCAAAATGAAGATCGTATATTAATTCGTTTCATCAAACAAGAGAATGGTGGAAAACATAGAGCAATCAACAATGGCGTATTACATGCAAAAGGAGAATTATTTTATATTGTAGATAGTGATGACTATTTAACAAAAGACTCTATAGAACGAATAGTTTTTCATTATCAATATATAAAGAATAATGATAAATTTGCTGGAGTTTGTGGTATGAAATGCTTTCCAGATGGTTCTCGTATAGGGAAAGAGGTTACATGGAAAATTTTAAAAGATTCTTGGATTAACTATTGGATTATAAAAAATATAAAAGGGGATGTTGCGTTTGTTTTTAAAACATCAGTCCTGAGAAATTATTTATTTGACGATATACCCGGAGAAAAATTTTGTGCAGAAAGTTTGGTTCTAAACCGTATTGGAAAAAATTACCTTATGTTATTTTTTAATGAAAAAATATACATCGCAGAGTATTTATCAGACGGTTTATCTGTTTCATCAATCAAAAACAGAATGAATTCACCTAATTATGCCATGAGAATTTATTCAGAAATGGCATCACTAGATATTCCATATTTAAAAAAAATAAAAGCTCATATAAATTACTGGCGTTTTGCTCCTTGCTCTAAATTGAAAATGAAAAATAAAATAAAACAAATAGGAATTTCTAGTTATATTATTTTTATGCCTATTGGCTATTTGTTTCATATGAAAGATAAAAAAAACAATTATATAGATATTAGACATGTCGGATCTAAGCGGTAGAACTTTATTTAAACGGATTAAACCATTAATTAAGGTATTCGTTATAGTAGATTCATATCTTCCTAGGAAACTTAATAATTTTTTATTTGTAAGTTTAAGAGGTATTGGAGGAAAAGTTGGTATTGTGATTAGATACATATTGGTGAAAAATCTAGCAAAAAAATGCGGTGATAATGTTGTAATTAAAGAAAATGTATATATATCTAACATAGAGAAACTAGAACTGGGAGATAATATCAGTATTCATCCGATGTGTTATTTTGAATGTAGCGGAGGATTGATGATCGGAAATAATGTGTCTATTGCCCATTCAAGTTCAATACTAACAAGTACTCACACTTATTCTGATTTTAATTTACCTATTAAATATAATGAAATCCTAAAAAAAACGGTAGTTATCCATGATGATGTATGGATTGGTTGTGGAGTGAGGATTTTATGTGGAGTTCACATTGATACAAGATGTATAATAGGCGCAAATAGTTTGGTTAATAAAAGTGTTGACTCATTCTCTATTTATGGGGGAGTTCCTGCAAAAAAAATAAAATCTTTTCAATGAAAAAAAAGAAATTATTCAAAATAACAAATTCAGCTTATTTTCAAGTCCGGCAACTTCAAGGTCAATTGAATTATTTTTCCGCATATTTCGATGTCATTGCCGTTGCCCCTAAAGGAGAAGGTTGGGAGGAATTACAGAAGCAACAGGCACGTTGTATTCCGGTAAAAATGTCAAGAGCCATAAATCCGATTTTCGATTTAATAACTCTTTTCCAATTGGTAAAACTTTTTATCAAAGAGAAGCCGACTATTGTTCACTCGCACACCCCCAAAGCTGGTCTTTTGGGTATGTTAGCAGCATGGATAGCACGTGTGCCGATCCGTATGCACACGGTAACAGGCTTCCCATTGACGACGGCTACGGGCATAAAAAAACAAATTCTTCGTTTTACGGAACGGTTAACTTACGCTTGTGCCACAAATGTATATCCCAATTCACAAAAGATGTGTGATATTATTTGTTCAATGGGGATCGGCAATCCTAAAAAAATGCTTGTTATCGGTAATGGTGGTTCAAATGGAATTGATACGGCATTCTATTCGCGAAATGCTACACAAGATATTAAGATTTCAACTTTCGATTTCACGTTTGGTTTTGTAGGTCGTATATTTTATGAGAAAGGAATCAATGAATTAGTAGCTTCTTTTATTCGATTACAGAAAGATTATCCTAACATAGGATCACGTTTAATCGGCTTTATGGAAGAAAACCTTTATCCGGTTGATGATTGGGTAAAACAAGAGATTAGCACAAATTCTCACATTGAGTTTGTCGGCTTTCAACAAGATGTTCGTCCCTATCTAATGGGGTGTGAGGCTTTTGTTTTTCCCTCCTATCGTGAAGGTTTCCCTAATGTTGTCATGCAAGCTGGGGCCTTGGAATTACCACAAATCGTTACAGATATCAATGGTTGTAATGAAATAATTGTTCAAAACAAAAATGGAATAATTGTTCCACCACAAGACGAACACGCATTGTATAAAGCCATGAAATATTTTTTGGATAATCCTAATGAGGTAAAAAGAATGGCAAAGAATGCAAGGGCAATGATTACATCACGTTACGAACGCAATAAATTTTGGAAATTGATGCTTGAAGAATACTATCGGCAAATTAAAAATCGAATTAAATAACATCTATGCAAATCATACTGTTATCCGGCGGTTCTGGTAAACGCCTATGGCCGCTTTCCAATAATACACGGTCAAAACAATTTATCAAACTGTTGACTGCGCCCGATGGCTCGAAAGAGTCGATGGTGCAGCGGGTGGTACGGCAATTACGAGAAACCGGCATCTGTGATTCGATTACTGTGGCAACAAGCCAGTCACAACGGGATATCATCATCAACCAGCTTGGAGAAGAGATTCCTGTAGTTACGGAACCGGAGCGTCGCGATACATTCCCGGCTATCGCTCTCGCAAGCTCGTATTTGGCCTACAAACGAAAATGTTCCACCGATGAGATTATAATCGTCATGCCTTGCGACCCTTATACCGAAACAGGTTATTTTGAAACGATTCGCAGGATAGCGGATGCAGTGAAAAACAATGTAGCCGAACTAGTATTGATGGGAATTAACCCCACATATCCGTCAGCAAAATACGGATATGTAGTGCCAGTCAATGATGTACAGAACAAAGGAATATTTCAAGTATCACGCTTTACGGAAAAGCCAGATATGATAACTGCCGAGAAACTTATTTCAGAGGGTGCTTTCTGGAACGGAGGCGTATTCGCTTTTCGGTTGGGGTATATGACAGATATTGTAACCCGACACATCAAAACCGACACTTTTTCAGAAATTCGTTCTCGCTATGGGGAATTTCCGAAAATCAGTTTTGACTACGAAGTCGCTGAAAAAGCGCAGTCGGTAGCCGTCGTACCTTTTGCCGGAGAGTGGAAAGACCTTGGTACATGGAATACGTTGACTGATGAACTATCGGAACACACCATGGGCAATGTTGTCATGGATGAAGAATCCGAAAATACCCACGTCATCAACGAACTTGGACTGCCAATCATGTGCATTGGCACACGGAATCTAGTTATCGCAGCATCAAATGATGGAATCCTAATTTCGGACAAAGATAAAAGCGAGAACATCAAAACTTACGCTGACTGCCTACAACATCGGCCAATGTTCGAAGAACGTCGCTGGGGTGAATACAAAGTTGTCGATACCGCCGAGTTTTCCGACGGTTACAAATCACTTACCAAGCAACTGAAAATCAAATCCGGTAAGAGTATCAGCTATCAGGTACACCGCCATCGCGATGAAGTCTGGACGTTTATCGACGGCGAGGGAGAACTGGTACTCGATGATATCAGGTCGGTTATCAGCAGAGGCGATACGATTACAATCAAGAAAGGTGTTAAACATGCAGTCAGGGCTATCTCTGAATTGACGTTCATCGAGGTGCAGTCCGGAAATCTACTTGCAGAAGAAGACATTGAACAATTTGACTATAAATGGTAAAATCCTTCGTTAAAACCTCTGACAAAAGAATGAAGTTGGTTTACAAGAAAGTTATCGAACCTCAATTAGGCAACCTGATATCCATATTGAAAAAGAAATGATAATCTATAGCATTGATTATTATCAACAAGATCAAGATTGTACTCAATGTGGAAAACATTCGGAATGTATTTGCCGGTAAAATGATAAAATATCACTATCCATATGTAAGTAAGTATATATACCGGACACAGGATCTTGCGAAAGTAGCTTCGTTTTCAGATTCTAAACCGCAGAAACAGCATTACGCAAAAATTAATGGGTTGGAAAAACTTATTATAAATACTGGTAATGAACCTTTTCATTGATTTTTCTAATGAAAAAGACCATCCTTCAATACATGACCGATATCTATCAGGAAGATATTCCCAAACATATCCTTCAAGAAAACAAGATACGCCTGAATTCTTTTTTCCTGGAACAGGAATCCGTACAGAAGAAAGGGACTCAGTTTATATTCAGATATGCATTCTACTCCGTTGAGAAACCCCGAAAGATCACGAAGCAGCATCTATTGAAAGAATATGCAGGGGTGCCTTTGGAAAAAAGGAGCGTACAACCGGAACAAATACCCGATATGAAGCAATATAGTGATATAATACTGTATGGAGATGCCAGCTCTCCTGAAGCACAGCAACAGCTGGCGGAATACCTCCAACAACATAATTCATTAAAAGTCCAGTTGTCTTTTTTTGACAAGAGAAATGATTCCACTAGCAAGGATGAACAAGCCATCGCATATGCGGAACTACAGAAGGCGCTATTTTTTTGCCAAAGAAAAAAGATACCTCTCCTGTTCGTTTCCTTAAAAGGGATGATAGACGACATCCGTTTTCTCAATCTGCTGGAGGAGAGCCATGTCGATTTCAGATGTATCGATTTTCCATGGTTCTGCAAGGAGAATCTGCCTCTGATAAAGGCAGTTGTGCTATATGAAAAGTTGGAAATAAGAATAAATGTATAAGATATCAAGCTTACAGATTGGACTTCAATGTTGCAGCATTGAGGTTTATGAGAAACAATTCTAAATATATTTCTGTTTGGCGAAATCTTATTCTAAAAGGAACTCTAAATAAAAGAATCCACCTTCAGATATCTTTCTTCACTTATCCTCAAAGTATATAATCCAAACATAAATATCAGACCTATTTTCCCTATAACTGAGTAATAAAAAGATTATTCCCCAACACCGTAAACAAAGAAATAACAGAAGCACTTTAAAATGGTGTATCTAACTCACTTTTTTAAGGATAATATCCCTGTTACAGTTATCTGTAGCAGGTGATCCTTTCAAATTGGGCATTAGATGCACCCTTTTCCTTATTCCAACAAATGCGCCTCTTGTAACCTCACCAATTCCCAATACATCTTCAAAAACATCTCCAGATACACCTTCAGACTCGGGAAATAGACGAAAGACTTCCAGCAAAAGAAAGGCACATGAATGGCCGTTCATTCGGAACCTCCATTTCTGGATAGCGTTTCTTTGTCCATCCAAAATAATCTCTATCGGGACAGAACAATAAACAAAAGCATAAATATCAGGCAAAATTGTCCCGATAAAAGAATTATAACATGACTATTGAAGATGAAATCCTCCAATACCTGCACTATCATCCTCTATCAAACAGGGTTGAGATAACGCTTGGGATAACCAATCCTCCCAGTGGCAGGATTGTAAAAAGACTACTGGCCGATGCCGTAACCAAAGGAATGATAGAAGTACTCTAACAATAGTAGTGCCACTATTTTATAAGCAGCACTGCAATTGTTCCTTACCCCAGCAAATGCACCTCCTGTAACCTCACCAACCCCAAATACATCTTCAAGAACACCTCCTGATACACCTTCAGATCCGGGAAATAGACGAAAGACTTCCGGGCAAAAGAGAGGCACGTGAATGGCCGTTCATTCGGAACCTCCATTTCCGGATAGCGTTTCTTCGCCTGGTCAACCGCCATCTTGTTCAGTGAAGCCACGAAGTTAGCCTGGCGTATCGGATTCCATTTCGGGGTTTCAAGAATCACCATCCCATCTTTCCGCTCAGGAATAACCAAATATTCATCCTGCACGTTACGGACGTAATAGCACACAAAAGACAAGGCCTCATAGACATTATCCCCTACATGAATACCGATAACCCGTTCTTCAACCGGTGTACCGGCAAAGCATTCCGCAATCTGTTTCATGGCATACCCATGCAACAAGGCAGCATCAGAAGCCAACAGATAAGCCGGTGCGGTACGCTCTCCTCCCTTATCGATGGCAGCAAAGACAGAAGGACTCCAACAGAGATGGATGAGCTTTCCTTTTTCTTTCTCACGAAGGGAAGCGACACATAAACGGTTATCAAAGACCAAACGGGCTTCTTTCGTTTCCGGATGGAACTGGAACACGTTCCGTACCCTGTCCGGCTTATGGATATCCATCATCAGATAGCCCTGCCAACCGGACACGTGCTTTGTCTTCAAGACGGTTTCGCTTTCCTCCACATCGAAAAGATAAGACAAGAGCTTTTCTCGCTTACAACATACGAAGAGAGAAAGCTCGTCCTGTTCTTTCATCTGCTGCATATCCAAGGAAAGAACAAAAGCCAATTGCCAAGGAGTAAGCTCGGAAAAGCCATGTAATTCAATACAAGACAACGCATCCTTCTCCGGTGAGTAAACGACATATCCCCGGCCACCTATCTCATATCTCAACATGAAATCCCCCTGTTCAGTGGGATGATAATTCTGTAAAACGGTCTGATAATTCATAAAGCAAATATATTAAGTTAGGGACTGTCGTAAAAAGAATAAAACTTTATAACGAATTGATTGCCAATGCAATATA
>NZ_QTMD01000036.1:505-38682 GCF_003602995.1 Bacteroides sp. AF25-38AC | reverse complement strand
TGCATTGGCAATCAATTCGTTATAAAGTTTTATTCTTTTTACGACAGTCCCTATTTATAGTCTGACATTGACTCTTGTATTTTTCCTTATGTGTATTTCTTGAGTGGAAGGATTGGACTGCATCATTTCTGATTCTATTTGCTGGATTGCTCTTTTGGCTTTGTGTACAAACCTGCCTTTGGGATATTTTCGCAAATATTCTTCGTAATCTGCTACCGACTGGCAACTATAGAAGAGGCGTTCTTCATTTTCTCTTCTGACTTCTCTTATATCAGTAATGGGAAGAACTGGCTGTGAAGAAGGTTGTGGATGTGGGTGGACAATCTGTTTTTTAGGTTCCTCTTGGAACTGTTCAAGTTTTGCAGTATCCGTTTTTACCGAGTCCATAACGATGTTTTCTTCTCTATTTATTGGGGAGATTGGATTTACCTTGTTTCCCAAAAATTGTTTTATAAAGTTTGCATGAGATGAGGAGGGGTATTCTTTTAGAAAATCTCTGTAGTCTTCTTCTGTACGGCATGCAGCGTACTTGCGCTCTTCTTCAAGGTGTCTAAAGTATATGGAACCTCCTTTGACAAGCAATAGAATCAATACTATACCAAGGCCGGTCCATCCTGCTATGCGTTTATGCATGTTCGAAGGACAGAACTTTTCTTTAAGGCGTGGTGATGTTGTTTTAGGAAAAAGTGGAGCAATAGGCTTCAGCTGTACTGAAGGAGAGTCTGTCTTTGTTTGTTTTAGTATGGAGCAAGCAAACTCATAGGCTTGTTGGGCTGTGGGGCGGTCCCAAGTGTTGAGGGCAAGGCATGCGTGAACAAACTGGGACAATTGGGAAGAATATTTCTCATCTAATGCTGGAATATGTGCACCATTCAGTTGGACACAACCTCCCATACCTTCCCATAATACAAGACCAGTGGATAATTCATAAACACTCATCCCTAAAGACCATATATCGCTGGTAGCCACAATCAGTGGTTTCTCTGCAAAACGTTCTGGTCCCATATAGGCAAGTGTTCCGGAACTTTCTACTTTGTTGATACTTTTACGAAAAGTATGCTCCAGTTTACGGCTGATGCCAAAATCTGAGATGATGAATTTGTCATCATCCCCTATCAAAATATTATCGGGTTTTATATCTTGATGAATGATAGGAGGATTCTGATTATGAAGAAACATCAATCCGCATGATACATCGCGTATGAAGCGCCAGATTTGCTTTTCAGACATTTTGCCTTTCAAGCTCGCTGAGGACCCTTTGGGACAGTAAGGCATTACCAAAAAAGGGCACTGTCCAAAAACATCAAAATGATTAAGGTGCAGTAGATTGGGATGGTGTAATTTGTAGGCAAGTTTGAATTCTTCCCGGAAATCTTTTATGCCGTTGTCATCCAACAGTCCGTACAACTTTATGGCAACGTCTACATCTGCTAATATATTTCGGGCAAGCCAGACTTCACCAAAGCTTCCGACTCCTAATAGTTTCTTCAGCTGATAGTGTTCAGCAAATATATCACCATTTTTCAGTTGCATAGTTTCACAATAGTAATCAATCTGTTAGGGTAGTGTTAGTAGTGTCTGTCTCTGTAACTAGAACCGTATCTGCCTGATATAGTATCGTTTTCCATTTTGCATATTGCTGTGGATTTCTATATAAATAGAAGCCTGCCGCTAAAGCCAGTACCAGGAGTAACAGAAGAATTTTCCGGATTTTGTGGTGGTTGGGTTTGCTGAACACTGTATTATTCAACTTTACTTTGGGCTCGGTATCCTGTAGCATGATGTGGCATAACACAATCGTAATATTGTCATATCCACCTGCTTCAAGAGCAGCTTCTATCAACCTATCCTTGCATGTCATTAAATCATCCTGGTTCTCTTCTATAATTTGCATTATCTCTTCGTCGTGGCATAAACCACATAACCCATCACTACACAGTAGGAGAGTATCGCCATCCTTTAAATTATAGGAACGGAAATCGGGATTGGAACGATTGGTCGGGTCTCCTAAACAGCGGGTAATGATATTACTGTAAGGATGGTCAAACGCATTTTCAGGATCTAGTTTTCCCTGATCTACTAAATCTTGTACATAGGAATGGTCTTTAGATAAACGGCAAAAACCTGAATTGCCATTGAATACATAACAACGACTGTCGCCACACCAACAGATATAGGCTTTATCGTTCAATATCCAAGCAATGACAATAGTAGTACCCATTCCCTGGGTACTACTATCTTCTTTACTTGCATTGACAATATTTAAATCAGCGGTTTTGACAGTTCTGCTCAGAAATTCTTCAACGGCTTCTTCTGAGGTAACAATGCCTTCCTGCGTAACGATATCTCCTAAATTCTCGGGGGTGAATGCATTTTGCACCGTCTCAATGGCTATGGCAGAAGCAACTTCTCCGGCATTGGTGCCGCCCATTCCGTCGGCCACTACCAATATGCTGCCATACCGTCCTAAAGAAATGGGTTCTATCGATTGGGGGATAATCCACTCTGATTGGCATAAATCACGATTGACAACAAAATTGTCTTCGTTGTTTTTCCTGACTAAACCAACATTGGTACCTGCCGCTAATTTAATGCTTATCTCGGACATGTTTAATTTTAATGTATTAAATTTCTGATTGGTACTAAACGATCCTTACCCTCTATGCTTCCTACCATGAAACCCACTACTTTGTAAGAACCATTTTCTAGAAGGAATGCTGGAGAACCATAATAACCGGGCTCTGCCACACGATTCTGTAATATGGTAGTCTCATATTTTGTGTCGGCTATATTGGTATGGTCATTGAAATGAGCCGGAGTAAGATTATGAATATCAGCATAACCTGCATAGCCCACCATTTGAACTTCTGTACCTCCACTCATGTTGTCTGCGGCGGTAATGTCGTAAGGCAATCCCTCACCATAAACGCCTTTTCCTCTAATGTATGCCCAACTGTTGGCAGCAGGGGTAACAATGCTGACACTGATATATTTCCTACGTGTATAGGTCAATTTTATCCCATGTTCCCTTAGTTGTACCCTGATGGATTTATCTACTTCTATTTCGGTCACTTGTACATCATTTCGTCCGTCTTTGGCAAAATCGCTACTGGTAAATGTCAGAGGCTTTCCAGTTCCTTTGGTACTGTATGCACGGTAATGGATAATGATATTACATCCTGCTCCTTTGTATACAGCCAATAGTTTACGCCATGGGTCTTTCCACTCTGTGTTGGAGTATATCCATGGCTCGACATTCTGCCTGTCTGTTACAAACATTCCGTTTGATAGCATGAAGCCAGTTCCGCAGATTATATCTGAAACTTGTATGCCCGGATCAAACTTTGTTCCATTATATTCGATTTCAATACGGTCGACTTTAATTGTATAGATATAATCATAATAATCTTTCAAATCTCCTGAAGCATTACTGTCTTGTTCATCTGCTATATCAGGGTCTTCATAATATTGGTCTTTGGAGAGTCTGGTGCCTTCTTGTATATTTGCGTTAATGGCATTGCTTGAATTCTCAATGCTTTTAGTGCTTATGCTGTTTGAGAGATTGTCCAAGTCTGATTTGACCTTATAGAAACTTGCATTGACATTCTTTAATTGACTATTAACGTTGTCCAACTGTGTTTTTAAGGCCTCTGCATTACCGTCACTGTTTCGTAATTTGGTCTCTAACTCCCGTTGCTGTGCTTCTAGAGATGCTCTTTCGGTCCCCAGTGAATCCAATTGGTTTTGGTATCCTTTCAGTTGAAGTTCTTGTTCTTCTGTCTTCTGTGCCAACAAATCATTTTTTACACCTAAACTGTAGTTCCAGGCAGCCAATCCTGCCACCGCCAGTACGAAAACAATTCCCATGATTGTTAATGCGGTCTTGTAGGGGCGTAAGGCTTGTTTGCGGAAAAGGCTCATTCTCTCAGTCAATCCAATGCTGGAAGTTAATGCTTGGCGACCTTGTGGAACAATGAATCCCAAGCGTGGTCCGCCAACGGATAATTGTATTTCATCTCCTGTTTGTAAATAGTAGGAACCGTTTATAGGATGTCCGTTGACCAATGTCGGATTGGAGTGTGAAAGGTGGATAAGTTTCCAGTTTTCACCGTCGCGTACAATTGCAGCATGTTTGCGGCTGACTGTTTCGAAACTTTCATCAAAGCGTACTTGGCAGGAAGCGTCTCTACCTAATTCTACTTGGTCGACAATGATTTTTTGGGATTCTCCCGCTTGATGATACTTTGAAGAGGTCTTGTGCTCCAAAATAAAGTAAGTTCTACCGGAAGCACCCATTAATGCCCCCATACCAGCCCCTACTGAGCCGGCTAAGGTACGTTTGTAATTTTGTGTATCCATACTACTTGATATATAATTAATAGTTTTCAAATCTCATTTTTACATCTCCAATGGAGATGATATCTCCAATTTTCAGTATATGCCCTTGTTTGGTGACTTGGGTGGAATTGACATAAGTCCCATTACTGGACTCCTGCCACAACTTTAACTCCTTCTGCCATTGCCCGTCCCGAATAATCCATTTATCAGTGGCGGGATTTGTTTCTATTGTGCAATGATGGCGTGATATATAGGCACTTTGCTGTTCCGTTATATGTAGCAGATTGTCGCGTTCTCTCCCGATAGTAAGGATTCTATTGCCATATTTTATAAGTTCACTTAATTGATATATTTTTCCGTACTCTTCACCTTGCATAATACGTATACAGAAACCATTGACTGTTTGCGGTGGACAATATCCTCTTTCCATAGGGACTTGGCTTATTGCTGGCAGGTGTTCCAACACCTCTTGCACAGACTGGAAACGTTTTTTGAAATCTGGATTAAGACATCCTGCAAAGAGTTGCTGCCACTGCTCTCTATGTTTCAACTGTGTCAATTTCTGCCGGTTCCAATCTCCATTTTTCCCACGTTTCTGATATAGTGCCAATTCATTATGACTGCTCAATTCGCCAAAGGGTAAACTACCAGTCAATAATTGAAAGGCTAATACTCCAAAAGAAAAAATGTCCGTAGTGGGTAGGACAGTGGCCTCACCTCGCATGCGGTTCACTTGTTCTGGCGGCATATATGCATAAGTCCCGAAAATTTGGTTGGGTTTACCAAAAATATTGCGTTCGGTCATACGTTTGTTTCTATCCCCTGCTATACCGAAATCTGTCAACGCAGCGATTCCGTTACTCTTGAAAAGGACATTCTCCGGCTTTAGGTCACGGTGAACCTTGCCTCTGGTATGCAAAGCATGTAAACCTATTAGAATTTGTTGGCAAATTAGAGGAATCTTACTGCTTCCAGAACCTAAATAAGGTGTTAAATCTCCTCCGGAACAGTATTCCATTACAATATAAGGGTTGCCTCCAACTGTACCGTAGTCCAATGAACGCACTAAATAGTCACAATCAATTTGCCCAGTTTTGAATTCCATCTCGAAACGTTCCATTAATGGTTTACGTATTTCAGGAGGAACTTCCCATAATCTCAGTAGTTTAAGCGCATAATCTTTGCTTGCGCTGTCCGTAACCCGATATACTTTACCGAATGAACCTTCGCCTAATGTTTGGGAAACCCTATAACGGTTATTGATATATTCCCCTACATTATAATCACATCTGTCGACAGTCCGGTTATTCACAAGAGGTTATATTTAGTCACATTCAAACTTGAATCTTCGGTCACCTAGTACAATGATATCATCCGGTATGATTTCTATTTTTCTGTTTACCTGGATATAGGTCGTTTGAAGCATACTTCGGTCAAGCAGATACCAATGACCATCATCGAAAACTATTTCAGCTTGTTCCTTTGAGGTGATTGTACGATTAGACATTTCTGTATTTTCCCGGTTCAAGATGATGGAGTTCCCTTCATATTCAAATCTTTCCGGAAGAATGTTCTCTTCTTCTTCCGGTATAATTGTTAATGAACAGTGAGGTTTGGTTTCCGGTTCTGTCTCTGTGATGTTCTTTATTTGCCGGCGTATGGTTGGCCGATGTACGCGGACACCGCAGTTCGGGCAAAAAGAGCAGGTTATTGCTATCTTACTTCCACATTCATGACAGAGCATTTTCTCTTCAGAAACGGAAGGTACTTCCTCTTCTACTCTTATTGTTTTGTATTCATTGTTTGTTGATATGTTTGCTCTTTTTAATGGAGTTCCGCAGCAAGGGCAACTTGTGAAATCTCCTACTACCGGGTAATTGCAATTGGGACATTCTATAATTGGCTGTACAACAGTAGAATGATTCTCTTCTTCATTTGTTGTGGAAAACACCACAGTTTTTCTGCATTTTTCTTCATTGGAGCTGACATTCAATACTGTCGGTTTGGGTATAGCTTCTCCATGGCCTTCTTTTGAAATAAAAATGTCCTGACTATTGGCATAATTCTCCGGCATTCGCAAAGGTTGCCCGCATTTTAGGCATACTGTTGTGTTGGAAAGGTTGTCCCAACCGCAATTCATACATCTCATAAGATTTTACTTTAATAATGGAATTACTTTGTATAAATCAGAGTTTCTCACCATTGTCGGTTTACCATGAATTTAGAATAGACCTCCCTTTTTCTGGGAGAGAATAATTGAAGATATTTTTCCTCCTTTGCTTTTAACTATGAGAGTTCCTTCTCTGGCCTTCTTGGTTTTTCCCACTTTTAGAATGAGTTTACCACGGTCTTTTGCTATAGCTTCACACCATTCAGGAATATCTGCAACTTCCCATTCGGCATTGGAGTCTACTTGCAGTTCCTTAATTTCTCCTTTGGAACCGAATTCCAATTTATCTAATGCGATATTAATGAATTCTTCTTGGCCACCTTGGGTAACACTGACCGTAGCTTTCATCTTTTCATTACTGATTGTAATGGTGGCTTTACGTTCGGTAGTCAGCCAATTGGTCTGGCAGCTTATGGAGAGTTTCTTCTCACCGGGAGTCACTTGGCACCAGTCTGCATCTGATATTGCAGTCCATTGTTCTGGAAGACTTTCTATTTTTATACTTTCTGCAGTCTTTGTCTCACACCCAAATTCCAGGCTTTTTCTGTCTATGGTAAGTCTGGTGATTTCGGCAGGAGGCGCTGGCTTGGGAGCGGGATTTATTTTTTCCTCACACTCTTTGATTTTATTTTTGCATGCTTGCTCCAGATTGCTGTCGCATTTCATGGCTGCTTTAAAACTTTTAATAGCGTCTCTGTATCTTCCTCTTTTCATGTATGTCTCTCCCTTTTGATAGATGGAGGCGCATTGCCCCCATATACTTATTGGCATAGAGAGAGCGAACGCTAAAACAATCAGTCTGATAAGTTTATTCATTTTCATTGTTGTCTATGTTTATATATGGTTCTATTTTTTTTGCACGGTCTTCAAAAGTCTGGGCTGCTACGGCTTGGTCAAGGTCTTTCATGATATTTGCCTTTTCTTTAAAAACATGATAGGCAGAATCCAGTATGGCCTCTACTTGCTGTTTCAGTTCTGTTGCATTTAAGTATATTTTTGCGGAGATGGAATCTTTGTAATAATTTATTTGTCGGTATTTGCCAATGGCATTTATGTAAAAATCCTCAAATACGGAATCATTGTTTTGCTTTAAAGTGTCAATGTCAAACCGGAAAACATCTCCTTGTATTTTAGAGTTTTCGCCTTCTTGAATGATTGACAGACACATTTTGTCGTAATCAATCGTTGGAGTCGGTTCCGGTATGGATTCCACTACTGGTTCTTTGCCGCTTATTAGCGAAAAGATGATGACAATTGTTGCGAATATAGCTGTGATTGCTGCTACGACTATAACTTTTTTGCGTTTCCCTTTGTCTTGATAGGGTGACATCTTATTTATGTCAGAAGAGTGTGCGCTAATGGAATCCTCATGGGTTTTGTCCTCTTCCTCTTGCAAAGTATCATGGCTGTTGTTTGACAGACTAAAGGGGACGGGACTTCCATTGATATGTTGGGAAGTGTAGTCTGCAATTTGTCTGGCTGTGGGTCTGTCCCATGGATTTAAGGCAAGGCATTTGTAAATGATATCCTTTAATTCTTGAGAAAAGTCTTCGTTGATAAGTGGAATGTCTGCACCGTTTTTTTGCAATACGCCTCCATGATCACCATAGGGCGGCATACCGGTTAGAAGCTCATACATTGTTGCTCCCAATGACCAAATGTCACTGGCCATAATAGGGGCGGGAGATGGACCAAAACGTTCTGGTCCCATATAGGCCAAAGTTCCTCCACTGGATTCTTGGCCTTGGTTCCTGCGTAATGTACTTCTAATCCGTGCGCTGATTCCGAAATCCGTAATCATATACCTATTCTCATCATTAATCAGAATATTATCGGGTTTTATATCCTGATGGATAACCGGGGGAGTTTTTGCATGAAGATAAGCCAGTCCCTCTGCAACATCATGGAGCAAATGCCAGCTTTCCGTTTCTGTTATCCGGTTGTTGTCAGTAAGGTATTGGAAGGCCGAACCATTTTTGCAAAAAGGCAAAATCAGGTATGGCATCCGTTCCCAGCAGTCATAATAAGTAGGATGCAGTAAATTGGTATGATTCATATCAAATACGAGGGAGAACTCTTGTGTGAAAAGGGATATCCCCGCATCGTCAAGCCCCATCCCCGGAGCATATATTTTTATGGCGACCTTAACATCCGTAAGTTTGTCTTGTGCCAGCCAAACTTCAGAAAATCCTCCTCTTCCTAGTTGTTTGAGTAGCTCGTATCTATCTGCTATGATTTGTCCACTGTCTAACATAGAACTTATAAATTATGTAAAAGAACTGTTTTCTTTTGGAAACAGCCTTTCTTTGTGTGATTGTATTATTTTGTTTGATTGAGTATATTCGCAATTCTTTATCCACAAAGTAATTAATAAAAATGTAAATAAGAAAATGAGAAAAAGTTTGAAATGTACTAAAATGTTGTTTTAATGGCTTATGTAGCTAAATATTGTACTATGATGTGATTTTTTGTTTCGTTTTAATAAAGCGGTAGCGTATGCTCTTTTGTGGTTGAGAAATACGCCTTATGCTTGACGGTATTTCGCAAAAATATTTTAAGTTTGCAGATGTATTGAATAAATAATCTAATTACGAGAAACATGGGAGAGAGGATGGATAAGCGAATTCGATTTTATATTTATTGGATATTAGGGTTTGTGCTTCTAGGAGCTTGTGCGCCCGGAGATAAAGAGGACGTATACACAGAAATGAGAGCTTTTGAGGATTTTTCCCATATAAATGGAGATTCTGTGGCCATTGTGCCCCGAAAGGTAAGGTTGAAGGCTTTTCAAAAGATGGAAGAGGCAAAGGATAGCTTGGTCAAGTATAATTATCTGGCAATGACACTGAAAACATATTTGATTACTTCACAGCTTGATTCGGCACAAATCGTAATCCAGCAGATACATGACTTTATAGAAAGGCAGCATAGTTCTTCTCAAATGGCAGATTTGGAATCTGAATGTTTCAATATGAAGGGAAATATCTTTGCACGTGTTGGGAATATGGATTCTGCCGAAATTTGTTTCCGGAAGGCTTATGAATTACGGATGAGAGGGACTAGGATTGAAGTGGTGCCGGATATTTTGATGAATCTTGCAGATGCGAATAACCGTTTAGGAAAATTGGATATAGGGGCAGCTTGGTATAGGAGAGCTTTGTTGATGTGCGACTCTTTGCATATAGCTTCTACCAAGAAACCTCCCATTTATTATGGTTTGGCACAAGTATATGTTACCATGCGTGATTTTGAACAGTGTGATTACTATTATAATCTGGCAGGAGAAAGCTATGACAGTATGCTACCTTATGAAAAATATATTTATTTGAATAATAGAGGGACTTCTTACTATTATAGGGAGGATTACCAGACAGCGATAAAATATTTCCAAAAGGTTATTGATTTAGTCGAAGGATATGCTGATATGAGTTTTGAACTTAATCTGGGGAGGTTGAATTTAGGAGACTGTTATCTTCAACTGAATATGGTTGATTTGGCTGTTAAATATATAAATGAATGCCAACTTTTTTTTGAGGAAATGGGGGTGAGTACTGCACTATATTATATCGATACGCAGAAAATAGAATTGGCTCTGCTTCAGAAAGACTTTCAAGAGGCACGTCGTTTATTGTCCGAGAGTGTAGTCCCTCCGGGCATCGACCCTGATATGGTACATATCCGTAATAAATACCTTCAGCAGTTTTACGAGGAAACCGGCAACTACAAGAGGGCTTATCACTATCTGCAGAGGAACAACCAGCTTGATGATTCTATCAGGAATGAGCGTGTCCGGATGCGTACGGCAGACTTGACTTTGCGTTATCAGCAGGATTCTACCTTGATAGCACATCGGGTTTTGCTTCAGGAGCAGAAAAACAAGGTGCTGGTGCTGAGGCAGACACAGTTTGTCGTGTTTGCTGTAGCTGTTGTATCTATATTGACGGCGGTTTTCCTTTATCTGTACAGCAAAAAGAAACGTGCTTTGTTGCTTGCACGGAATCATCGCACAGTCTCTACACTTCGTCTGGAGAATATCCGTAACCGCTTGTCCCCTCATTTCATCTTCAATATGCTGAACCGGGAGATGGCGGAGCGGAATGTGGAAGAAAAGCAAGAGCTTTCGTCGCTGGTAAAACTGATGCGTCGCAATCTGGAATTGGCGGAACAACTGTGTGTAACCTTGGCAGAGGAGCTGGATTTTGTGAAAACATATATTAATCTGGAACGCCGTTCTTTAGGTCCGGATTTTCATTCGGAACTGAAGATAGAAAAGGATGTGCAGCCGGAGCAAATAAGGATTCCGTCTATGATGATTCAAATTCCGGTTGAAAATGCAGTGAAGCATGCGTTGCGCGAGAAGGAAGGTGAACGTAATCTTTGGGTTTCGGTCTGCCGCCGGGGAAATGGTATCTGTATAAAGATAACGGATAATGGTGGCGGTTATCGTCCGGACAGTCGGAACCGGGGCACGGGGACGGGAATGAAAGTCATTATGCAGACCATTCGGATTCTCAACAATAAGAACAAGGAGGCCATTGATGTTTTGGTGCACAATGTCTCTCTACAGAGTGGTGAGATGGGCTGTGAGGTGACTTTCTGGCTGCCTGACAACTACGATTACAGAATTTAAAAGAACCGTTTAATCTTATTTTTTGCAAGGATAGGCATATTTACAGACAAATAGTCCGTAAATGACCTTCTATTGCTTTGTATGGGAGTAGGATTATGTATATATTCGCGAGAAGAAAAACATAAAAGGAACATGGATAAATATAAGGTTGCAATAGTTGACGACGATGAGGTGGCTCTTGAGAATCTGAGTTTTGAATTGGGAAAGGATGCACGCTTCTTTTTGAAAGGAACTGCCCGTAATGGTAAACAAGGGAAAAAACTCATTGCCAAGGTACAGCCGGATTTGTTGTTCTTGGATGTGGAACTGCCGGACATGACTGGAATGGAATTACTGCAGGAAATACGTGACAGTGTTTCGTGGAATATGCGGATTGTTTTCTATACGGCTTATGATAAGTACATGATTCAGGCTATCCGGGAGGCTGCGTTCGACTATCTGCTGAAACCTTTTGAAGAGCAGGAGTTGCGGGATATTCTTGCGCGTTTTGTAGAGCAGGCAGAGGCTGGGCAGAGAATGTCATATCCCATTGGTGCACCGTTGCATACCGGACAGACATTTATCGTATTTACGCCAACTAATGATATGCGTGCGTTGCGTCCGGCTGAAATCGGCTTTTTTCGCTATTGTTCCGAGCGTAAACAATGGGAGGTGATACTAAACAACCAGCCGCCGTTGGTGTTGCGTCGCGGAATGACTGCTGAGCAGATTACTCAATATTCATCCAGTTTCGTGCAGATACATCAATCGTATATTATCAATATTGATTATCTGATGATTATAAAGGATAGCAAATGCATGCTTTATCCACCATTTGACAAAGTGACGGAACTGCTGGTTTCCAGAAAGTATAAGAAAGAGCTGCAAGACAGATTCTGCTTGTAAAGTGATAAGAATTATTTGGTTAGGGAGTTGACGCCGCAGGTTTTGGTGGCGTTGACGTAAAGAAAAGGCATTGAACCTCTAAAGTCCAATGCCTTTTTATTTATCAAATACTATTTTCGTATTTATCAGAAGCGAAGTTTATTTCACTTCGATACCTTTGTTCTGCAGTGTGACGTTCAATACTCTGGCATAATCAGCATACTGCTTTTCATTCAGAGTCTTTTTCATCAACTTCAGATTACCATAAACTGCATTACGGAGTAACTTCTCCTGATTCTTCTTGGAATTTGTAGCGCGTTCCATCTGTTCTGTAAAATATTCGCAGATGTTTGCCACTTCTTCATGCTGGTTGGAATCCAGATTCAAATACTTGCTCAACTTTGTTATGTTGATGTTACCTTCCCATTTTGCAGTTGTAGGTTGGTTTCCTGCTGCAAATGTTGTAGCAGTCAGGCAGACTGCTGCCACTAATGTTAATCCTAAACGTTTCATAATACCTACTTTTTAATTGTTATTCCTAAAAACTAATTTCAATCTAATACCTATTGAAAACTCTCTAAGCGCTTAGCTTTTTCTTTTACCTATGCAAATGTAGGTATATGTTTTATAACACAAAAATGAATAAGGGAAAAAGTGTAGTTTATACCTTCATTTCTTGACTTAAATCAATTTTATAGTGTGAAAATGCTTTGTTTAGATGCTTTTTGTAATACGAATGTAATGTGGACTAACTGAATTTATATTTGTAGTAATGGATAAAAGGATTTTTATTAGTCAAAATGTTATTGCCAAATAGTTTCGGGTAATTCTATGATTACTCTGCTTTCAGAGCAGACTCCCACAAAGCCTAATCCGCCTATGACGTTGCAAGGCAGACTGATAGGTTCCATTAAAGCATCGTCGTAATCCCCATCATCCAGGCAGTTTAAGGCTTTTAGATAGCGGTATTCGGCTTCAGTGATGCTAAGCAACCGTACGGTGATGGTTTGTTTGCGGGATATATGGTCGTAGTAGTGTCCCTCTATCGGATAATAATCTTGGTAGAGAGGGGTGTATACTTTCAATGTGGCATAAGAGTTACGGAAAGTGTTATCATTGAATATGTTGTATTTGTTATTTATGGTGGGAAACAATTCATTTTCTTCATCATCATAGTTGCCAGGGTGGCCGTCAGTCAGTATAACATCTTCCCGGTTGATGATTTCGTTCTGTCGGGGAGCAAGGATGGTAGTGTCTCTGGGTATGGAGGCCCAATGCCAAGAGCCGTCCTCGTCTTCCACTTTGATGAGGCTGCCGTTTTCATCTTCCAGGTATTCTTTCCATTTGCAATAGTAACTACGGTCATTCCAAATGTCCAGCCGGTAGTAGTTCTTCTCGTTGGGGCGGTCTTGCAATGTAATTTTGTATTGGCGGTAAAGGGTTTGTCCGCTGTACTCGCGCAGGTAGGCCAAGCAAGTGTCCACGTGCAGGCTCTCTATCGGTTGTGGCACGGTGACCTCGGCACTGGCATGGTATTTCCCGTTTTCGGCAGTGGCTTCCAGACGTATGTTGTCGCCGGGATGCAGTGTGCTGGTCAGACGATATTTCTTGAAACGTATACTTTTCAGTAATGATTCATAAATGTCCTTATCAAGTTCTCCTTCCAGATGCCCATAAATTTCTTCCGGGGAAACCGCTTTCGGAGTTTCTGCTATTTTGCCATTGATGTAGAGGAAAAGAGTTGCTTCGTTCAAATGTTCAATACTATAGCCCTCGCCTAAATGGAGATAGACATCATTCTCAGCTTGTCCGGTTTCGAGCAAGGCGTTCATGATGATTTGCGGATCTTGTTGTCCGGGATTGTAAGGAATCTCGTTTTCGCAGGCTGTTAGGAAGCCTACAATAGTTATGTATATAATAAGGTGTAATTTCATTTTTGTTTTCATATGCCGGATTTGTTTTTAAAATCTATAAGTATAGGTAACAGAAGGAATACAAGGCAGTATTGTTATTTTCTTGATGACAGTTTGAGCTTTCTTCTGCCCGGTATTTCCATGATAAATACTTTCGTAGAAATCATCGTAGTATACGTTGTATCCATTTTTGTATTTGCTGTAAACGATGTTCGGATTCATGGCATTGTATGCATTGTAGATACTGATATTCCAGGTACGCATACCATGTTTGGTCTTCTTGTTGAAGTTGACGCCGAGATTCAAACGATGGCTGGCGGGAAGGCGGTAATTGTTACGCCGGGAGATGTAACCGGTTTCCTCAATAGAGCCATCGGGCCGGATGATGATTGTTGCCTTTTCGGGGATAGTGATACATCCACCGGTATTGAATATCCAGGAAGCTCCTGCATCAATGCGGTCACTGAACTTATGGCTGAGATTGAGGCTGATGCTGTGGCGGCGGTCATATTTGTAGGGGAACCATCGGCCTTGGTTGATGGTACCGTTCTTAAAACGGTGATCGGTCTTGGATAGGGTATATGCCAGCCAGCCGGTAGTCTTGCCCAATGTTTTCTGTACCATCAGTTCCAGACCGAAGGAGCGGCCTTCGCCCATTTCCACTTTTTCTTCCCAGTTGGTAGAGGTGCCGAAGAAGGATACACCGTCTTGATATTCAAGTATGTGTTTCATCTGTTTATAATATCCCTCGACGGAGAACTCCCAACCCGGCAGTCCGGAATAGTAGCCTCCTATGGAGAACTGGTTGGCATACATCGGACTGATGTCTTTGGTAATGGGTACCCAGAGGTCGGTAGGCATAGACAGCGGAGTAGAGGACAGCAGATGCACATACTGTGCCATGCACGTATAGGATGCTTTGGCAGAATATCCTTGTCCGAGGTCATAGCGGGCGGAAAGGCGGGGCTGCAGCGAATAGTAGCTTTTCCCTTGTGTGTGGAACAGCGATGTGCGTACACCTGCATTCAGACTGAGCCTGGCGTTTATATTGAAATTGTCTTCGGCGTAAAGGGAGATTTCTTGTCCGCGCATGGCATGGCTGTTGCTGGTATTGTAAACCGTATCTTCCTGGAGGGCGCCATTATCTATATCTTGTATTTTCGAGGTAGCTATTCCCGGACGGAACGTATGGTGGATGTACTCTGCACCGAACTTGATGTGGTGCTGCGGCATGGGGGTGTAGTCAAAGTCCATACGTGCACTCCAGTCACGGATACCGGAGTTGAACTTGGAGGAGTAATAGTATCTGTCTTGTACTTTATTGGCGACAGTATAGGTATCTTCCATGTTTCCGTCCAGCCCCATTTCATATTTGTTGTATGAGACGGTGGTGTTGCAAAACAGCTTGCTGTTGAATACATAGTTCCAGCGGCCGTAGGCGATGGTGTTTCCCCAATTCAGATGGCTGTTGTCCTTGGAATAATTCTTAATGCTGTTGTCGTAATTGTCACCGTGGTAGTAACTGTCATAATGATAGTGGTCTTTCCCCTTGTAGAAACTGAGGAAGATGCGGCTACGGTCGCTGAACTTATGGTTGACCTTTGCATTGACGTCGTAAAAATAGTAGTTGTATTTGTCGGAATAGGTGTCGTCTTTGTCTACAATGAGATTTTTGAAGAATAGGGTGGGGATGGCTCGTGCGCTGAAACTGAAGGAGGTCCGTTCTTTCCAGATAGGGCCTTCGATATGCAGTTTGTCCGTCAGCAGGCCTATGCTGAATGCGCCGTGGTATTTATGCATGTCCCCGTCGTTGGTCCGTACATCTACTATAGACGAAAGACGCCCGCCGTAGCGGGCAGGAAAAGAACTTTTGAAGAGTGTGGTGTTCTTTACCGCTTCGGGCGTAAAGATGGAGAATACTCCCAGCAGGTGGTCTGCGTTGTAAACTGGAATTCCGTCCAGCATAACCAGGTTTTGGTCGGGACCTCCCCCTCGCACATACATGCCTGCAAAACCTTCCATACCGGCTTGCACACCCGGCATCAGCTGAATGGTCTTCAGCAGGTCGGCTTCTCCCAATATGGACGGGGTATGCCTGATTTGTGTCATCGGTATCTCATGCGCTCCCATGGCTGTGCTTTCTATGCCGGCCTCCCGCTTGTCCGAGAGCACTACGACCTCTGCCAGCTGGTTATTGCTGTCCAGCCTGACGTTGAGTAAGGTGTCTTTCGTCAGTTCGAACCGGCTATGCCGGCTTTCGTAGCCCAGGTAGGAGAAAACCAGTTCCGTTTCCCCTTCCGGCAGGGTGAGGGAATAGAAACCGAAAGGATTGGTGGCAGTACCTGTGGAACGACGACTCTCAAGGATATTGGCACCAATCAGCGTCTCGGAAGACGCTCCGTCAGTCACGTATCCGCTGATGGTGAACTTACGGCTAACGGGTTTCTGCGGCACGGGCCGCTTATGGAGTAGAATGTGCTTTCCGGATATTTCGAACGTGATGGGTTCGTTTTCAAAGGCACGTTGCAATATCTCACTGATGTTCTTTTGTTTCATCTCCAGTGTGATGCGGTGCGTGAGCTTTACTTCTTCCCCATAGATGAAGGAGAATCCGGTTGCATTTTCCAGTTGCTTCACGAAACTCTCTAAAGTTGCGTTACGGATATTCAGGTTTATACGTGTTTCCTTGTTTTGTGCCTGTGCATGGAGTGAGACGCTTAAAAGAACCACACACATCAGAAGTACGGTTCTGATGCGGTGGTGCGAACAGATAGTAGAGCTGGTCATTGTCAGTTAAGTTTAGTAGTAAGGATAATAGTGTTGTTTTCTTTTTTATAGGTAAAGTTGCCGGCGTCCTTCAGTAGGTCGAGGATTTCTGTAAGACTCTCCCCTTCGCGGAAGGTAGCTGTCATGTGATAGTTCTTCAGGCTGTCTCCTTCGATACGTATATCGGTACGGAACGTTTCGGAAAGTTGACGGACGATTTCCTGCAAGGGTTGCTGATCGAATGTCAGTACGCTATGAATTACTTGGGTTTCCTCGGTAGTATGTATGGCTTCTGTGGGAATGGCTTCCCGTTGTGGTGCTACGTATAAGAACTGATAGGCTGCCCAGCTCGTTACACAGAGCAGGACTACGGCTGCGGCACTGGCTGTACGCATCCAGAACCGCTTCATGCTGCGGCGCTTTAGCAAACGGCTTTCCAGCAGCCTCCAGCTGTTCTCTGCCGTAAAGCGTCCTCGTGGGGAACGGGTAGAAGCAACCAGTTTGTTCAGTACCTTGTCGAAATTCTCGTTATTCACTTTCATTTTTGGCAATTTATTAAGAGCCTATGACTCCTTTTCTGCATGTAAAGACAGCTCCTTTTCAGGAATTCCCTATGCCTATATCCTGAAATAATGTTAATCTAAAGCTCTTTGTCCGTGAAAGTCTGTCCTACCTACGTATGACTTCCTTGTTTCTCTGTTTCAATCAATAGGGAAGGTGTGCTCGAGATGTGCATCTCATGTTGTGCGAGATATGTATCTCATGCAGCTCGAGATGTACATCTCATACATGCATACGCGGCTTCTTGCAAGGAAGATGAAGCAGAGTTCACTCCGTCAGCAATGCTTCCTTGAGTCTTGTGAGTGCTTTTTGCAGTTGCGCGTCTACTGTCTTTGTGCTGATGTTCAGCTCCTCCGCCACTTGTGCATAGCTTTGTTTCTCTTCGCGCAGGCGGATGAATACTTCACGGCAACGCTCCGGCAGGCGGTCGAGCGCCTTGACATATCGGGCAAACAGTTCTTCGCTGATAAGAGTGTCTTCGGGAGAATCGGCCTGGCCGGAAACTTCGGGAAGCTGTTCGGACGAGAGTGTAGGGTGCCGGTTCTCTTTTTCCAGGTAATTGAGGGAGGCGTTTTTGGTAAGGATAAAGCAGTAATCCTCTATGTTGTTCACTTCCGGCAGCCGGGCGCGTTGTTCCCAAAGCTTCATGAAGACGTCGAGCACAATTTCTTGCGCCCATTCTTCGTGCTTCACGAAATAGCAGGCAATACGGAACAAGCGGTCGTAGCACAGATTGTAGAAACTGTGAAAAGCCCGTTCCGAGTCTTCTTCCTTCATTTGGCGCAAGTAGCGTCTGACTTCTTGTTCGGTCATGCAGTCTCCCGGTTTTGCTGTTAATCAATGAACATCAGGTCGCTTATTATGCCGTCCGAAACAAAGATGCCTTCCCGGGTCAGGCGCAGGCGGTCTGCCTGCATCTCCAGTTTGTGGCTTTGGAGGTAGGGGGCTGCCATTTTCGTGCAATATTGGCACAACTCTGTGCCGAAGGCTTCTTCCGTATATGTCAGGGAGATTCCCCACATGGTACGCAGGGAAGTCATGATGTATTCATTGTAACGGGTCACTTTATCCAGAATTTCTGTTTCGGAGGAACGGTGCCCCTCTTCAATGGACTTTATGTATCCTTCCAGAGAAGCTGTGTTCCATTCCCTTGTCTCCGCATTGAAGGAGTGGGCGGAAGGGCCGCAGCCCAAATACGGAATGCCTTTCCAGTAAGCAGTGTTGTGGCGTGAGTACATGCCGGGCTTGCAGAAGTTGGATATTTCGTAATGCTCATACCCCGCGGCTCCCAGGGTGTCCATGAGCGCCGAGAAGAAGCGCAGGCTACTCTCTTCGTCCACTTCGCTGATACGATGGCTCTGCAGCATTTCGTAGATGCGGGTGCCTTTTTCGTAAGTCAGATGATAAGCGGAGATATGCTCCACATCAAGGCCGACGGCTTGTTGCAGGTCGCGTTCCCACCGTTGGTCTGTTTCATCCGGTAGTCCATAGATGAGGTCGATGCTGATATTCCGGAAGCCGGCTTGGCGGAGGCGGTGTATGGCTGCGATGGCTTGCGCGGCATTGTGCCGGCGGTTCAACAGTTTCAGGGTGGGGGCGTCGAATGTCTGTATCCCCATGCTTATGCGGTTGAAGGGGAGGGTGCGCAGCATGGACACATATTCTTCCGTCAGGTCGTCGGGATTGGCCTCGAGGGTAATTTCTTCGGCATGTTCTGTTCCATACACCTCTTTGATAGTCCGGAATATCTGCTCGAAATCTTCGTGAGCGAGCTGTGAGGGAGTTCCTCCGCCAAAGTAGATGGTCTCTATCGGTTCTTCCTTCAGATAACCCTTGCGGGTTTTCAGTTCAGTGCACAAGGCACGGATGTACTGCTGCTTCAATTCGCTGCGAGTGGTGGAATAAAAATCGCAATAGATACAGCGTGTCTTGCAAAAAGGTATATGAATATAGATGCCTGCCATGGTATGCTTATGGATATTTGTTGCAAAAATAGTCTTTTGGCAGGAGAATATATCGGTTTTCGGGACATTTAATGTAATATGGAAGTAGTCAGTGTCTTGGTGGATATTCTCAGTTTTGTCTGTAATCCGGAAAAATAGAACATTTTTTGAGTCGTATGGAAATTCATTATTCCGAATAAACTCCTTTCCTTTGTTATCAGAAAAAGGAATGGGTGTCTATTAAAATAATGAGTAATATGTTTGAAGGACTTGACTTTTGGTTTGAACAGATTATAGCTTATTGCATTGCCCTCGTACTGGTGCAGTTCATGAAGAAACAAATATAGCGGCAAATACTTTATTCACTTCCGTCGTAGCACGGCTTAATCTTAGGCTTTTTCTTGTGATTTCTGAGCTTTTGGGGTACTAATGACCGATATTTACCCCTTTTTGAAACAATAGTGCCCCCGAAATTACCGGGAATGGGGTAATTTTGCAGTATTGAAAAACAAACTTAAATAATATCATGAGAAAAAGTAACTACTTATGGCTGCTGCTGGTGGCAGTTTTATTGCTGCCCGCTCAGGAAATGGCTGCCAAGAAGAAAAAAGAGAAGGAAGTGACAGACCGCGAACTTTGGGCCGGGGTGTTGTATCAAATGGCTGCTCCGGTACTGAGCAATATGAGTGAAGGGAAGCTCCAGGAAAATATGCAGGTGGAGCTTAGCCCCACTTGGGATGGACGCGACAAACGGGTGACCTATATGGAATGTTTCGGACGTCTGATGGCGGGGTTGGCACCCTGGCTCTCTTTGCCGGACGATGACACTGCCGAAGGCAAGCAGCGCAGGCAGCTCCGCGAGTGGGCATTGAAAAGTTATGCGCAGGCGGTAGACCCGGAAAGTCAGGATTACCTACTTTGGCGGAAAGAGGGACAGCCGCTGGTCGATGCCGCTTATGTTGCTGAAAGCTTCCTGCGAGGATACGATGCTTTGTGGGTGCCTCTGGATAGTTTGACTAAACGGCGTTACATTGAAGAGTTCACCCAGTTGCGCCGTGTGGACCCTCCTTATACCAACTGGCTGCTGTTCTCGTCTACGGTAGAATGTTTCCTGCGCAAGGCTGGTGCCAAGAGTGATGCTTACCGTATTGTCTCCGCTCTGCGCAAGGTGGAAGAGTGGTATGTAGGTGACGGCTTCTATAGCGACGGACCGGGATTTGCCTTTGACTATTACAACAGCTTCGTACTCCATCCCATGTATGTGGAGTGTCTGGAAGTCTTTACGAACAGTGGAAAAAATAAGATATGGAATGCGCCGGATTGCAATTTCCAGCGTGCCCAGAAGCGCATGCAGCGTTTCGGCATGATTCTGGAACGTTTCATCTCTCCCGAGGGGGCCTTCCCCGTATTCGGGCGTTCCATTACCTACCGCACCGGTACCCTCCAACCATTGGCTTTGTTGGCATGGCGTGGATGGTTGCCCAAGGAATTGTCGAACGGACAGGTACGTGTTGCCATGACAGCTGTCATCAACCGTATGTTCGGTGACAACCGGAACTTCAACGAGAAAGGTTTTCTGACATTGGGATTCAATGGTTCCCAGCCTCATATCTCCGACTGGTATACTAACAACGGCAGCCTTTACATGGCTTCCCTGGCATTCTTGCCCCTGGGCTTGCCCGCCGACCATCCGTTCTGGACAGATGCTCCGCAGGCATGGACCTCGAAAAAGGCGTGGGGTGGTGAAGAATTCCCCAAAGACCATGCCTATTATGAGTAAGACTGATTCATTTTTTATAGTATTTATATTAATTGTTTGGGGGATTGGTGGATTTCCGGTGGCACTCTGTGCACAGGGTGCTGCCGGTGTCCTTCCCGAAACGCATCTGGTGGAAGTGGGGAAAGGATACAGCCAGACTTCCGTCAACACTGCCGTATTCCGTAATAATTCGCTGGTGACGCAAGGTGACGAGCAATACATCAGTTACTATGATGCGGAAGGGTTCCTGACTCTTGGAAAACGGAACCTCCATGCCGGACAGTGGACACTGCACCGCACACAGTATAAAGGGAATGTGAAGGATGCCCATAACGTCATCAGCATGATGCTGGATGGTGACGGGTATATTCATGTAGCCTTCGACCATCACGGACAGCCCTTGAACTACTGTCGCAGCATTGCACCCCATTCACTGGAATTGGGTGAGAAGGAGCCCATGACGGGCGTGGATGAAGGCAATGTAACCTATCCGGAGTTTTATCTGCTGTCCGGAGGCGACCTGCTGTTTGCATACCGTTCCGGTTCTTCCGGCCGGGGCAACCTGGTGATGAACCGCTATTCCTTGAAGGAGAAGAAATGGAGCCGTGTGCAGGATGTACTGATTGATGGCGAGAACAAGCGCAATGCTTACTGGCAGCTATATGTAGATGAGCTTGGAACCATCCATCTGTCGTGGGTCTGGCGCGAGACTTGGCATGTGGAAACCAACCATGACCTATGCTACGCCCGTTCCTTTGACAATGGCGTAACATGGTATAAGGCAAATGGCAAGAAATATGATTTGCCCATCCGTCTGGGTAATGCAGAGTATGCCTGCCGCATTCCTCAGAATTCGGAACTGATAAACCAGACCAGCATGAGTGCCGATGCAGGCGGCAATCCGTACATTGCTTCCTATTGGCGCGACCCGGACAGCGACGTCCCGCAATACCGGATTGTCTGGCATGACGGGCAGATGTGGCACAGCCGCCAGGTCTCCGGGCGTACCACTCCGTTTTCCCTGAAAGGTGGAGGCACGAAGATGATTCCGATGGCCCGTCCGCGCATCGTAGTAGATGGCGGGGAGATATTTTATGTATTCAGGGATGAAGAACGGGGGAGCAAAGTCTCTTTGGCGCACGCTACGGATGTGGCAAACAGTAAGTGGAGCATCAGCGATTTGACCGACTTCACTGTCGGTGCCTGGGAACCGTCTCATGACACGGAATTGTGGAAGAGCAGGAAGCGGCTGCATCTATTTGTGCAGCATGCCAAGCAAGGAGACGGAGAGCGGGTTGTGGAGTTTGCACCGCAATCGGTATATGTATTGGAAGTAATAAGATAAAAGAACAGTATTAGTATATGAAAACGACATGCTTATTTTTATTGGGTTTGGCTTTTTGCTGGGGACTGTTCTCATGCACCGCTCAGCAGCCGAAACCGGAAGAAGTGATTGAGATTATCAATCGGGTGAACAACTATTGGCAGGAGACCCATCCGCAACATGGGCGCTCTTTCTGGGACAATGCCGCCTATCATACGGGAAACATGGAGGTGTTCTTCCTGACCGGTAATCCGGAATGCTATGCCTATTCCGAGGCGTGGGCAGAACATAATGAATGGAAAGGCGCGAAGAGTGACAACAAGGAAGAGTGGAAGTACAGCTATGGGGAGAGTGATGATTATGTGCTTTTCGGTGATTATCAGATTTGTTTCCAGACTTATGCGGATTTGTATACCGTGAAGCCGGATTCCGGGAAGATAGCCCGTGCGCGCGAAGTGATGGAATACCAGATGAGTACGGACAAGAACGATTATTGGTGGTGGGCAGACGGACTTTACATGGTAATGCCCGTTATGACAAAGATGTACAAGCTGACCGGCAATCCGTTATATCTGGAGAAACTGCATGAATACTGGACCTATGCCAACAGCATCATGTACGATGCGGAGGAAGGCCTATACTATCGCGACGGCAAATATATTTATCCAAAACATAAAAGTGTGAATGGTAAGAAAGACTTCTGGGCGCGTGGCGACGGTTGGGTGCTGGCTGCCTTGGCAAAGGTACTGAAAGACCTGCCCGAAACAGACCAATACCGCCAGGAGTACATAGACCGCTTCCAGACGATGGCCAAATCCGTGGCTGCCTGCCAGCAGCCGGAAGGCTACTGGACACGCAGTATGCTCGACCCTGAGCATGCTCCCGGTCCTGAAACCAGCGGTACGGCTTTCTTTACCTATGGTCTGTTATGGGGGATGAACAACGGCTTGCTGGACAAGGCTACTTATCAACCCGTAGTGATGAAGGCGTGGAATTATCTGACTACTGTAGCCTTGCAGCCCGATGGCCGCATAGGGTATGTACAGCCGATTGGCGAGAAAGCCATTCCCGGACAAGTGGTTGATGCCAACTCTACTGCTAACTTTGGGGTAGGGGCATTTCTGCTGGCAGCTTGTGAGATGGTGCGTTTTTTGAATGCCGACTGATTGGAGAGATTAAATAAGTGTATATGTTACACAACATATACACTTTCTTTGTATTATAATGTATATAGTGTTAATTTTACACCCGTTAAAAGGTTTAATATAAAAAGATTATGATTGTACGGATGAAAAACACTTTCCGGATGCTTTTGGCGGCAATGTTATTGTCGTTGTTTGCACTTCCGGGATATTCCTGGCAAAAATCCTTTCCCGAAAAAGATTATGTAGCTTATTTGTTCACTTATTTCACTGGGAATAGTGGCGATGAAGAAGCTGTGCGCTATGCTGTAAGCATGGACGGTTATACCTACTGGGCATTGAATGATAATGAACCGGTAATCGACTCGAAAGTCATCAGCTCCACCGGGGGAGTCCGCGACCCGCATATCCTTCGTTGCGAGGATGGCAAGACTTTCTATATGGTAGTGACAGATATGGTTTCAGCCAATGGATGGAGTTCCAACCGTGCCATGGTTTTGCTGAAATCTACCGACTTGGTCAACTGGTCTCACTCCGTTATCAATATACAGAAGCGCTATTCAGGTCAGGAGGATTTGAAGCGTGTATGGGCTCCGCAGACTATCTACGACCCGGAGGTGGGAAAGTACATGGTGTATTGGTCTATGCTGCATGGCGATGGAGCCGATGTCATATATTATGCTTATGCCAATGCGGAGTTTACGGATTTGGAGGGAGAGCCCAAGCCATTGTTTCTGCCGGAGAACGGGAAATCGTGCATCGATGGAGACATTGTCTATAAGGATGGTGTTTTCCACCTTTTCTATAAGACGGAAGGGCATGGAAACGGCATAAAGGTGGCCACCACCCGTTCCCTGACCTCCGGGGCATGGACGGAAGAGCCCGATTACAAGCAACAGACTAAGGAAGCCGTAGAGGGTGCGGGCACTTTCAAACTGATAGGGCAGGATAAGTATATCCTGATGTACGACGTCTATATGAAAGGAAGCTATCAGTTTACGGAAACCACTGACTTGAAGAATTTTAAGGTGATAGACAGCGAGGTGAAGATGAACTTCCATCCCCGTCATGGGACCATTATCCCCATTACCCGCCATGAGCTGTTGCGCATTACCGATGAATGGGGCAAGCCGACAGAACTGGGCGCATTGCCCAACAATCCCGTATTGCCGGGTTTCCATGCCGACCCGGAAATCCTTTATTCCCATCAGACCCAAAAGTATTACATCTATTCTACTACGGACGGACAGCCGGGTTGGGGAGGCTGGTATTTCACCGTATTCTCCTCCACGGATTTGAAGACCTGGCAGGATGAAGGCGTCATGCTGGACTTGAAGTCGGAGCAAGTGCCCTGGGCAGATGGCAATGCTTGGGCGCCTTGCATTGAAGAGAAAAAAGTGGACGGTAAGTATAAATACTTCTTCTATTACAGTGGAAACCCCAAGAATGGCGGCGGCAAGCAGATTGGAGTGGCTACGAGCGATTCTCCGGCCGGCCCTTTCACCGATTTGGGACGCCCTGTCGTTACTGCTTCACCCGTCGGTGGCGGGCAACAGATTGATGTGGATGTGTTTACAGACCCTGTTTCGGGCAAATCCTATCTTTACTGGGGCAACGGCTACATGGCAGGTGCCGAGCTGAACGACGATATGGTGTCCATCAAGGAAAATACCGTTACGGTGATGACGCCGGAGGGAGGCACCTTGCAGGACTATGCTTTCCGCGAAGCAGCCTATGTCTTTTATCGCAACGGGCTCTACTATTTCATGTGGTCGGTAGACGATACCGGTTCGCCCAATTACCATGTGGCATACGGTACGTCCAAGTCGCCGCTCGGTCCTATCGAAGTTGCCAAGCAACCCGTTGTACTGATTCAGAATCCGGAAAAGGAGATTTACGGTCCGGCACACAACGCTGTATTGCAGATTCCCGGTACAGATGAGTGGAGAATCGTTTACCACCGTATCAATAAATGGTACTTGAAAGATGGTCCCGGCGTTCATCGTGAAGTCTGCATAGACCGGATGGAGTTCAATGAAGACGGAACCATCAAGCCGGTGGTGCCTACCCTTTGATTTAATGATGTAACATAATAATTTAATACCATGAAGAATAGATTGAAATTACTGGTTTGGCTGTTTGCCCTCTCAGGTCCGCTGGCAGCACAGAGTGTATCTGTCAATGGTCCGGATGGAAAATTGCAGCTTACGGTATCCTGCCCGTCAGCCAACGGCGAAGTGTCTTACGCCGTCACCTACAATGGAAAGCAAATGCTGGAATCTTCTCCCTTGGGGATGGAGACAAATGTGGGTGATTTCTATAGAGGATTGCAGTTGAAGGAACATAAAGTCACAGCTCTCGATACGGTTTATGAACAATCCCGGATCAAAGCTTCGCGCATCCATTACTGGGCAAACGAATTGCTTTGTTCATTCGTCAACGGTGAGGGGAAGAATGTGCAGATAACTTTCCGCGTCAGCAACAATGACGTGGCTTTCCGTTACACCCTGCCGAGGGAGCAGGGAAAAGGAAGCGTCACGGTGAACAGCGAACGGACCGGCTTCCGCTTCCCGTCGCAGACCACCACTTTCCTTTGTCCGCAGAGCGACGCCATGATAGGGTGGAAGCGTACCAAACCCAGTTACGAAGAAGAATATAAGGCAGATGCCCCGATGAACGAACGTTCGGGTTATGGACATGGATATACATTTCCCTGCTTGTTCAAGGTGGGGGATGACGGCTGGGTACTGCTCAGTGAAACCGGAGTGGACAGCCGTTATTGTGGCTCGCGTTTGAGTGATTGGGATAACGGCGTGTATCGCATTGCTTTCCCCATGCCGGAAGAGAACAACGGCAACGGAACGGTGTCACCTGCCTTTTCCCTGCCGGGCTCCACGCCGTGGCGTACTGTGACGGTGGGGGAAACCTTGAAGCCGATTGTGGAAACCACCGTCCCCTGGGATGTAGTGGAACCACGCTATACCACCACCCATGATTACAAGCCGGGCCGTGGCACATGGAGCTGGATTCTCTGGCAGGACGGCAGCATCAACTACGACGACCAGGTGCGCTATGTTGACTTGGCAGCCGCCATGGGATACGAATATGTATTGATTGACAACTGGTGGGACAACAACATCGGTCGCGACCGCATGGAACAGTTTATCAAGTATGCCCGTAGCAAGGGTGTGGAGGTATTCTTGTGGTATAGCTCCAGTGGTTACTGGAACGATATAGAGCAGAGTCCCGTCAACCGGATGGATAACTCCATTGCCCGCAAGCAAGAGATGCGCTGGTTGCAAAGTCTGGGTGTGAAGGGTATCAAAGTAGACTTCTTCGGCGGTGACAAGCAGGAGACCCTGCGTTTGTACGAGGAGATTCTGAGCGATGCCGACGGCCACGGTCTGATGGTTATCTTCCACGGCTGTACCTTGCCTCGCGGCTGGGAACGGATGTATCCCAATTACGTAGGCAGCGAGGCGGTGCTGGCTTCCGAGAATCTGGTATTTAGCCAGCATTTCTGTGATAACGAGGCGTTCAATGCCACGCTGCACCCTTTCATCCGCAATGCTGTGGGATGCATGGAGTTTGGCGGTGTGTTCCTGAACAAGCGTTTGAACCGCAGCAACGATGGCGGAACTATTCGCCGCACCACGGACATCTTTCAGCTGGCAACGGCAGTGCTGTTCCAAAATCCTATCCAGAACTTCGCCTTGGCACCTAATAACTTGACGGATGCTCCGCAAATCTGCCTCGACTTTATGAAACAAGTGCCCACTACTTGGGACGAGACCCGTTTCATTGACGGCTATCCGGGGAGATATATTGTTCTTGCCCGTCGTCATGGCAACACGTGGTACATAGCCGCTGTCAATGCAACGGCGGAACCATTGAAACTGAAGCTTGACCTTCCTGTGCTGGCAGGACAAGAGGTGTCTCTGTATAGTGATGACAAGAAGATGCAGCCTCAATTAAAGCTGCAGAAGATAAAGACTGACGGCTCTCTGCAACTCACGGTTCAGCCGCAGGGAGGGGCGGTAATCGTGGAATAAAGAAGGCATGGAGCAACCCTTGTTTTGTAATGATATATCATAACGGATTACTCCTTTTGCAAATCTTTGATTATCAGAGGTTTATAATTGTCCTGATTCAGTCGTATACTGAATGGCATTCACTATACGACTGAACCCTATTCACTATACGACTGAATGGCATTCAGAATACGGCTGATTGTGACTATCGAACTAAATGTGAATGATTAATACCGACTTAATACCATGAATAGATTCTTGAAATTATTGTCCTTGTGTCTGTTCTTGACACTGACCGTTCCTTTGCAGGCTATAACGAATGGAGTGGCGAATGAACCCGATTCAGTCTATCTCTTTTCCTACTCCCATGCCGACGGCAGTGGCGGTCTGAAACTAGCCTGGAGTCCCAATGGCAACCGATGGTTCAGCGTGGCAGAGGGCAGCTCCTTTGTCAACTCGGACTTCGGCCCCTGGGGGCAAATGAAGCGGATGCTGAAACCGCACTTGATGCAGACCCGTGCCGACGACCGTTGGCACTGTATCTGGGAACTGACGGAAAGCGGAAACTCCCTTGCATACGTCGAGTCTCCCGACTTGCTGCAATGGAAAGCGCAGAAATACTTTGACCGTTCTCGCCTTGCCGAATACCGGCCGGCGGAGGTCTATCCTAACGTGCGGAAGGAGGTTCTGCTGAACGGTACCGTACAGCAGGGTTGGATGCAGCGTGTACCGTATGCCACGGTGCAGCGTGTCATCTCCTTTGCAGAGCATAAGAAGTACCGCCAGGCACTCCATGCCGAACGTACCGAGCAAGACCCCGTACGTTTTGCCGGACTGAAACCGGTGGAGGCGACTATCGAAGTGGAGACGGAATGTGCAAAAACCATCAGCAAGCATCTGATAGGTATTTTCTTCGAAGACATCAACTATGCTGCGGATGGAGGACTGTATGCCGAGCTGGTACAGAACCGCGACTTCGAGTATTCGTCTAAGGACGGTTCACACCAAGGTTGGGACGGCACATATGCCTGGGCGGTGAAAGAGGGGAATACTTCGGCTGCCGTTACCATTGCCGCTGCCGACCCCATTCATCCCAATAACCCTCATTATGCCGTATTGGAGGCGCGTCCCGGAGTGACATTGCAGAACGACGGTTTCGACGGCATCAGCTTGAAGAAAGGGGAGAAGTACGATTTCTCTCTCTTCGCCCGCGTGGCACCGGGCAGCAAGGGAGGCAAGGTGGTTGTTTGCCTGCTCGACCAGACGGGCCGTGAGATTGCCCGCTCTTCCGTCAATGTGTCCTCCAAAGAGTGGAAGAAACAGCAGACGGTGCTGACGGCGAATGCCGACGTGCGTGCCGCCGTCCTCTCGCTCCAGCCGCAGACGGTGGGGACACTGCATCTCGATATGATTTCCCTTTTTCCGCAAAATACATTCAAGGGCCATAAGAACGGCTTGCGTGCCGACCTGGCGCAGACGCTTGCCGACCTGCATCCACGCTTCGTCCGCTTCCCCGGCGGCTGCGTGGCTCATGGCGACGGCATTGATAATATCTATGACTGGAAAGGCTCTATCGGACCGCTCGAAGCGCGTAAGCCGTTGCGCAATCTGTGGGGGTATCATCAGACACGCGGACTGGGCTACTTCGAGTACTTCCGCTTCTGCGAAGATATAGGTGCCGAACCTCTGCCGGTATTGGCAGCGGGCGTGCCGTGCCAGAATTCGGGCACACACTCGCACTATGCCGACAACTGTCCGCAGGGGGCCAACAAGGAACTGATGCGCTACGGCCAGCAGGGTGGCATCCCGATGGAAGAGATGCCTGCCTATATCCAGGATGTGCTCGACCTGATAGAGTATGCCAACGGCGATGCACGCCGCACTGTGTGGGGCAGGAAGCGTGCTGAGGCAGGCCATCCCAAGCCTTTCAATCTGAAGTATATCGGCATCGGCAACGAGGATATGATTACCGAAGTGTTTGAGGAGCGCTTTGCCATGATATACAAGGCTGTCAGGGAGAAGCATCCCGAAATTACGGTTGTCGGCACTGTAGGTCCCTTCTACGAAGGCACGGACTATGCGGAGGGCTGGCGCCTTGCCACGGAACTGGGCGTGCCCATGGTGGACGAACACTATTACGTGGATCCGGGCTGGATGATTCACAACCAGGACTACTACGACCGTTATGACCGTACCAAGTCCAAGGTCTATCTGGGCGAATATGCCGCCCACCTGCCCGGACGTTCCAACAACATAGAGACAGCGTTGGCAGAAGCTCTCTATCTGACTTCGGTGGAACGTAATGCCGATGTGGTGGAGATGACCTCGTACGCCCCGTTGCTGGCGAAGGAAGGCCATACGCAGTGGAATCCCGACTTGATTTATTTCAATAACACGGAAGTGAAGCCTACCGTGGGCTACTACACACAGCAGATGTACGGACAGAATGCGGGTACGCAGTACATCACCTCGCACGTCACACTGAATAATGGGCAAGAGGCTGTCCGTAAGCGCGTCGGTGTTTCGGTGGTAAAGGATGAGGCCACGGGTGACCATATTGTAAAGCTGGTGAACCTGCTTCCGGTGGAGGTTTCCTCTACAGTGAAGCTGAAGGGCATCGACTTGCAGAATCCCTCGGCAGTGAAGACGCTCCTGACGGGTGACCCGAAAGACAAGCAGGCACGTTCCGTGACTTCCGCCTTCGTCGACATCGGCGGTACGGAGTTTCCTTATACCTTGCCTGCCTATTCGTTTACGGTGATACGTATCCATGAGAATAAGGGGAAATAAGGATAAATCCGTGTAATTCCGTGCGTGGGAACTTAAGAACTTAAAAACTTAAAAGATATGATACGATTATTGACTTTGGCACTTGTTGCAGCCATGACCGGCAGTGTGTCGGCACAAAAGCAACAGACTTTGCATTCCGGTTATCCCATCGACCCGGTTCCTTTCACTTCAGTGAAGGTGACGGACAGTTTCTGGGGACAACGCTTGAAGGCAAGCCGCGAGGTAACCATCCCGTTGGCTTTCAGTAAGTGTGAGGAAACGGGACGTTATGAAAACTTTGTGAAAGCTACTCATCCCAGTGATGAGTATAAGGTGGGAGGCTTCTCCTTTGACGATACGGATGTCTATAAGACGATTGAAGGTGCAAGTTACTCCTTGCAGACTTACCCGGACAAGAAACTGGAAGAATATATCGACAGCGTATTGGTCATAGTGGCCGCCGCCCAAGAACCGGACGGGTATCTTTACACCGCACGTACCATGAATCCCAAGCATCCGCACGATTGGTCGGGGCCGGACCGCTGGTCGGAGGTGGAGAATTTGAGCCACGAGTTCTATAATCTGGGTCACATGGTGGAAGGGGCTGTGGCTTATTATCAAGCTACAGGCAAGCGGAACTTCCTGGATATAGCTATCCGTTATGCCGACTGCGTATGCAAGAATATCGGTGAAGGCCCCGGACAGAAGCGTGTGATTCCCGGACATCAGATTGCCGAAATGGCATTGGTACGCCTCTATACCGTGACAGGAGATAAGAAATATCTCGACCAGGCCAAGTTCTTCCTCGACGCGCGCGGCACTACGGCACGCAAGGACATCTATTTGCAGTCGCACAAGCCTGTACTGGAGCAGGAAGAGGCAGTGGGACATGCCGTACGTGCCGGTTACATGTATTCCGGTATGGCTGATGTGGCTGCCATTACGGGTGACAGCTCCTACATCAAGGCTATCGACAAGATATGGGAGAATATCGTCGGCAAGAAGATATATATTACCGGCGGTATCGGTGCGCGTCATGCGGGCGAAGCTTTCGGTGATAACTATGAATTGCCGAATCTGACTGCCTACAATGAGACCTGTGCCGCCATCGGCAATGTTTACATGAATTACCGCCTCTTTCTGCTGCATGGCGATTCCAAGTATTTCGACGTGCTGGAACGTACGCTTTACAACGGATTAATCTCCGGCGTTTCATTGGACGGAGGCAAGTTCTTCTATCCCAATCCGTTGTCTTGCGATGGTAAGTATCACTTTAATGCCGACCATACGATTACACGCCAGCCGTGGTTTGGTTGTGCCTGCTGTCCTAGCAACATCAGCCGGTTCATTCCTTCTTTGCCGGGATATGTGTATGCCGTGAAAGACAATCAGGTGTACGTCAACCTTTTCTTGTCCAACCGTGCCGAGCTGAAGTTGAATGAAAAGAAAGTGGTGCTGGAGCAGGAAACCGGATACCCCTGGAACGGAGATATTCGTGTGAAGGTGGCTCAGGGCAACCTGCCGTTTACGATGAATATCCGTATTCCGGGTTGGGTGCGCGGCAGTGTACTTCCGAGTGACCTTTATTCGTATGCCGACGACCTGAAGTTGGGCTATCGTGTATTGGTGAATGGCGAGGAGGTGACCGGTGAACTTCGTAAAGGCTATCTCCGGATAGACCGGAAGTGGAAGAAAGGGGATGTGGTAGAGGTGCATTTCGACATGCAACCCCGTGTGGTGAAAGCCAATGAAAAAGTGGTTGCCGACCGTGGACGGGTGGCCGTTGAGCGTGGTCCTATCGTTTATTGTGCCGAGTGGGCCGATAATGATTTTAATATACAGAATATCATCCTGAACCGTCATCCGAAATTCCAGGTGACGGAGAAGCCCGAACTGCTGTATGGCATCAACGAAATTACCACAGAAGTGCAGGCTCTTGGTTTTGATGCTGCCGGAAAGTTGGCAACCAGAGATGTGACGCTGACCCTGATACCTTATTATGCATGGGCACACCGGGGTGAGGGCAAGATGGATGTATGGTTGCCGGTAAATAGGATTGATGTAGAATAGGTAAGTATGTCGTCATAATTTAGCTTATGCTATCGTTATAAACAGATTAAAACCATGAAAAGACTTTTATTTCTATTGACATTGTTCGTTGTTCTTGGCATGCAGGCGCAACAGCATGTGATGACTGTTGATGTATCAAAACCGACGGCTCGGATAAATCCTGCCATGTATGGAATCTTCTTCGAAGACATTAATTTCGGTGCGGACGGTGGTTTGTATGCCGAACTGGTAAAGAACCGCTCTTTTGAGTTCCCGCAGCCGCTGGTGGGGTGGATACCTTTCGGCGAGGTGACGGTACAGGACGAGCGGCCCTGCTTCGACCGCAATCCGCATTATGTGCGCATTACCAATGACGGCTGTCTTTTGCGTGCCGGACTGGATAATGAAGGTTATCGTGGCATCGGCCTGAAAAAAGGAGAAGATTACCGTTTCTCCGCCTATGTCCGTACGCCGGATACCAAACCAATGAAGCTTTCCGTCGAACTGGTGAATTCCAACGGAGAGAATCTCCTGAAGAAGGAACTGGAAGTGAAAGGCAGTGAATGGCAGAAGCTGACGGCTGTGCTGAAAGCTCCTTTTACCGATGTTCGCTCGCGTCTGCGTGTTGTGTTGCAGACGGAGGGTACGGTAGATATGGACCACATCTCTCTCTTCCCGGTGAACACTTGGAAGAAGCGTGAGAATGGATTGCGTGCCGACTTGGTACAAGCCCTCTATGACCTCAATCCCGGAGTATTCCGTTTTCCCGGCGGTTGTATCATCGAAGGCAACAGCCTTGCCACCCGTTATCAATGGAAGAATTCCGTGGGTCCGGTAGAGAACCGTCCTTTGAACGAAAATCGCTGGAACTATACATTCAAGCATAAAGCTTTCCCGGATTATTTCCAGAGTTACGGACTTGGCTTTTACGAATATTTCCTGCTGAGTGAAGACCTCGGTGCAGAGCCTCTGCCGGTACTGAGCTGCGGGCTGTCCTGCCAATACGAAAGCAACGAAGTGGTTCCCCTTGGAGAACTCGGCCCGTACGTGCAGGATGCCCTCGACCTCATCGAGTTTGCCAACGGTGCTGCAACCTCCAAGTGGGGAAAGGTGCGTGCCGATATGGGACATCCCGAACCGTTCGGTCTGAAAATGATTGCCATCGGCAATGAACAGTGGGGGGAAGTCTATCCCGAGCGTCTGGAAGTGTTCACGAAAGCCATCCGTGCGGAATATCCCGATATGCAGATTGTAGGTTCTTCCGGTCCGAGTGCAGATGGGGACAAGTTCGATTACCTCTGGCCCGAAATGAAACGCATCGGGGTGGATTTGGTGGACGAGCATTATTATATGGCTCCCGACTGGTTCTTTGCCAATGCTGCCCGCTATGATGACTATGACCGTAAAGGACCGAAAGTCTTTGCCGGTGAATATGCATCGCATGACCACCCCACCGGGAAAGCCAATAATTTCTTGGCGGCACTGTCCGAAGCAGCTTTTATGACGGGACTGGAACGTAATGCCGATGTGGTGCGCCTGGCTACCTATGCTCCGTTGTTTGCCCATGTGGATGCCTGGCAGTGGAATCCCGATTTGATTTGGTTCGACAATCTCCGTATGATGCGGACTCCCAACTATTACGTACAGCAGATGTACGGTATGAATGCCGGAACAGATGTGCTGAACCTGCAAATGGACGGAAAACCCGTGACGGGGCAGGACAGCCTTTATGCATCGGCAGTGCTGGATGCTCCTACGGGAGAAGTAATTCTGAAGCTTGTCAATGCGGGCAGCAGATCGGAGAAGGTACAGATAGAGTTCAGCGGATTGAAGAAGCGGCAGCTTGTCTCGGGTTCCTGCACCTATTTGCAAAGTGATGACTGGAAAGCCAAGAATACACTGGAGCAGGAGGCTATTGTTCCACGTATTCGTCCGGTGGAGGTGGCTTCCCGTTCTCTGAGCCTGGAGCTTCAGCCTCGTTCGTTCGGAGTCTATCGTTTGCGGATAAGTACTCAATCAAAATAAATTCCCATTTAGTCACCTATTTAATTATGTGAACTAGTTATGAACACTTATTTAAAGAATTAAATTCAGCCTTTTTTGAACGATTATTCTTCCTTTTAATTATAGGATAGGCGTATCTTTGTGACGGCATACCGGTTCTGCTTGTATGCCGTTGCTAATTTTTATAAACTATTTACCATGAAGAAACATTTCATTACCGGACTGCTTGCGACTTTTGCCATTGCCGCAAGCGCACAGTCCTTCACTGAATGGCAAAACCCTGAAGTGAATGCCGTGAACCGTGCTCCGATGCACACCAACTATTTTGCCTATGAGTCGGCAGATGCTGCGGCTCGTGGAGCAAAAGAACATTCTTCCAATTACATGACTCTGAACGGTATCTGGAAATTCTTCTGGGTGAAGAATGCCGATGCCCGTCCCACGGATTTCTGGAAAGTGGGGTTCAACGACAAGGGATGGAGCGATATGGCCGTTCCCGGTATGTGGGAACTGAACGGTTTCGGCGACCCTATCTACGTGAATACCGGATATGCCTGGCGCAATCAGTTCAAGAACAATCCACCGCAGGTGCCAACGGAGAATAACAATGTAGGTTCCTACCGTCGTGAGATTGTAATACCTGCCGACTGGAAGAGTAAGGACATCATGGCTCATTTCGGTTCCGTGACTTCCAATATGTATTTGTGGGTAAACGGCAAGTACGTAGGTTATAGTGAGGACAGCAAACTGGAGGCTGAATTCAACCTGACACCCTACTTGAAGCCGGGACAAAAGAATCTGATAGCCTTTCAGGTATTCCGCTGGTGTGACGGGACGTATCTGGAAGACCAGGACTTCTTCCGTTATAGCGGTGTAGGGCGCGATTGCTACTTGTATGCCCGTGACAAGAAGCGCATTCAGGACATCCGTGTCACTCCCGATTTGGATACTGCTTATAAGAACGGTTCCCTGAAAGTACAGCTTGATGTGAAGGGTGGCGGCAATATCAGTCTTGAACTGCTGGACGCTGCCGGAAAACAGGTGGCTACAGCTGTCGCCAAAGGTAACGCTACTGCCTTGATAAATGTGGAGAATCCTCATAAGTGGACGGCAGAAACGCCCTACTTGTATACCCTGCGTGCCACTTTGCAAGGCAGCAGTGAAGTGATTCCCGTAAAGGTGGGCTTCCGAAAGATAGAGCTGAAAGGAAGTCAGATACTTGTCAACGGCCAGCCCGTTCTCTTCAAGGGAGCCAACCGCCACGAGATGGATCCGGACGGTGGTTACGTCATTTCTCGCGAACGCATGATTCAGGATATTCAGGTGATGAAGCAGTTCAACCTGAATGCCGTGCGCACCTGCCACTATCCCGACAATAATCTCTGGTACGACCTCTGCGACCAATATGGTATTTACGTAGTGGCCGAAGCCAATATCGAATCCCACGGAATGGGTTATGGGGAAGAGACACTTGCCAAACGTGAGGACTATAGGAAAGCACATATGGAGCGTAACCAGCGCAATGTGCAGCGTAGCTTCAATCATCCCAGCATCATTTTCTGGTCTTTGGGCAACGAAGCCGGCTATGGCGCTAATTTCGAAGCTGCCTACGATTGGATAAAGGCTGAAGACCCGAGCCGTGCCGTACAATATGAACAAGCCGGTAAAACAGGCAAGACAGACATCTATTGCCCGATGTATTATGGCTATGACGGATGTAAGAAATACAGTGAGGATGATTCTATGACAAAGCCCCTGATTCAGTGCGAATATGCTCATGCGATGGGAAACTCGCAAGGAGGTTTTAAAGAATATTGGGATTTGGTGCGTAAATATTCCAAATTCCAAGGTGGCTTTATTTGGGATTTTGTTGATCAGTCTGTACGTTGGACAGGAAAAAACGGTAAGATGATTTATGCCTACGGCGGTGACTTTAACCGTTTTGATGCCAGCGACGGTAACTTCTGCGATAACGGTCTTATCAGCCCCGACCGTGTGCCCAATCCCCACATGTATGAGGTAGGCCGTATCTATCAGGACATCTGGACTACTCCGGCCGACTTGAAGAACGGTGAAATCAATGTGTTCAATGAATACTTCTTCCGTGATCTTTCTGCCTATTATATGGAGTGGGAGGTACTGAAAGGCGGTAAGGTGATACGGACCGGTCGTGTGGATAATCTGAATGTAGCTCCCCAACAGACAGCCAAAATCAAGTTGGACTTGGGCAAGACTTGCCAATGCACCGAGTGGTTGCTGAATGTTTCCTATAAGCTGAAGAACCGTGAAGGATTGCTTTCCGCCGGACATGTAGTGGCAAAAGACCAGTTGACGCTCAATCCTTACCAAGCTCCTTCCATGGAATTGAAGAACTGCGAACAGAGCAATATCGAGATGACGGCTCCCCAAGTACAGGATAACGATTGGAACTACCTCATCGTCTCCGGTGATGCTTTCCGCGTAGAAATCAACAAGCACAACGGTTATCTGACCAAGTACGAAGTGAATGGCCGGGATATGATTAAAGACGGCGAGGCTTTAAAACCAAACTTCTGGCGTGCGCCTGTTGACAACGACTACGGTGCCAATCTGCAACGCAAATATATCGCTTGGAAGAATCCGGAAATCAAACTGACCTCTTTCAAACAGCGCACGGAGAACAATCAGGTGATTGTAGAATCTGCTTACGACATGCCGGGTGTTTCAGCTAAGCTGAACCTTGTTTATGTCATCAACAATGCCGGTGCCGTCAAGGTGACCCAGAAGCTGACTGCCGACAAGAATGCCAAAGTATCGAACATGTTCCGTTTCGGTCTGCAGATGCCTATGCCGCGCAGCTTTGAAACCGTTGAATACTATGGACGCGGTCCGGTTGAAAACTATATTGACCGTAATCATTGCGCCGACTTAGGCATTTATCGCCAAAGTGTGGCCGAGCAGTTCTATCCCTACATCCGTCCGCAGGAAAACGGAACAAAGACCGATATTCGTTGGTGGAAGATGTTGGATCAGTCTGGTAATGGCATCAAGATTGTGGCAGCCGCTCCCTTCTCCGCATCTGCCTTGCACTATACCATCGAGTCTTTAGATGAAGGCTGGAGCAAAGAGCAAGGACACTCGCAAGAGGTGGATGAAGCTGATTTGACTAATCTCTGTATCGACAAGGTGCAAGCTGGTCTGGGTTGCGAAGACAGTTGGGGACGTATAGCCCGTCCGGAATACCTGGTGCCATACGCTGATTATGAGTTTACGTTCATCCTTTTTCCCGTATGCCATAGTATCGGAATAGAATAACATTTCTTCTCAGTGTATTACATACTGAGAAACAGATTTTATAACACTGAAGCGGTCGCCTTTCCGATGGGGGAGGGTGACCGCTTTGTGTTGATGTTTTGCTTGCTTCTGTATATTTCTTTGTTTTATTGTTTCTGATTTCGGCAAATGCAATCCGTCAGATGGTCGTTGATAAACCCCGAAGCTTGCAGATGGGCATAGCAAATGGTAGAGCCGAAGAACTTGAATCCCCGTTTTTTCATGTCTTTGCTCATGGCATCTGATTCGGGAGATGATACCGGAATCTCACTCAATGACTGAAAATGATTGATAATGGGGTTCCGGTCGGGGAAGAAGGATAGCGTATAGTTGTAAAAGCTGCCGAATTCTTTCTGTATGACAAGAAACTGCTTTGCATTGGTGATGGTCGACTTGATTTTCAGACGGTTTTTCACGATGCCGTCAAAGTGCATCAGCCGTTCCACGTCTTCATCGGTCATTTGCGCCACTTGCGCGGTATCGAAATTGCAAAAGGCTTTGCGGTAGCCTTCCCGCTTTTTGAGGATGGTTATCCAGCTTAGTCCGGCCTGGGCACTTTCCAATACAAGAAACTCGAATAGTGTCTTGTCGTCTGTTACCGG
>NZ_QTMD01000036.1:0-495 GCF_003602995.1 Bacteroides sp. AF25-38AC | reverse complement strand
TGAAAATGATTGATAATGGGGTTCCGGTCGGGGAAGAAGGATAGCGTATAGTTGTAAAAGCTGCCGAATTCTTTCTGTATGACAAGAAACTGCTTTGCATTGGTGATGGTCGACTTGATTTTCAGACGGTTTTTCACGATGCCGTCAAAGTGCATCAGCCGTTCCACGTCTTCATCGGTCATTTGCGCCACTTGCGCGGTATCGAAATTGCAAAAGGCTTTGCGGTAGCCTTCCCGCTTTTTGAGGATGGTTATCCAGCTTAGTCCGGCCTGGGCACTTTCCAATACAAGAAACTCGAATAGTGTCTTGTCGTCTGTTACCGGTTTTCCCCACTCTTCATCGTGGTATTTCACATACAGCTCGTCGGTTCCGCACCAGCCGCAGCGTCCGTTTATTATGTCTTGCATAAGCGTTATTTTTGTAATGAGGTGCTAAGGTAGGGACTGTCGTAAAAAGAATAAAACTTTATAACGAATTGATTGCCAATGCAATATA